>DASH01000044.1 GCA_002503705.1 Candidatus Woesearchaeota archaeon UBA153 | reverse complement strand
CCTGGTCGAGCGATACTGTTAAAAAGAGCTCTTACCGTGGAGGGTTCATGACGCGCGATTTTACCACGTGCGAGACGTTCAACGACTCCGAGCAGGACATGCCCGAGCCTGAGACCGAGGACTTCCTCAAGGAGGTCGTCGAGAACAGCCTGAAGACGAAGAAGAAAGGCTATCAGGGCGAGAAGCGCGGGAAGGAGTAGTGGGGCGCTCATCGTTTCGCAGTCGTCCTTGACGTCTGTATCTATTCTCCCCCTGTTTTCTTTATATATTCTTGAGAACCATTAAATATGATGAAAACCATAGTGGGGGAGTCGTTTCAGGGGAGGTGTTGCTGGTGACGCGCGAGTTCGATATGGATGAATCGTACGAGCTCCGACCCGCGGACGCCCACGATGGTGATGAATTTCTCGACGAGGCCATCGAGAACAGTTGGCGTGAGCGTCGGAAACTCGACGACGAAATACTTATCTAGGCCTTCTGCGGCGCCGAACGGTTCCGAGAACTCTTATTTGAGCGCGGCCAACAACTCCTCTTTCGTCTTGCCGCGCTGGCACGCCGCGCACGCCCAGTGCTGCTTCCCCTTCGCGTCCTTGAACGCGGTGCCGACCGGCTTCGCGAGGAACGTCGTGTCGATCTTCTCCTTGCACAACTCGCACTTCATGACGGTGAGAGTCAGGGAGTCCTTATATGATTTTCTCTTGAGCATCGCCTCTGTCCTGCTCGCTCTCCGACCCGTGCGGGGTGCAGAGCGCAGCGAACTGCCACGACGCTGTCGGCTGCGCTCCGACCACTGTCCGGGCGTCCCCTCCCGCGCTCGTAGGTTCCTCGCCGCAACGCTCGCCCTTAAGGACTGTCGCGACGCCTCGGAGCGACCCTGGAGGGTGACGCCCGACTACGGTGGCGATGCCGTTCTTAGAATTCTCCGAGATGTTTCTGGCTCTTCGCGTGGCGTTCGTGGCGCTTCGGCGGGTGGACGTCGCGCCAGTCGTACCCGTAGCTCTTCAGCATCTCCAACGCGTTCCCCGTGATCTTCGGCGACGCCAAGATGCCTTTCACGTTCTTCGTCCCCTTAACCTGCTTGACCTTCTCCACATAGCGGTGCAGTTGGCTCACCGCGTCCAAGCCTGCAGTGTACCGCTTGCACTCGATGACGACGAGGTTACCCTGCCCGTCGTGACCGAAGACGTCGACGAAGCCGACGGCCGTCTGCTCTTCGCGAGAGATTGGCTTGAAATCCGGCCCGATCAAAGAAGGATTGTCGCGGATCGAGTCGCTCATGTCCGCCTCGCTCCCGAGCAGCGTCTGCTTGCCGCCGTCCTCGAGCTTGCGGTGGAAGCCGTCGTGAACGGTGAAAATCTCGATATCCAAGAACTCTTTCTGCGCGGCGTGCTTGCCGCGAAGCATCAGATGGCCTTCGTACTTTTCAAGGGTTATGTCGCCGCCGGCCTTGAGATAGTTGATCGGATTCCCGTTCTCCGGCTGGTGGACGAGCAAGACTCCATCCTGCTTCATCACGATGAGCCGCTCGCCGCGCGGCAAGAACGCCTCGGCACGTCCCGAGTACGTAATCTCGCAGTCGCACGCGACGACGAGCAGCTCCCGAGCGGCCTTCGCCTTCTCGAACGCTTCGAGGAACGCACCACGATCCATACTTCCCACGCTTTGGGAGAACTTCGGAATTGCTTAAATAGCTACTCGTTCCATTCTTTAACTCTCACGCGCCCAAACGTTTAAAAACTACGGCTTGCAGGGGCCAATCGGAGAGGGTTCGCATGAAGTTCAATTTCACGAAGCGGGAGCGTCGCGACCTGGCGAAGTCATGGTTGCTCGTCAGTCTCGCCTTCGCCCTCTTCATCGCCGGCATCGGTTTCACCACCGGCCATCTCGTCCTCTTCGCGTTCAGCCTCGCCGCCGCCGCGGTGACGGTCGGCATCGGCTTCCTCGCGCACGAGCTGAGCCACAAGTGGGTCGCGCACAAATATGATTGCTATGCCGAGTATCGTTCCGACAACTTCATGCTCGTCGTGAGCCTCGTCCTCAGCCTGTTCAGGGTCTTCATCGCCGCTCCCGGCGCCGTGCACATCAGCGGCCACGCGGACCACGAGCAGAGCGGCAAGATCGGCCTCGCCGGCCCGGCCGCGAACATCATCCTCGCTCTCGTCTTCTTACCGCTCTTCTTCCTCCTCACCAATCCGATCTGGCGGAACGTCGTCGGCCTCGGCGCGATCGCGAACAGCTATCTCGCGGTCTTCAACCTGCTGCCGTTCGGCTTCTTCGACGGCGCGAAGGTCTTCGCGTGGAACAAGGCGTGGTACGCCGTCGCCATCATCACGTCAGTCTTGCTCATGTTCGCGTCCTTCATGCTCGTCCAGAGCGTGATGGGGCTGTTCTGAAGTCTTCTCAGATCTGAAGCGCCCTCTTTCTTCCCACGCCCCGAGAAATCTTTATAAATCGCTCTCGAGACTCTTCTCTCCAATCAAGGGGTGGTTTCCGTATGCGTCAACTCGTCCTCGTCCTCTCGTTCGCGGTCCTCGCGGTCTTGCTCGCTGGTTGTCTCAGCAGTTCGGTTGTCGTCTGCGACAAGCCGTACATCCGGAATGGCGACGATTGCTGTCTCGACAATGACGATAACGGCGTGTGCGACAAGGACGAGGGGAAGGCCGTCGCGTCCAGCGGCAGTGACTGTCCCGCGCTCGACTGTAGCCGCTGTCCCGGGACTGTTGTCGCGCGGAACGTGACCGTGACGAAGTACGTCTGTGAGAGGACGCGCGCGCTCGTGGACGACCCTCTCCTGTGCGCTTCGGAAGACGTCGCGCCCAACCCGTTCCAGGAGTACGCGCCGGCGAAGAGCCCGAACGCGACAATCATCGACGTGTTCACCGTCAGGCCTGCCTGCAGGGATGGTTTCAACGGCTTGGAAGCGCACTTCAAGGTGGGCAGTTCAAGCCCGGCGATCACGTTGCAAGTCAAGGAGTCGCCGGCTGAGGAGTGGCGGGACGTCCACACGTACACGCGAGCCGCGTTTGAGGCGTACTTGTACGGCGTCTTCTGCGACAAGACGTGTACGCGCCAAGCGGAGTTCCTCCTTCCGACGAACAAGGTCTACTTGTTCCGCGCGAAGTTCGACTATCAGAACTTGTACAAGACGATGAAGTACAGCGACGAGTTCGTCATCGACGCGCGTCAAGGCGGCGAGTACACGAGCAAGCTGTGCTGAGCATCGTGCTCATTGATGAACGGTCCGCCGCGGGCGGGTAACGGCTGGCGCGGCAAAAGTTCATCGTCGTAGTTCTGGAACGTACGACGTACTGATGAGGAACTCACGAGGAACGGCGAGAGTGCGACGTATGCCGACGAGAAAACCGCGCCGAGCCAGCGCGTGCCGAGCGGCGCTCGGCTTACGCCATTCCCGTCCATTTCGCCAGTCTCGTCTGGCTCCGGAGCCGCTTGAGCAGGACGCTCTTCCCCCGCAACGTTCCCGTCACGTCGAATGAGAATTCTCGCTTGCACTGCGCGATGACGTACTGTTCCATCGCCGCGCGGTCGGGAAACGTGAGCGGCGTCGAGGTCATCGCCTTCCGCACCGCCTCCCGTACCACCCAGACGCCCAACGGCGCGGTATAGTCCGTCGTGACGAAGCGGAGCGCGAGCACCGCCGCCTGGCGCTTGTCGTGCCGCAACCGCTCAAGGATCGACAACCGCGCCGCGTAGTACCCGCCGACGGTCTCGGTCGCGTACTGTTTGCGGCCGTCGTACCCTTCTTCGTCAGTCTCCCACGCGTCCTCTCCCTTCTGGTGGAGCATCGGGACGTACCCTTCGAAGAGTTCGTAACTCCAGACGTCATCGTAGAATAAAATCACGTAGTTGTTCCCCAAGTAGCCGCCGATGAAGACCTTGCAATCGCTCTCTGAGAAATTCTTCACCTCTTTGATGTGCCGCTTGCCGAGCGTGTCGTCGACTGCCGTGATGCTCCACTTCGTCGGGACGAGCTTGCGCTGCGCGGCGACGCCGAGATTGCCGGTGCTGAACAGCTTCGTCAGGAAGTGCTCGTCAAACCCTTTCGTCGCGAGCGTGCCGAGCGCCTCCGCGCTCTTCAAATCGCTATCCGCGACCGCCTTCTCGACGCGCGTGTCGACCTTCACATTTTCAGTCAACCGCGCGCTCTTCAACGCCACGGACGGGCCGTGCGGCTGCGCGTGCGTATCGAACGACGTCGTATAGCTCGGCTTCTTCTCCAGCTTCACCTCGACGTCCGCCGGCTTCGACGCCATCCCCACCTCCTGGCTCATGGCGAGGAGTCGGTCGCTGAAGCTCTTGATGTGCTGCTGGAAGTGGCTGTTCACGAGCTGCGTGCGCAGGTCGACGATCTCGGGAATCTTCTTTCCTTCCTTGCTCCACTTGAGCGGCTCGTCCTGCTCAGTGTACTGCTCGACGTTCAAGAAGCCAACATTGACGCGCGGGTACCCGTACTGGCCGACGAAGACGTTCGGGCTCTGCCCCGCGTACTCCGCCTTCGCGTTCGCGCTCAACAGCTTGACGCGCTGCGCGCGATACGCCATCGGACAGTTGCGGTACGTATGATACTGGCTCTTGCAGAAGATGCAATGCTGCTTGTACGCGGCCGGCGACGTCATGACAGGAACGGGAAGAGAAAGGGCTATTTATGGTTAGCGACGAAACGACTTCCTGGTTGGCGGCGGCGCACTCCGCGCCTGCAACGAGACCGCGCTCTTTCGCGCATTTATTTCCCCGATGCCGCCCCTCTCCGCAGTCTCGAGTACCTTGTCCGGGTACGAGAGGTTCTCTCTGTTCCCCTTGAGCCGGCCGCTCTCCACCGCGCGCTTCCCTCCATTGTAATACCGGAGGATCTTGGCGAGGTTCTCTTTCGGGTTCTTCTCGATGAGCTCGGCGAGATACATCGTTCCGCACTCGATGTTCTGCTCGATATCGAGGATTCTCGGGACGTCAGTGTACACCGTTCGTCGCTTCTGCACGTCATCGAACGTATTCTGGACGAGTTGCATGAGCCCTCGCGCCCCCTTACGCGATCCCGCGTCTGCGTCGAACTTGCTCTCCACCTCGATGACGCCGAGGACGAGATTCTCGAATGGAATCGGCTCTCTCGGGCTCTTCGGATTCGGGATGAGCCGCCTGGCCGAGGGGATGTGGGCATCGACGACGCGCCGCACCGTCTCGAGAATTCGACCGGCTTCCGCCTCGTTGAAGCGACGCCCGTCCTTCTCGACGCACTCCTTGATACGCGCGAACCAGTACGCGGTCCACTCGTCGTTCTGCACCGTCACGAACGGCACGGGCCGGACTGACCGTGGCGGCGCTCGTTGCCGCGCAACGTCGAGAATTCTCTCTTCAATTGTTTTCATCCACGCTGTCGTGCCGTCCGGAGAGACCTGGATGACGCCGGCGTTCGTCGGCGCGTTGAGGTCGTCGATTGCGGCCATCGCGTCACCAACGCTCTCGAACATCTTCGGCGCGAGCACCTTGAACGGGAATTCAAGGTTTCGCGACTCGTAGACGATCGAGCCTGCATGGCGCGCCTCCTCGTTCAACGCGTCGTCCAGCGTCGAAACCGCGGCGTACTGGACGTAATACCCGGGAACGATGTCCCGCACCGGCGGCGTTTCGCTCGGTCGCGGCGGACTGTACGCCGTCCTCGTCGCGACGACGTCCGGCCGGCCATAGTACGCTTCAAGCGCTGCGGGAGCTGCGGCCTGCCCGAGCATCCCGGCGAGGACGACTGCCGCGCCAATCCGCCACAGCGCGAGCTTCCATCGTCCTTCCTTGGGAACTTCGAAGAACCGGATGGTGAGTGAGAGGTTGCGGATGAGGTGGTGCGCTTGGTCGTTCACTTCACGTACCGCATGCTGGCAGTTCTTCGGCGTCAACGAATTGAGGAGCTCCACGCTTGCGGCGAGGTTCGTGAGGTTCTCCCGTCGGTACTCCTCACTCATCCGTTGCAGCGGGAAATCTTTCCTCTCGAGCAGGTCGTCGAGCTCTCCGACGATTCTTCTCGCTTTCACGATGCGTTCCCAGTTCTTCTTCACCGTCGCCTTGCGATACCAACGGTCCTCTTCGACGAGCTTCGTGTCGGCGAGCGCGAGGACGAGGCGTTGCAACTCCCGCAAGAGGTGCTGCTCGTGCGCGGTGAGCGTCTTCCAAGAGTACTCGCTCGGCATTGCCACGTCGTTCTACTCGTCAATCCCTCTTTAAATAAGTTCCTCGTCCGTGGCTCTTGTCGGCCCGCAAAGTTTAAAAACAACCCTTTTAGAGAAAGGGGTATGCGTACCTTGTATCGTTCTCGGTTCCCGCCGATCGGCGAGAAGGGAAATGGGAAGCTGGCGGGCCGTCACGTCACCGTGANNCATCCTCGCGCGCGAAGATTTCGAGCTGCGCATCATCGACCGCGGCCGCGTCGAAGAGATGGACATGAACCGGATGACGCTCTACCTTGAAGATGACATCACGAAGTTCAAGGCGAAGCAGGCGAAGATCCGGATTGCGGACGTCAACCCGAAGCTGCAGGTGAAGAGCTTCCATGAAGAGTTGGGGCCGAACAATGTCTTTCTCGTCAAGGCGGACTGCGTCATCGACACGTCGAACAGCGACTCGATCAACACGCTCGTCTTTGATTTTTGTCAACAGCAGAAGATTCCGCTCGTCCTCGCGCGCTATTCCGGCAGTACTGCGGAATTGCTCGTCGCGGTGAAAAAAGTGTCGAAGAACGCGCTCGCCGAGTGCCTGAAGCTGCCGTCGACGGAGAAGGTCGGCGCGATCAGTCCGGCGACGCACGCGGCCGCGGCGCTCGTCGTCGCGGAACTCTTCAAAATCCTCCTCGGGAAGGGCGTGAACAAACGGGTCACGTTCGACGTCTGGACTGGCAAGTATAAAGAGAAGCGGCTCTAGCGTTTCGCAACGCTTTTAAACGAACTCTTGATTCTCTCCGCTCATGCTCCACGCGACGCTCTACACGATCGCTTCCGTCCTCGCGATCAGCCTCGTCGCGTTCACCGGGTTGCTCTTCCTCTCCTTGAAGAAGAAGACCTTGCAATCCCTGCTCCTCGAACTCGTCGCGTTCAGCGTCGGCGGCCTCCTCGGCGGCGTCTTTTTCCATCTTCTTCCCGAGACTGTGGAAGAGCTCGGTTTCACCCCGATGGTCGCGCTCATCCTCCTCAGCGGCTTCCTCTTCACTTTCCTGACGGAGAAATTCATCCATTGGCACCACTGTCACGGCCAGCACTGCGAACACCACCTCCACGAGGTCAAACCCTTCGCGGTCATCAACCTCCTCGGCGACGGCATCCACAACTTCATCGACGGCGCCGTGATCGCGGCGGCCTATCTCGTCAGCACGCCCGTCGGCTTCGCGACGACGATCGCCGTCCTCCTCCACGAGATTCCCCAAGAGGTCGGCGACTTCGCAGTCCTCATCCACGGCGGGTTCAGCAGGGTGAAGGCGCTCCTCTGGAACTTCCTCTCCGCGCTCACCGCCCTCCTCGGGGCGCTCCTCACGCTCCTCATCAGCGACGCCGTTCAAGGCATCATACCGTACCTCTTGCCCTTCGCGGCGGGCACCTTCCTCTACCTCGCCGGCACAGACCTGATTCCCGAACTGCACAAGGAGACTCGCGTGGCGCGGAACGTGGCGCAACTCGTCGCCATCCTCGCCGGCATCGGTGTCATGGCCCTGCTGCTGCTTGTCGGGTGAACGTCTTTAGTTCATTCTTTATTTCTTACCCGGTCTCTGCTCGCCGCCCGGCGGAACCTTTAAAAACGCCTTCCGGCCCCTCTGTCCTCGCTAGGCCGGCGTCGCATAGCTCGGTATTGCGCAGGATTGCTATCGACTGGTTTCACGACCTGTCGTTATGAAACCAACAATACCGCGAAAATCCTGTACCTTCGGGTATCCCCGGTTCAAATCCGGGCGCCGGCGTTCTCGGAGAGCGTGAGCTCTTCTCGAGGTCGGAGCCCGGGCTTTGAGTGACGACGAGGCGGTCTCCGCGCCGGCGTCTCTCGAGTAGAGCTTCTTTCCTTCTCAGGAAGAACAGTTTTAAATAATTCTTCGGACTACTGGTTTGTATGGCGGAGTATGATTTCCGTCGGGTGAGCCCCACGGCATTCAAGGTCGTCGCTTCCCTTGCGATGTACACAGATGTCTCTTCGGCAAAGTCCATGGTTGAAGAGCTACGCAAAGACTCTGCCGTTCGAACCCTTATGGATGGGCTGGCATCGGTGCGCCCCGCGCCCGAGAGTGCCGTCTACTTCGAGGCGCGTTATAAAGCGATCAACTGGTTGCTCGACCAGTATCTCGACAAGCATTCCTCGCTCAAAGTCCTCGAACTCGCGGCCGGTTTCTCCCCGCGAGGACTCGAACTGAGCAGCAACCCTGCCGTCTCGTACGTTGAGACAGACTTGCCGGAACAAATCCGGTTGAAAGAGACGGCTGTTACCTCGCTCCTCGGGAAATTGCCGTCCGCCCTCAAGTACTGTGCAGCGGATGCGACGAAACCGGACGAGGTGGTTCTCGCCGCGAGCACCTTCAGTTCCGGACCCGTCGTCATCGTCACCGAAGGATTATTGCGATACTTGACTCTGGACGAAAAGAACCAACTGCTGGAAGGGGTGCGTGCGGTATTGGAGACGTACGGCGGCTGTTGGATCACTCCCGACATCCATCTGGAGAAATGGACGTGCGCACACGCCTCTTTCTCGCGAACGGTAGACCTCGTCGGCCGTGACTTGCTCACCAACTATTTCTCTTCATTCGCTGACGCGCGTAGCTTCTTTGCCAATGCGGGTTTCAGCATCGAAGAGCACCCTCTGCTCGAACACCTCGAGGGAAAGATCTCCTCCCTTCACTACGCGTCTTCTGAACAGCGAGCCCAGCTCGCAGAACGCGCGGTCTGGGTCATGCGTCTCAAGTGACCGTCAAACACGCAGTCTCCTTTGTACTGTTCTGTCTGCGTATGATTGTCGCTCTCCGTTGCCGGCGCTCTCGACCTCTCAAGGTTCTCCTTCGCCGTCACTTCTCGGTTCTCTCGTCCGTTTTCGTCCAAAACTATAAAAAGCGTGAGTTGGTAGATGAACTCATGAGAGGGTTTTCGAGAGGTCTTATCGGAGTCTTCTTTGTACTCGTTCTTCTCATTCCGTGCGTGTCGGCCGCCACCGCTCCTGTCCGAGACTCGAGCCTCTACGAGTACGACACGCTCGTCCTGCAGCTGAAGCTCGCGAGCGCGATCTCGCTCGTCCAGAACGGGCCGAGCCCGAGCGTCGAGAGCGTCGATGCGGAACTCTCTTGGTTCCCGCGAGAGTCGTACCGGCAGACCGTGCAATCCATCACGACGCGTCCGTTCGCGAAGCAAGAAGACGATTTCCTCCTGTACCATTGGACGGGGCCGCGGCTCGGCAACCTCGACTACTCGCTCGACGCGACTGTGACGACGAGCGCGGCGCAACTCCCCGTCACTGAGAAAATCCCGTTCCCAATCACCTCGTTGCCGAGCGACGTCGCGCTCTATACTGAGTTCGGCGAGATCATCGACATCGACGAATCCATCCGGAAGAAAGCGCTCGCGCTCGCCGGCGACAGCGACGACGAGTTCGTCGTCGTCTACAACATCGCGGACTGGGTGACGACGAACATCGACTACAACCTAACGAGCATGACTGCGGACGCGTCCAAGCCGAGCACGTGGGTCATGCGCAACCGGAAAGGCGTGTGCGACGAGATGACCTCCTTGTTCATCAGCATGCTGCGCAGCCTGAACATTCCCGCGCGCTTCGTGAGCGGCGTCAGCTACACGAACCTTCCGGAATTCGCGGAGCCGTGGGGCGGCCACGGGTGGGCGGAAGTCTACTTCCCCGGTACGGGGTGGGTTCCTTTCGACGTGACGTACGGCACGTACGGGTACGTCGACGCGACGCACATCACCCTGAAGGAGAGTTTCGACGCGGACGTGTCGAGCCTCGACGTCTCCATGCTCTCTCGGGACGCGAGCCTTGTCACGCGCGATTTCGACATCGGCGTGGACGTCCTCGATCGGCAACGCCGCCATCGCGAGCTCTTCACGGTGACGCTCCAACCGTTCGAGTCGATCGTCGGCCTCGACTCCGCGAACTTGTTCACCGCCGTCGTGCAGAACAATGCGAACGCGTACGTGAGCGCGAGGCTCCAGGTCGCGCAGACGCAAGGCTTGAACGCCTTGACGCCGCTCGAACGCAACATCCTCTTGAAGCCGCGAGAGTCGAAGAAGCTGTACTTCCTCGTCAAGAGCGAAGGATTGTCGCGCGGCTTCACGTACACGTTTCCCGTCAAACTGTACGCGGGCTTCCGAGAACTCGCGAGCGCGAGCTTCCAAGCGAGAGACGGCGCGATTACCTATGACGCGGGCTTCTTCAACAGTTATCTCGAATCGGCGAGCCAGCCCGAGTCGAGCGACGGCGTCGCGCTCGCGTGCACCGCGGAGCCGGAGATCGCGTACGTCGGCAAGAACGTCGCGGTCTCGTGCACGTTCACGAACGGGCGGGCGTCTCCGCTCGCCGGACTGCGCGCGTGCCTAGACGGTTGCGCCGTTGTGAACGTGCCGAGCGGCGCCGAGTATTCATTCAACAAGGCGTTCTCCTGCGCTTCGTCCGGCGTCAAGGCGACGCTCGCGACGGTGAAAGGGCCTGACGCTTCCGCTTCCGCGCTCGTCCGCTACGCGTGCTTGGATGAGCCTCGCGTCGCCATCCTCGATCTTGTGGCGCCTTCCGCGCTCCGGTTCGACGAGCGCGGCGAGCTCTCGTTCACGTTGCGAAAGGAGAGCGACGCGGTGCCGACGGACGTCACGGTCCGCGTCGTCCACGATAATTTCGAGCAGTCGTGGACGATCGAACGCCTCGTGCCGCCGCAGGAGTTCACGCTGAACCTCCTCGGCAGCAACCTCGACCTGAAAGGGAATGAGATTGCGGTCATCGTCTCCTTCAACGACGCGCTCGGCAAAACGTACGAGCAGCGCTCGACGGTCGTCGTGACGCCGCAAGACTTCACGTTCCTGCAGAAAATCGAAGTCCGCCTGTACGACCTCGAACAATGGTTTGAGAACCTCTTCGCTTGAGCGACCCTTGCCGTCGAGGTCGCGCTCTTCCCCTTCTCGAAAGTATTAAAAAGCGCGACTCTTGCGGGAGGAATGGGCGATGCTGGATGATGCTGGTGTGATGCTGGGCGATACTGGGTGATGCTGGGGTGATACTGCATGGGTGACGCGCGCCACGAGGAACGAACAAGCAAGCGCCGGATGGGCATCGAACGCTTCTTCACCGACGACACGATGAGCGTCCACCTGAAAGAAGGCTGCTCCATCAGGGCGAAACGAGGGCGCCCGGGAGCGTGGACGTTCGTCACCGTCCGCGACGAGCCGGTCACCCAGGAAGAGATCGAGGAGTACATGCGCGAGATTGAAGGCGAGGCCCGCGAGCGCAAGGATAGCTTCCTCGAGATTGAACGCGACTACAGCACGATCTGCCAAGTCGGACGGTACCGCGTCGTCATGACGCGCCCTCCGATGAGCGACGGGAACGAGATCACCGCGGTCCGGCCGGTCAAGCACTTGGACCTTGAAGAGTACACGATCAGCGAGAAGCTTCGTGGTCGGCTCGACCAGCAAGCGGAAGGAGTCCTCATCGCCGGCCCGCCCGGCCACGGCAAGTCGACGTTCGCGCAAGCGCTCGCCGAGCACTACGCGCGACAGGAGAAGATCATCAAGACGGTCGAAGCGCCGCGAGACCTCATCCTGAGCGAGGAGATCACGCAGTACGCGATGAGCCGTTCCTCGCCGGAAGAGATCCACGACATCCTCCTCCTGAGCCGTCCCGACTACACGTTCTTCGACGAGATGCGCAACACGAACGACTTCACGCTCTTCGCGGACATGCGGTTGTCCGGCGTCGGGATGATCGGCGTCATCCACGGCACGAAGACGATCGACGCGATCCAACGCTTCCTCGGCCGCATCGAGCTCGGCGTCATCCCGCACGTCATCGACACGGTTCTGTTCATCAAGAATGGGGATATCGCCGAAGTGTACGCGGTCCGGATGACCGTGAAAGTCCCCTCCGGGATGACCGAGGCGGACTTGGCGCGCCCCGTCGTCGAAGTCCTCGAGTTCGAGACGAACAAGCCGGTCTTCGAGATGTACTCGTACGGCGAAGAGACCGTCGTCATCCCCGTCCAGACGAGCGGCGCGCACTCACCCGTGAACAAGTTCATCGCTGACGGCGTGAAGAACTATTTCCTCCAGATCGTCGATGACGCGCGCGTCGACCTGCAGAACGCGACGAAAGCGACCGTCTACGTCCCCGATGGCGCGATGGCGACGATTATCGGCCGCGGCGGCGAACGCATCCAATCCATCGAGAAGGAGCTCGGCATTTCAATCGACGTGAAACCTTTGGCGGAGCACCGGGGCAAGCGACGTCCAGAGGATGACGGCGACCGTGGCGTCGGAGCGCGAAACACGGGCGAGCCGATGACGCGCAAGGACTGGAAGCTCCTCAAGAAGCAGAAGAAAGGGAAGGGCGGGAAGAGCGGTCGCTGGCGTTAATTGACAGGAGTTCGAGAGGACGCCACGGCAGGGGCGGACTTTTTCATCGCGGCTAGTCCGAGGGTTCTGTGGCAAATGGACGGTCACCAGCGTCAGGTGAGCCTCTCGCGACGTCCACAACGATGAGCGCTGGGGGTCGGCCCCGTCGGGGTGGCGCGGAAGAAGTGAAGAACGAAGCGATGAGGCGAGCGGCTGGTGACCGCGCGACAGCGATTTGCCACAGAGCCCAGTCCGAGAGAACTTTTTTAAACTATGAGTGACTCGTGATGCTTCTATGTTCGACCTGAAATTCGTGCGGGAGCACGCGGATGAGCTCCGCGCGACCATCCAGCGCCAGCGGCGCGACGACCGGCTGGAAGCGCTCGACAAGCTCTTGACGCTCGACAACGAGTGGCGCGGCCTGAAACTCGCCCTCGACAACCTGCGCAAGGAGCGCAACGCTGTTTCTGAACAGATCAACCAGGCGAAGAAGAGTGGCGCTGAGACGAAACCGCTCCTCGCGAAGGCGAAAGCGATTCCTGAACAAGTCAAGGACGCGGAATCCAAGCTTCTCCTCCTCGAGACTGACGTGAAAGTCCTCCTCCGGCAGGTTCCCAACATCATGCATGACGACGTGCCGTTCGGCGAGAACGACGCTGAGAACAAAGAGGTCAAGCGCTGGGGCGAACCCAAGACGTTCACCTTCCCCGTCAAGAACCACGTCGAGCTCGCGGAAAGCCTCGGCCTCGCTGATTTCGAGGCGAGCGCGAAGACGACGGGCAGCGGGTTCTACTTCCTCCAGGGAGACCTCGCCTTGCTCAACCAAGCGCTCGTCCGGTTCGCCGTGGACACGCTCGTCAAGAAAGGGTACACGTACGTCGAGCCGCCGCTCATGGTGAAGCGTCCAGTCCTTGAAGCGGCGATGGACGTGAACGCGATCAAACAGTCCATCTACGAGGTCAAAGAGGCCGAACCGAAAGACGTCGACAACCAATTATGTCTTATCGGGACTGCGGAGCACGCACTCCTCGGCATGCTTGCCGGCGAGACCCTCCACGCCGAGACGCTTCCGCGAAAGTATGTCGGCTACTCGATGTGCTTCCGTCAGGAGATCGGCAGTCACGGCATCAATGAGAAAGGCCTTTGGAGAACGCACCAGTTCAACAAGGTCGAGCAGTTCGTCTTCACGACGCCCGAGCAAAGCTGGGAGGCGTACGACGAGCTCTTCCGGAACTCCGAAGAGATTCTCCAAGCGCTCAAACTGCCGTACCGCGTCGTCGAGATCTGCACGGGCGACTTGGCCGCGTGGAAGGCGCGCAGCCACGACTTCGAGGTCTGGCGCCCGACGACGAAGAGCTACGGCGAAGTCATGTCGCTGAGCAACTGCACGACGTACCAAGCCACTGACTTGAACATCCGTTATGTTCGCAAGGATGGCGAGCGGGGTTTCGCGCACACCCTCAACAACACCGCGCTCGCGACGAGCCGGATCATGGTGGCCATCCTGGAGAACTACCAGGAAGCGGACGGGAGCGTCACCCTTCCCGCGGCGCTCGTCCCGTACCTGCACGGCAAGAAGAATATCGTCAAGCGGTGATTCTATGGCGTCGAAGCCAACAGCAGAGACTCCTTCGAGCGCGGCGAGAACGCACGCTCTCCACGACGACGCACTCGTCAAGAGCCACGTCGAGAAAGAGTTCACGGACGTGTGCGGGTATTGCGGCAAGCCGTTTCAGAAAGACGAAGTGCAAGTCGTCCGCACCCTGCACGGCCGCGAGTGGCGGTTCTGCAGCGAACACTGCCTGCGAGAGTTCCACGACGCCGTCGACTTCAAGGATGAAGAGCTCGACGATGAAGAACGAGGGGGCGTCGTCATCAAGCAGGATTCCGCGTATGACGACTAGCGCGGTTGGCGCTCCGAGCGATAAGCCCTTAGACGTGTTTCCGCTTCTTCTCGCGGACCTGCTTCTCTAAGAGGATGTCATCCTCGCCCGGAGTCTCGAACTCGTCATCAAGGTCGTCCGTGTCGTCGCCGCGACTGCGTCGGAGCTTCTTCAAGAGCGACCGTTCGTCCTCATCATCCATCCCCTCCCCTAAGGAACCGGCGTTTTTAAGTTTTACGAAAAAAATAGTTTTATAAAGTCTCGAGTCGGGCATCTCGTTCTCGGAGGTGAGCTCGTGTCCATCCCTGGCTGGGTCTTCGCGGTCATTGGCGTCGCGGTCGCCAGCTACTCGAAATTCGTCCAGTCGCGCTCCGCACAGCCGAAAGGCGTGCTGACGCTCTTCTTCTGGGTCGGCATCGCCCTCCTCGTCTACGGCGTCTTCAAGACTGGCATCTGGTACATGACGCGCGAGAAAGCATCCCGTCGAGAGAAGGCCGACGCGAGCGTGAGTGGTCGGCGACCCTCGTACGCTCGCGACCACATCGTCTGCGCGCGATGCAACGTGAAACTCCACCCGAGAAGCAGGTATTGCAACTGGTGCGGCGCGAAACAGTAGGTTTGAGAGACTTCTTCTCGTCCTATCTTATCGTCCTATCAGGAAGCCGTACAGGTCGACCGCCCAGATCTTCACGTAGCCGAGGTACGGAATCCTGAGGATTGCCTTGCCGACGACGCGCTCCGGCGGGATGCGGTACTCGTCAAGGTCGAACGTGCGCACCATCGCGGGGTTGTTGTCGCCTTTCGACTGCAAGTACGTCACGTTGTTCTCTTCGTTCTTCCCGATGTACCGGTGGATGATCGGGTATGGCTTGCCGCTCCAGTAGACGAGCACCGTTCCTTTCTTCAGCGTTGCCGGGTCAGCGCCGGACAAGACCATGATGTCGCCCTTGTTGAAACCGTTCCGGAACGAGTACGTCTGGAAGTCGAACTTGGTGATGTTGTGCTTGAGGTAGAAGTCCTCGTTCTCCATCCACCACTCGTCGAAACCGCCCGGGTGGTGCTCCATGCTGCTGCTCACCACCGCCACCACGGGGAAGTCCGTGCCGAGGATGAGGCCTAAGCCGGGGTAGAGGACGAACTTGATGAGGATGAACGCGAGGGCGATGTTGACGAGCCATGAAGCGAGCGAGTCTTCATACCACAAGAAGTTCCACGCGCGGCGCAGGAACGACTGCTTGCGCTTCGACGGTTCTCTCGTTCTTCCCGAGCCGCGTTTTGCGCTCTTCGTCGTTCGCGCAGGCCTCTTCGTCAACGCCATCGGCGGTGAGTGCCCAAGGACTCTTTAAAAGGTTTTGGGCACCAAAGTTTTTTAAAGACGTTTTGGGAGAGGCGGCGTCATGGTCTCCCCGCCTCGCCAACTCACGATCGCGCTCCAAGCCGCGACGCAATACGGTGACGATGTGAAAGAGTATGCGTTCTCGATCGACCCGACGTTCGCGTTCCTCCCCGGACAGTACGTCACGCTCCGGTTTCCCGGCGAGAAGCGCTACCACGCGTTCAGCATCGCGTCGAGCACGAACGAACGCGGCACGCTGCGCTTGCTCATCAAGGCGGTCGGCGAGTTCACCAAACGGTTGTTCAACGCGCCGCTCGGCTCGACGCTCGAGCTCCTCGGTCCCCTCGGCACGTTCACGATTCCCGCTGACGAGAACGAGGTCGTCATGATTGGCGGCGGCGTCGGCGTCGCGCCCTTCCTCGGCGTCGTCAGGACGGCGTGCGACGCGAAGCTGACGAGGAAGTGCACGCTCTTCTACAGTTGCCGACAGTGTGTCGAGATCGCGTGCAAGGACGAGCTCGACGAACTCCCGGCCAAGAGCGCGAACGTCGCAGTTGTCGTCACCTTGACGCGCGAGACGCCGCAAGGTTGGGCGGGAGAGCTCGGCCGCGTCGACGCGTCGATGCTCCAGCGCCGCCTCGGCAGTCTCGACGGGAAGACGTTCTACCTGTGCGGCCCGGAAGCGATGGTGGCTGGCGTGCGGGAGTCGCTCAAAGGCGCGGGCGTGCCTGCTGCGCGGGTCAGATTCGAGGCGTGGGGGTAAAACGCAACTTTTTTAAACCACCCTCTGGCTTGAGCACTCTTATGTTGTTTTGTCCGAAGTGCGGCGCGATCCTGAAGCCGAAACAGGAGAAAGGCAAACGGTTCCTCGCGTGCGGTTGCGGCTACACGAACCGGAAGGAGCGGGCGACGATTTCCGAGAAGCTCGCGGCGAAAGAGGAGATTGCCGTCGTGAGCGAGGAAGGTCCGACGCTTCCGGTCGGCGACGCCGAGTGCCCGAAGTGCGGCCACGACAAGGCCGGTTACTGGATGGCGCAGACGCGGGCCGGCGATGAAGGCGAGACGAAGTTCTTCAAGTGCCTCAAGTGCGGCAACACGTGGCGCGACGCGAACTGAGGAATCGACGATGGAGCCACTCGATGCGCTCCGAACGAGAGCCTCTTTTCTCGTCCGCGCGAAGCCGAACAGCAGGGAGACGAAAGTTCTGAGCCATGACGTCGAGCACGACGTGTTCCTCGTCGCGGTGCACGCGCCGCCCGTCGAGGGCAAGGCGAACGCCGAATTAGAGAAATACTTCTCGAAACTCCTGAAGAAGAAAGTCACATTAAAATCAGGCCACGCGAGCAAGACGAAACGGTTCGTCGTCGAGTGACGGTCTAGATTGTCTCTTGCATTCACTCTCTCTTGTCGTGCAGCGACGCTTCTGTCGGCTTCGGCTTCGCGTTCGCGCCTGTCTTCGAGAAATCGATGACGATGCTCTTCCGCTGCGACGCATACTGGCGGCAGGAGATGCCGGCGAGGTCGAACATGCGACGTGCGGCGACGCAGATCGGCTCATCATGATACTTGTCGTCCTGGTAGACGACCTCCTTGATGCCGCTCTGGATGATGAGCTTCGCGCACTCGTTGCACGGGAAGAGCGCGACGTACATTGTGCAGCCGCGTAGACTCTCGGAGTTCTTGTTGAGGATTGCGTTCAGCTCCGCGTGGCAGACGTACGCGTATTTCGTCTCGAGCCACGGTCCTTCGCGGTTCCACGGGAGCTTGTCGTCGCTGCAGCCCCACGGGAATCCGTTGTAGCCGATGCCGACGATCTTCTTGTCTGGGTTGACGATGCACGCGCCGACCTGCGTGTTCGGGTCTTTCGAGCGTTGCGCGCTGAGGAACGCGACGCCCATGAAGTAGTCGTCCCATGAGAGATAGTCGTGCCGTTTTTTCTCCTCGTCAGTCATGCGCATCACCTTTCAAGTATCTTGACGAGTGTCTCCGTCCTCGTTTTCAATTCATCTAACGTTCCGTCATTTGTGATCGTGTAGTCCGCCATCGCAATCGGTCCGCCCTTTTCGATATTCTCAATCTCCGCACAGTCCCGTGCTTTCGCTTGCTCCGGGGAAAAACGTCGATTGCGCAACGCAGTGTCCTCCTTCATATTGACTCTTGTGTCGAGCCGTGCGTACCGCGTCTTCGGAGGTGCGTAAATCGCTATCGTGATAAATCTGTCACCGTAATTTTCTTTCAACACCTTGTACTCGCTCCACGAGTAGAGGCCATCGACGATGACCGGACCGTGTTTCAACAGTTCTTCAATCTTCGGGATGTTGAGGATTGCATACGCGCCCATCCCGTGCTCTTTCCGGAACCCTTCGCGGACTGCGCGCTCGTTCGCCTCGCTCACTTCGAGATTGCGACGTTTGATCTCCTCCATCGTGATCTGGCCGAAACGCAAGAACTGGTAGCCGTGCGCGACGAAGACGTCCGCCACGACGCTCTTGCCGGAACCGCACATGCCGACGAGCGCGATAATCCTGTTCACAACATCGACCCCCTCACCCTTCGCGCTCTCCTTTCCGCTTTAAATGTTTTGCGCGCCCGCAAACTATATAACGGGCAACGGCTCCTCGACGAGCATGCGGGGGAAGTTCATCGTCATCGAGGGTACGGACGGCTGCGGGAAAGGGACGCAGTTCCGTAAGCTCGTCGAGCGCTTGCAGCGAGAGAACGTCCGCTTCGAACAGGCGGACTTCCCCCAGTACGGCAAGCCCTCCGCGTTCTTCGTCGAGCAGTACTTGACGGGAAAGTACGGCTCCGCTCGCGATGTCTCGCCGCGCGTCGCGTCGCTCTTCTACGCGCTCGACCGGTACGACAAGGCGCCCGAGCTGCGCTCGTGGCTCGAGAGCGGCGTGCACGTCGTGAGCAACCGGTATACGACCTCGAACCTTGGTCATCAAGCGGGAAAAGCGGCGACTCCTGGCGAACGAGCGCGGATCGTCAAGTACGTCGAGAACCTCGAGTACGACGAGCTCAACATTCCCAAACCGGACCTCGTCGTCCTCCTCGCGGTCCACCCGTTCGTCGCGCAACAGCTCATCGCGCTGAAATCGAGCCGAGACTACCTCGCCGGCGGGAAGAAGGATATTCACGAAACTGACTTGACGCACCTTGAGAAGGCGGCGGAGAGCTATCGTTGGGTCGCGAAGCGCGACCCGTCGTGGGTCGTCGTCAATTGCATGCGGAAAGTCTCGACGAAGAAACTGTTGGATCCTGCCGTCTCACCGCTCGAGAAAGTGAAGACGCTGGATGAGATTCACGAGCTGTTGTGGGCGGAAGTTATGAAGGTTCTGCAGTGATTCTGCTCGCCGCGTAGGCGGGCAAGGGCTGGCGCGGCAGGAATTCACAGTCGACGTACGAATCGTACGTAACGACGCCATTTCTTGACGAGAAAATCACGACGTACTCTGACGAGAAAATCCGTGCCGCGCCAGCACGTACCGAGCCATGCTCGGCGAACAATTGCGGAACGGTCGGGCGATGCCCGTCTCAAACTCATGACGGCGCTTTTCCCGGCTGTCGCGGCTCCGCCACGCGTACCCTCGCGTTCGGATACTCTTTCCGGATGAAGCTCGCCAGGTTCTCCAAGAATTTCGTCGTCGGCGGGGCGACGCCGCGCAAGCCGGAATCGAGCGTGACCGCCGGATTGAACGGGACGAGGTGCCACTCCGCGTCGAAACCGTCGAGGAGGTCGGCGAGCGCGAGCACGTCCTCTTTCTTGTACACGAGTCCGGGCGTGATGAGCGTCAGGAACGTTATCACGACCTCTTCCTCGCGCGCTTTCAAGAGACTGACGGTCTCGAGAAACTCTCTATACAACTCTTCCGCCGATTTGAAGAACGTTCCCGCTTTCGTCACCGCGCTGAACGACGCTGCCGGCGCCTTGATATCGACGAGGAGTTCGTCAACGGCCTTCGCGTCGAGCAACGAGGCGATCGCTTCCGGTTTTGACGCGTTCGTATCGATGATGACGCGCTTCCTCTTCGCTTTCGCGTGCGACGCGAGCTCGAGGAGGGCGGCGCGTTGCAAGAGCGGTTCGCCGCCCGTGAAGAGGACTTTCGAGCATCCGGACTCGGTGATGAGCCGCTTCGCTTCTTTGACGTCCAGCACCTCTCCTGTCTTGAACTCGAGAAGCCCCGGCGTGTTGCAGTACCGGCATTTGTAGTCGCAACCGGAGAACATGACGACGAGCGAGTCGCCATCAGGTTCAATCGAATGGATGTACGCCTCCATTAGTCAGCACTCCTTGCCGAGCGAAGCTCGGTCTTCTGCTGGGCATCGCCCAGTCATGCTGGCGCGGCAAAAGTCATAGTCATACCGCGTCTTCGTCTGGAACGTGACGTCATACTTTGACGATGAATTCCGTGCCGCGCCGGCCGTGACCCGCCTGACGGCGGGATTTCATCTTTGGAGGAATGGACTCGAGAACTCTTTAAAACGTTTTACTCGGAGACGTCACGGACGCCTCCGAGCGCGGGTCTTCACTCTTTCTTCTCTTCGAAGAACGATGAGAGCGAGGCGCTTTTGATTTTCGCTTCGTAGCTGATCTCTTTCCCCATGCGTTCTTCCACCGAGCCGCTCCTTTATATATTCTGTTGGGCCGTAATGTATAGTAGTTGAACTAGAAACGTGAATCTCTATCCTGGGATTGTCGCACCGCAGACTATACACGGCAGGTGCGGAAAAGAAATCGTGTCGTCGAGAAAACGTGCGGCGTTCCGTTACTACTCTCGTTTGTATCTCGCCAGAATAAAGACTCCTGTGCACGTGTGGAAAAGAATGTTTCCGAGCGTTCATTCTCGACGGAGACTCATGATTGAGCGCAACTGCGAGCTCACGACTTCACCGGATGCCGCGTCGACGCGCACATTGAGGATGTTGAACGCCGCCGTGACGAGCGTGAAGTTGTACACTTGACGGTCGAGGTGTTGGAGGATGACGATCACCTTCGTCACGAGCTCTCCCGGGTGCTCTTTCGCTTTCACCGCGAGCGCCTTCTCCTCCGCCAGTTTCGGGGAGAGCGTGACGAGCGAGAGGTCGAGACGTTTGATCGCCTCGCCTTTGTTGAACGCCTCGTCCGCCGGGAGTTGCTCGACCGGTCCGGTCTTGAAGACGACGACTTTGCTCGTCTTCGGCGAGTAATACCCGACTTGCCATTCCGGCGTCTCTCCTGGCTTGTGCATCGAGAACGCGTGCGCGAGATAATACTCCTCGTGGTTCTTCTTGAACGTTCGGTAGGTCGCATTCGCTTCCAGCTCGTCGAACGCCTCTCTCAAACCAGCGCTCTTGAGAGCCGTCGAGGCCTTCTTCTGAGGAGTTTTCGGCATTGTTGTACGTCCCTTCACGCGTTCTTTATATTACTTTCTTCTCGAACGGTTTTTTCGTCATTCTTTTTTTCTTCGGATGCGTTTGTTATGCTTTCTTCTTCTTTCTCTCGTTCTTTATGTTTCTTCCTCTTTTCGTCATTCTTTTTGTTTCTTCCTTTTTTTCGGGAGGTCGTCGAGGTCGTACAGCGTCCCGTTCGGCCCCGGGTTCGCGAGGAACGACTCGCCAAGCCAGTCTGTCGCGTGGAAGCACTCGTGGATATGTCCGGAGAGGACGACGCGCGGTTGGTGTTTCGCGACGAGCTTGGCGAGCGTCTTGCTCCCGACGTGCCATTCTTCCTCTTGTTTCTCGCCGACATTGTCCAACGCGGTGCCGTGCGGCGGCGCGTGGCTCAAGAAGACGGTCTTCGTCCAGGGCGTTCTTCTCCATTGTTGCTTCCAGATTGTGTCGAGTTCCGCGTACTCGTCTTGGAACCCGCCGCCGCCGTACGCGACGAAGGTCCAGCCGTCGATCTCGAGGGAGTCTTTGTGGAGGAAGGTGATTCTCGTGAATCGCGCGCACGCTGCTCGCATGCGTTGTTCGTGTTCGTGGTTGCCGTGGAGCATGATGACGGGGACGCGGAGCATTTCGAGTCTGCTGAGCAGCGCGTCGAGCTGGTGTTCAAAGACGGAGAGGTCGCCGAGGCAGATGACGACGTCGGGACGTTCTGTCTTGACGCGCTCTTTGATCGTCGCGAGCGCTCGAGTGTTGCCGTGCGTGTCGGTGAAAGCGAGGATTTTCATGCGTTCCACGTCGTCTCGTTTCTCTTCTCGTGTCGTTTGGTTTGTCTTCTCGTGTCCTCGACTTTGTCTTCTTCTGAGACTCTCTTGCAGTATTAAAATCTATCCCGGAGGCGCTGTGTAGGTTTTCGTATACCAAAAAAGGAAGGTTTATATATATCCTGTTATACTATTTCGTATACTAGAATACGTCGGCTCGCACCACCGAGGGTGACGTATCACGTTCACAAGAACAGGGGTTATGTTCATATGGCGACAGTCCGTCCACCGACAGCGCGCTCCCACGCCGCCACCGATACAGCAGCTCTCGCCTCTGCTGGAACTCCTCTCGACACAGACGTTTCGCCTGGCCACGACGCAGTCCTCGAGACGATGCTCGTCGAACAACCCGCCTCGCAAACCTACACCTCAACACCACCCTCCTTCCTCTTAGAAGCGATCGAAGAGAGCCCGACCCAAGCGCTCCAAATCCTCCAACAGCTCTACCAGCGCCTCCCCCCCGGGCTTCAAGAACAATTCCTGCTCCGCGAAGGGTACGACGCGAAGCCGAAACGCGTCGAGTGGCGCTACCCGCCAGTCAATGTCCCGAAACGCACGCACGACGCAGTCCTTGACGCGGTCCTCCAGTACGCGGAACGCCACGCGAACGACGAGAGACTCGCGCCCCTCACCGTCCTCATCGGCGACGAACACCTCACGACGAAGATGCGCGTCCTGACTGAGGACAGACGAAAGGACCTCCTGTATGTCGGCGGCGGCCAGGAACGAGCCTCCCGGAACGGAGCCCCCTTAGGCTACCGCCAACAGCTCAACCTCTTCGAGAGCCCGCGAGCGTTCGCGGAGCTCCTCGAAGACATGCGTGAACAGGACCTCGCCGTCTTCGTCAACCGAAACGGCGACGTCTTGCTCACGCGCACCCGCATCACCGCCTCCCTGACCAGCGAAGAGGAAGACGAGAACCCTCTCGACTGGAACGCGCGCCACAGCAGCGCCGCGGCGTTCTGCCGGTACATTCCCAACAGCGTCGCCATCGTCAAGAGCGAAATCCCCGACGGGACGCTCACCGTCATCAAAGGGTATCTGCACACGACCCACCGTTACGATCGCACCAACTGCGCGTACAGTTCGGCCAGGGCGGCACTCGCCACGACCGAAGGAGGCGACGCCAAGACGTGAACTCGCGACACTGAACCGTCCAACACGAGAGCGCCAGTCCCGCGCCCCTCCCCGCCCGCACCGACAGAGTCAGCACTCTCGACCTTCGGGCAACGAGCGCGCGCGACCCTCCCCCGTGCACGGTTCTCCGCGAATCCGACCGCCAGACTCACCGATGAGCTGTCGAACGCCCGGCGACCATCGACGCGAGACACGAGAGCCGCGAGTCGTCCGACTCACGAGCCGCTCACCCGCGCCAACGCCAACAAACCGTTCGGCATGCCCGAGTCTCCAACCGGGTTTCGTCGCTCGCGATCTTGGCCAGTACTCGCAAGCGTGCCGACGACGAGCCGAGGACGGCTCTGGACGACGGTCAGAGCAGGAATGACGGACGCGAAGGAGATGAGCACGACAACGAACGATTCGCGAACATGAACGTCCCGCCGACCGCCGCCCCCAACGACTTTTTTTCCTTTTTTTGACAGTTCAAGACGTGACGTGACATGACAATCCGAAGCTGGTCGCGAAGACGGCCGCGAAGCTGAGAGCATGGAATCGATACCGCCGAGAGCACGGAAAGAGTACGGCATCCTCGCCCGAGAGTTGAACAGTCCAGAGCTCATCTTGCTGAAGCGCCTCGGCTTGCGCGGCGCGCCCGACAAGACGCTCTCCAGAGTCTTGCTCGCGCTCAAGGCCGACAGTCCCGAGAGCGGCGACGGCGCCCTCACAATCGTCGAGCGAGAACTCCTCGAGTATTACATCAAGTATCCTGAAGAGCGCGACAATGTCCTCCGCTGGCTTCCGCCGCGCACGCAACCCTACCTGATCAGGGCCGCGCTGCACGAACGCTACCTCTTGTGCAACGACGGCCGGATGCGCAGCCACGCGTACTATACAGGGCCGCGCATCAAGGCGAGAACAGCGGCGTGAATCCTCATGTGCGGCGTTGCGCGGCGTGCTAGCGTGAGACGGCACGAAACTCTTTCTTGCACGCTCGGCCATCCACCGGGAAGAAGAGGGAGAGGGGAAACCTTTTTTTCGTATTTGTTGAGCGCCTTCGAAATCCTTGACGTGAACTGGTGAGCGCTGCGTCCCGGACGGGGGCGAACTCGGACGACGTCCTCGTAGGTCGCTCGGAGGCCTCGCGACCGACCCCCCTGCGACGCGCTCTCGTCGTTCCTCGCGGGGATTTCGACCCGAGAGCGCTCAACAACTACCTTTTTTCGATGAGGGGCTCGAGACGGAGCGATGAACCCGGGCGCGGCCATTCCTTCGGCTGCAGAGCGCGCCTACGCGCTCCCCGCGTCCTCCCGGAGACGGTCGTAATCCTCCAGGACGACGCGGTCGAGCTCCTCAAGATTCTCGACACGGTACAGTCTTCCCGCGCCGACCTCGACGAGGTCGCGCGCGAGCTTCTCCCCGTCAACGTCGAGGTTGATGCCGACCATGCTGATCGTGACTCCCGCGTCTCTCGCGTTCCCCGCCGCTTTCAGCGAGTCTCGTTTCGGATCCTTGCCCTTCGTCGGGAGGGCGTCCGTCAGGATGACCAAGTGTTTCGTATGCTTGCCTTTCGAGAAGAGGCCTGCGGCGGCGTCAATCGTCTTCGCCAGGTCGGTCTCCCAGCCCGCTTTAATCGTGACGAGTTGATCTAAGAGCTCTGTGAACGAGCGCGTCGGCGCGATCGCCGCTTCAATCTCGCTCGTGAAGACGACGAGGCCCGCTTCATTCCCCTCCTCGATCGCCTTGTACGCGAGCGCGATGCCGGCGCGCTTGCACATGCTGATCTTCTCGCCGCGCATGCTGCCCGAGCTGTCCACCGCGAAGACGACCTGAATCCTGCCTTTCCGTCGTCGCTCGTACGCTTGCAGGTCGCGCTCCTCCAGCGTCGTGTGGCCTCGTCGAAGGGCGGTCTTCACGCTTCGCTTCAACGCGACGTCGCGGAACCGGTGGACGCTCTTCGCGTACTGGACCGCGTCCTCCTTTTCGCCGTACTTGTCGCGCTCTTTCCGATCGAGACGGCCGAGGCCTTTGCTGGCGAGGTGGTCGAGCTCTTCGACGGCGAGGACGAGGGCCGCAAGCCTCGATCCTTGCTTGGTGACGACGCCCTCGCTGTCCAGGACGCCTCGTTCTTTCAGGCCTTCAACACGGTCCGCGATCACGCGTTGGAGCTTGTCGCGGAACTCCGGGATGGAGAGGTTGCGTTCGACGTACTCCGGTCGGTACGAGGTGAGCTCTCTCAGGAGGGTCTCCCCATACAACCGCTTCGCGTTCTGGAAGTTCTTCACGAGGTTCTTGAACAAGAGGTCTGGCGTGAAGCTGCCCACGCCTTGGTTGAACGACTCGGCGATCACCTTGCCGTCATCAATCGCTTGCTCGTCGTTCTCGAGGACGGAGTGCATCAACCGCTCTTCATCAGGGTCGGAACCCGGCGCTCCCGGGAGCTCCTCAATCACTGAACCTTCGTCGAGAGAAACGTCTTCGTCGTCTTGCTCTTCAGGGAGGGAGTTACCCCTCACCCCCGAACGAGTGGGTCGTGGAGAACTCGGCATGCTTCTGCCGCACGTACGCTTCAGGACTCTCCAAGTACTTGACGCTCGGCTTGAGGCTGATACGATGGCTCAAGACTGAGAGAAGGACCGCTTCGACATCGTCCGGCGTCACCTTCTTCCCGCCGCGGACCATCGCGAGGGCTTGCGCGCGTTCGACGATGCCGATCGTGGCGCGGACGCTCGGGCGCTTCTCGATGTTCTTGTCCGCTCTCAACGCGCGGATGAACTCGACGACGTGCCGGCGCAAGCCGGGCGGGAACGAGACGCCCTCCACTCGTTTCGCTTTCGCGTCGAGAATGGCCTCTTCTCTCGCCACGCTCTCCGGGTAGTGCATCTCGACGAGGTCGAACCGGTCGAGGAAGACGTCGCTCAGCTTCTCCGTGCTGCCGTCCTCAGGGTTCATCGTGCCGATGAAGAGGAAGTCCACCTCGAACTCAACGTCGTAACTGCCGATGGTCACTTTCTTCTCTTCTAATGCTTGCAGGAGCGCGTTCTGGAGTTTCTCGCTGCAACGGTTGACCTCGTCGAAGAAGAGGATGCCGTTGTTCGCCTTGAAGAGCTTGCCGGGCGTGAACGCTTCAACGCTCAACGGGCCGTACTGGAGCGCTTTCACCGGGTCGATGTCGCCTAAGAGGTCTTCGGCGCTCAAGTCCGGACTCCCTTGGACGCGGACGAAACGCTCGGCGCCAGTAACGGTCTTCTCCACGCTCTTCTTCATCGCCTTGCACGAGGGGCAGCTCGGCTTGCCGGGCAGGCAGTGGAAACCGCAATCGTTTACGGTCAGGTCGGGGAGGATTTTCGCGACGTTCTTCGCGAGCGTCGTCTTTCCAATGCCCGGTCTTCCGACGATGATCACGTTTCGGCCGACGTACAACGCGCTCTTCAGCGCGAGTTTCGTCTCGTCCTGTCCGAGGATGTCCGAGAACGGGTTGTCTAAGATCTTCTGGAGGAACTCCTTGTCAAGCGCCATCAAGAGGGAAAACGACCGGTTCTTTATAAGGATATTGTCGGAATCGACCGCGGTGGAAAAGTCGTGTGACTCTGCCGTGGCGGCCTCATCGACGGTTAACTTTTTAAACCTTCATCGCCGGTGCGGGGGTCGTGGTGGGGCGGAGAGGTCTGAAAAGAGGTCTGACGAGAAGCGTTCAGGGACGAGAGCGTCTCGGCGCGAGCGTCGGCCAACTCAGCCTCGAGTACATCCTCATCCTCGCCTTCACGATCGGCGTCCTCATCCCCGGCATCTATTTTTTCTACCTGTACTCGCAAAGCACCGCTTCCGGACTCTCGACGACGCACTACGCGACGATCGGAAAGACGTTCTCGAGCGCCGCCATGCAGGTCGCCGCGCAAGGCTCCGGCTCGTGGAAAGTCTTGAGCGTCAACCTTCCTGACAACGTCCAGAACGTCACGGTGGCTGGTGACGGCGGCGAGCTCGTCTTCACGTACCTGACGAAAGCGGGCTTGAACAAAGCGGTCTTCTTCACGGACGTCAAGCTCAGCGCCGGACTCCCGAATACGTCGCGAGCGAACGGCGGCATCTTCAAGGATGGCGCGCACGCCGGGCGGGCGAGCTTCCGGCTCACCGCGTCCAACGGGTTCGTCTCCCTTCAAGAGATCATCGAAGGCGTGACGGGATCGTCAGCGGAGTGCTTCGACGTTGACGATGACGGCTTCGAGACTTGCGGCGGTGACTGCGATGACGCCAACGCGGCAATCCACCCTGGCGCGACGGAGGTCTGCGACGGCGTCGATAACAATTGCGACGATCGGGTTGATGAAGGCGTCAAGACGACCTACTACCTCGACGCTGACCGCGACGGGTACGGGAACCCGAACTACCCTGCAGAGTACTGCGCGGGAACGCAACCGACCGGTTACGTCGACAATGGCGATGATTGCGACGACGCCAACGCGACGATACGCCCTGGAGCGACGGAGTTGTGCAATGGCAAGGACGACGACTGCAACGGCGTGATTGATGATGGTTTGTCATCTCCCCTGCAGTCGTATTACCGCGATCTCGACGGCGACGGGTACGGGACCCTCTTATTCTCGATCAAGGCTTGTGAGCAACCAATCGGCTACGTGACGAACTCTGGCGATTGCGACGACCGCGACCCCGCGCAGGTATCCATTGAAGTCACACAACTCGGTAAGAAGATTCTTTGTTCTTCCATCCCTCTCGACCGGTGCGGCTTCGTGCCGAACAGCACGTGTCCGCAGTGCGTCCACCCGGGAGCGGCGGAACTCTGCGACGGCGTCGACAATGATTGCAACGAAACCACCGCCGATGGGAGCGTCGACGGTCAAGACTCGACGATCTATTATATGGACTTCGACGAGGACGGGTATGGGAACGCGAGCGACTTCGTGACGTCCTGCGCGCCGGGAACGTGGTACTCGGCAATCGTCGCCGGCGACTGCAACGACCAGAACCCGTTCATCAACCCTGGACGGAGCGACCTTTGCGACTCCATCGATAACGATTGCAATGAGAACACCCCTGACGGGAGCGGTGAAGCATGGTATCTCAACTCGTGCGACAGCGAGGAGGATGATGACGTCTGCTACGATGACCTCTTCAACTGCTCGTACGCGCAACAGTTCTGCCAGGACGTCAAGACGGAGCAGGTCGAGGTGTGCGACAACCAAGACAATGATTGCGACGGTGAAGTGGACGACGGACTCCCGACGTTCACGTTCTATTATGACGCTGACGGCGATACGTACTACGCTACTGGCGCCGCCATGAAAAATGCGTGCGGGCCGTTCGCGCCGTATACTGGGACGTTGCCTGGCGATTGCAATGACGCTAACGCGGCGATTCACCCGGGAGCGGCGGAACTCTGCGACGGCGTCGACAATGATTGTAACTCAGGGACTCTTGACGGGAGCGGGGAGACTTGGTACGGCGCCCTTTGCGATGGTTTGGATAGTGACTCCTGCAAGGAAGGAACGTATTATTGTGCTCACGGCGCTCAAGCGTGTAGTGATGAGACGCTTGGAACTGATGAAATAAGAGGAAATCTCGATGATGAAGACTGCGACGGGCACGCGCAGTGTACTACTTCGAATACGTGCGAAGGGGTACTCACTTGTTGCACAGCCTTGCCGCGAGAGTGCAAGACGACATGTTCCTCTTGAGGTCTCACATCATGGCAGTCGAACACTCTCCCCCTCGCAAAGCCCAAGTCGCGTTCGAGAACGTGCTCATCGTCGCGTTCTCCGTCGCGGTCTTCATCCCAATCGTCTTCTTCATCTATCAATACGCGACGTCCGGCACGAGCGGCGTCTCGAGCGCGCAGTACGAGAAGCTCGGCTTGGAACTCTTAGCGACCGCCGAGCACGTCCGAGGCCAAGGCCGCGGCTCGTGGCGGACGATCGACGCGAACCTGCCCGCCGGACTCACGAGCGTGAACGTGAGCGGCGAGTACGAGCTCGTCATCACGTACGAGACTGGTCACGGCGGGACGAGCGTCGTCTTCTTCAGCGACGTCATGCTGAGCAACGACACGCGAGCCCGGACGAACGGTTCAATCTTCGGCACGTACGGCCCGCACAGTGGCCGCGCCTCGTTCCGCGTCACGGCGGGGAACGGTTTCGTGAGCATCGCCGAGGTGACGGGGCCGTGAGCGTCAGACGAGCGGTGAGACGGGCGCGACCCGTGCCAAGACGGGTGTTGAAGCTGTCCGGTTTCACGCGGTCGTTGTTCCATCGTCGAGGCCAGAACGCGCTCGAGTTCATCCTCCTTCTCGCGTTCCTCCTCATGATTTTCCTCGGGTTCTTCTTCGTCATCCACGGGAAGATCCGCGAGCAGAACTTGCTGAACGAGCACGACCAGTACGTCCAGCTCGCCGACCTCATCGAGAAAGAGGTTTTGCTCGCGTCGAAATCGAACTTCGGGTATCTGCGCGCGTTCACCCTCCCGAACGAGCTGAACAACGAACCGTACCGAGTCGTCCTCGAAGACGGCACGGCCTTTGGCGCTCCTGGCGGGGGTACTGGCGGCGACACGCTCGTCATCACCGGCACCATCTCCGGGACGGAGTACGTCCGCTTCTTGAGCGTCAAGCTCTTCTTTCAGGACGCGCCGTCGGACGGCGTCTACTCGTTCCCGACGAATGGCGCCCCCCTCATCCTGGAGAAGCGAGAAGTGGTGACGCAGTACGTCCTCCTCGTCCGGAACGACTGCTCTTCTCTCGAGAAGTGCTCGTAAAACTTCACCGAGCGGTCGCCACGGCAGGGTCGCGCGACTTTTTCACCGCGGCCCGACTCACCGTAACTTTTATATACTCCTCGCCAGGGGGGACGTTGTACTGTCGGTGGTATCATGATAGGCTTTTTCAAAAGATTCCTCGGACTCTTCCTCAAGGACTTGTTCAAGGACAAACGACAAGTCAAGCTCGGGCTGTACGGCCCGCCGAACGGCGGGAAGACGACGCTCGCGAACAAGGTCTGCAAGGACTGGCTCGGCGAGGAGATGGGGCGCACGTCCAAGATCGCGCACGAGACGCGCGAGATCCAAGTCAAGGAGCAGATCACGATCAAGCGCGACGGGAAGGAGTTGACGTTCAGCCTCGTCGACACGCCCGGCATCGCGACGAAGATCGACTATGAGGAGTTCATCAAGGCGGGCATGAAGGAGGAGGACGCCAAGAGCCGCGCGAAAGAGGCGACGAAGGGCGTCATCGACGCGATCAAGTGGTTGGACGACATGGACGCGGTCATCATCGTCCTGGACGGGACGAAGGACCCGTACACGCAAGTGAACATCACTATCGTCGGCAATCTGGAAGCGCGCAAGATTCCTCTCTTGCTCGTCGCGAACAAGATGGACTTGAAGAAGGCGGATATCAAGCACGTCCAGGCGGCTTTCCCCCAGTTCGAGGTGCTCGGCATCAGCGCGAAGAGCGGGGACGGCGTCGATGAGCTGTACGCGAAGCTGTTCGAGCTTCGCGCGAAGGCGTTGAAGCGGAAGAAGAGGTGAGGACGCGCCAGCGTCCGGAGGCTGAGGGCTCATGCTGACCCTCCAGTACATCCCTTACATCGATATCGAGCTCTTGCAGAGCCCGCAACGCGTCGAGAAGCTGTTGCGTATCGTCAAGGAGGAGAAGATTATCCTCCTCGAAGGGCGGCTCCGGCCCACAGAAGAGGCGGAGCTGATCCGGCGGACGATGGAGGAGATCGACGACTCGTTCAAAGGGATTGAGATCAGCCCGTTGAACATCAAGGTGCCGGAGGACCAGGCGTTCTTCCGCAAGCTGCACGGCGCGCTCCTCAACTTCCTCCTCGGCAACCGTCGCGGCCTCACCATCATCGGCCCCGCGTCGATCGTGAAGGAGATCAAGCAGGACCCTGACAAGATACAGCTGCTCACGGAAGACTCGTCGAAGCCGAAGCGGTCGTCGAAGAGCGCCGTGAAAAAATAGGCTGTTGTCATCCCTCATCCTTTCCGTCCTTTCCGCGAGTGCTGTTCGTCCGCCCTCGTTCGTGTGCGGGCTCGTGACCGTCCTGAAAAAACTTGCAATCGTTGAATTCCTGAGCGTGAACCCTCCATGCCCCACCAGTGCGTCACGTGCGGTCGCTTCTACCCGGACAAGAGCGACCAGATCCTGCAAGGGTGTCCGTCGTGCGGCGGCAAGCTGTTCTTCTACGCGCGGAAAGGCAAAGAAGACTTGATGTCGGCGCAACGCCAAGCGTTGCTCACTCCCGAACAGCGAGAGCGAGTCCAGTCGGACGTCTACGACCTGATTGGAGACGAGCTCGGCCGCGACGCGCCCGTCGTCCTCGACCTCGAGTCGATCAAGATCAACAAGCCGGGACAGTACGAGCTCGATCTCGTCACGCTCTTCAAGGACGGGGAGCCGATCGTGTACAAGCTCGAGGACGGCAAGTACGTCATCGACTTGGTCGAGACGTTCCGGAAGCTGAAGAAGTAGCGCCGTCGTTCTCGGCGCGCTTACCGCGCAGTCTGGGCGCGCGCTCGGACGACGAAGAACTTTTTCTTCTAACTTTTCTGCGCGCGCCGCTGCCGCAAGTGACGATGCAGTTTCAGCCCGTCGAACGCGAGGGCGAGCGTCGACGCGAGAACGGCCGCGAACAGCCACGACGAGAACGGAATCGGCGTCGTCTCGAACACGACGTTCAGCGGCGTGTAGATAATCGCCACCGTCAGGGCGATCGAGAGGAACGACGCGTACACGAGCGGCTTATTCGCGAAGAGCGGGAGCTGGATGATGGTGGAGCGGAGCGAACGGAAATTGAACGCGTTCACGATGGCGTACAAGACTATCGTGACGAGAGCGACCGTCCGCGCGGTCGCGAGCGGCTGGCGCGCGACGAGCAAGGTGAACGAGAACGCGGCGAGCGCGCCGACCGTAATCATGCCCGCCGCCGTGAAGAGCAACGTCAGCGTCTCTTTCGAGATGATCTGCGCGTTCCGTCTCGGCGGGTTCTTCATCACGTCCAACGAGGCGGGGGCGAAGCCGAGCGTCAGCGCCGTCACCTCGTCGGAGAGGAGGTTCATGAAGAGGATCTGCAGCGCGACGAGCGGGAGCGGCAGCCCTAAGAGGAGCGCGAAGAAGATGAGTCCGAGCTGAGCGATGTTGATCGAGAGCTGGTACGTCGTGAACTTCTGGATGTTGCTGAAAATCGTCCGTCCTTCGCCCACCGCGTCGACGATGGTCGCGAAGTTGTCGTCTTTCAAGACGATGTCCGCGGTGTCGCGCGCGACGTCAGTCCCTTTCAGGCCCATCGCGACGCCGACGTGCGCCTCCTTCAGCGCTGGCGCGTCGTTCACCCCGTCGCCCGTCATCGTCACGACTTCCCCGCGCTCTTTCAACGCGTTCACGATCCGGATCTTGTGCTCAGGTCGGACGCGCGCGAACACGCTCACCCACTCGAGCGCCCGCGACAAGTCGCTCTCGTTCAGGCGGTCGAGCGCGTCGCCGTCCAACGCTCCGCCCTCCAGGCCGATCTCCTTCGCGATCGCTTTCGCGGTCTCGAGCGAGTCGCCCGTCAACATCTTCACCTTGATGCCCGCGCGCAGGCACGTGCTGAGCGCGTTCGCGACCTCTTCACGGGGCGGATCCTCGATTCCGACGATGCCGAGGAACGTGAGCCCTTCTTCCAACCGCTCTTTCACGCTTCCCGCTTCTTTGTACGCGAGGCCGATCGTCCGGTACCCTTTCCGGCTCAACTCTTGCGCGGCGGCGAGGATGCGCACCCGCGCGGTCTCATCGAGGTTCTTCGCGACCTTGCCGGACTGGACGCGGACGCAGTGTTTCACGAGGATTTCCGGCGCGCCTTTCGCGTAGGCGACAAGACGGTCGCCCTCGTCCTCCAGGACGCTCATGAGCTTCCGGTGGGAACTGAACGGGTTCTCTTCCAACCGCTCCGCCCGGGACGTTTCTCGCGTGACGCCCGCTTTCGCCGCCATGACGAGCAGCGCGTTCTCCGTCGATGAGCCCGCGACGCGGTAGGCGCTCCCGTCGCGCCGAAGATTCGCGTCGTTGCACGCGACCGCTGTCTTGACGAGCAGGCCGAGCGCGGCGTCCCTCGACGCATCGACAGTCATTCCTTTCTCGAGGATCGCTCCCGCGACGTCGTATCCGGTTCCGCTGACGGTGAGCGTCCTCCCGTCCATGATGATGGTCTTGACCGTCATCTCGCCTTTCGTGATCGTTCCGGTCTTGTCGCTGCAGATGACGGTCGTCTCGCCTAACGCTTCGATGACGCTCATCCGGTTGACGATGGCGTTCTTCTTCGCCATCCGGTGCGCGCCGCTCGCGAGCGTCATGATGAGGATGACGGGCAGGCCCTCCGGGAACGCGGCGACGCACAACGCGATGACGACGATGACCGCTTCGATGACTTTTTCCGTCGTCAAGGGGAGCGATCGGGTGAGCGTGACGAACAGGGTGAGCACGCAGACCACGATGGCGACGATGGTCATGTACTCCGCGATCTTGTTCACTTTCTTCTCGAGCGGATGGCTCTTCTCCGCATGCGAGATCAGCCCCGAGATTTTGCCGAATTCCGTCGTCATCCCTGTCTTGACGACGCGAGCGACGCCGCGGCCGCTCACGATGAACGTTCCCATGAAGAGCGACTGCTCCGCCGTCACCGTCGTCACGTCCCGGGACGCGCTCTTTTTCATCTCACGCGACTCTCCGGTGAGGACTGACTCGTCCACGCGGAGCTCTCGTTCCTCGACGACGAGGCAGTCTGCCGGGACGCGCTCCCCGTTGTGGAGCAGGATGATGTCGCCCGGGACGAGCTCTCGCGACGGGACCTCTTCACGGATGCCGTCCCTGATGACGAGCGTCCGTTGGACGATCATCCGTTTCAGCTCTTGCACCGCTCGTTCCGCTTTGTACTCTTGGAAGAAGCCGCTCAGGATGACGATGACGATGATGCCGAGAATCGCGTAGCCGGTGATGTCGTGGTCGACAAAGAACGAGGCGATCATGCCGACGATGAGGAGGTAGATGACGAAGTTGCTTTTCACCTGTCGCCAGAGGATCTTCGGGATGGTGGCGTGCTTTCCCTCTTCCAGCTCGTTCCATCCGTGCTGTCGCCGCAACGCTTCGACTTCACGCGCGGAGAGTCCTCGCTCTTCGTTCAACGCCGCACCTCTCTTCTTTTTTTCTTTCTTCTTCTCTCTTTTCTGCTTCTTTTTCGCCTCTCTTCTCCCCTCTTGTTCTCTCTTGTTTCCTCCTGTTCTCCCGAAGAAGCCCTTTATAAAAATTGCGTACTCGCGCAGCCAAAGACTTTTAAATCGAGCAGTTCCCCGTCCAAGTGCATGATACTCGTCGACGTCCACGCCCATCTCGACTTTCCCGAGTTCTCGAACGACGTCCAGGACGTGATTGAACGCTCGAAAGCTGCTGGCGTCGCCGCGATCATCTGCCAAGGCGTGCACACGACGTCGAACGCCAACGTTCTGGAACTCGCGACGCGCTATCCCCTCCTCAAGCCCGCCATGGGCGTCTACCCGTTGAACCTGCCGAACGTCAGGGTGAACGACGAGCAGGACAAGGACTTCGACCGAAAGCACGCCGCGACAATCGACGAGACGCTCCAGCAGATCAAACAGCACGCGCACAAGATCGTCGCTATCGGCGAGGTCGGCATCGACCTGCACTTCAGCGACGACCGCGAGCATCAAGTGGCGAACTTCACGCGCATCCTCCAACTGGCGAACCAACTGCACAAGCCAGTCATCATCCACTCGCGCAAGGCGGAGAAGCTCATCCTCGACATCCTCGAGGACGCGAAGTTCACGAACGCTGTCCTGCATTGCTTCAACGGCGGCAAGGGGTTGATCAAGCGCGCCGTCGACAACGGACTCGCGTTGACGGTGACGAGCAACGCGAACCGTCTCCAGCACTTCCAGATGCTGGCGAAGATGGTCCCGCTCGGCCAGCTCTTGACGGAGACGGACGCGCCCTACCTCTCGCCCGTCGTCGGCGAGCGGAACGAGCCGCAGAACGTCTCGTACGCCATCGACGTCATCGCCCAGCAGAAAGGCCTGAACAATCAAGAAGTCGCGCGCGCGATCTTCATGAACTACCAGAAACGGTTCCTGTGAAGATATTTTCTTCTCTCAGTTCTAACCGGCAATTCCTCTTAAGAATCCCAAGACGAGACCGAGGGTGAACATGATGTTGATGAGGGAGAATACGACTCCGATGACAATGGTGGCGATAGCGAGGCCCTTTAATGCGTCAGGGTTGTCTTTTGCTTTAACGAGCGTGATGATGCCGAGGATGAGTCCGACGACGGGTGCGAACGGAATGAAGATCAACAAACTCAATACGAAGCCAGTGATTGTCAAGCCTTTACCCATCGTTCCACCCCGATTTTGTTCTTTCTTCTTTTTCAGTATATAAAATCTTTCATGACGACTTCAGAAGACTTAAAAAGTGATGGTGAACTCGTTCTTGCATGGTTCGAGCAATCGTCAAGACTCCGTACCACTCCTCGCGCCTCGGCCCGTTGACGGAAGGCTGCCGTCGTTGCGTGCGCGGCGAGAAGCTCGTCGTCTTCGTCACCGGCGTCTGTCCGTCGCGGTGCTTCTACTGCCCGATCAGCGTCGAGAAGAAG
>DASH01000036.1 GCA_002503705.1 Candidatus Woesearchaeota archaeon UBA153 | reverse complement strand
TCTCAAAGAGGTGTCAAACATGAGTAATAAGAAAAGTTAGTTAAATTAAAATGAAGAAAATTATTTGTTATCCTTCTACTTCTCTTCGAACACGATGGCGGCGTAGCTGACGCTGTTCTTGTAGTCCTCGACGAGGTCGCCGCTCGTGTAGTACTGCTCGAGCTTGACGGCGCACGGCTTGAGGATGGTCAGCAAGAGCGCGATCGGCAAGCCGCCGCACACGGTCGCGAGCTCCTTGTCGAGGAAGTCGAGGAGCTCGGCCGGCTTCTGCTGCTTGATGAGCGCGATGATTTTTTCGTCGAACTCGTAGATGTTCTTCTGCGTCTCCTGGCTCCACCGGACGTGCTTGTACGCGGGGCCGTGATGGGTGAAGTCGCTCGAGACGATGAACGAGGCCTTCTTCCCCTGGTCGACGAGCACCTCCTTGATGTCCAGCGCGAGTTGGTGCAAGTCAGCGTCATTGCCGATGATGACCGGCGCGATCTTGACGTGCTCTCCGTAGAGGAACGCGAGGAACGGCAACTGCACCTCGATCGAGTGCTCCTCCTGGAACGTCTTGTCGTCGTACTTGAGGTTGCCTTTCGCGACGAGCGCGTTCAAGAACTCTTGGTCCGACCGTACCGGGCCGAGCGGCGTCTCCCACACCTCTTTCGTCGTCGCCGTCTCCTTGCCGTCATGGTTCGGGCCGAGGATGATGAACACGTCAGGCTTGGGCGAGGAGGCGATCGCGTGGTACGCCCACGCCGCCGCTTGGCCGCTGTACTGGTAGCCCGCGTGCGGCGCGATGACCGCGAGTACTTTCCGGTCAGTCTTCTTCACGAGGGGGAGGCTGCCGGGTCCGCGCTCGCCGGTGAAGGCCTCTTCGAGCGCGGCGCGGAGTTTCGGTTCTGTGGCGGGGTAGAAGGTTCCCGCGAACACGGCTGGTCTCATGGTGTGCGCTCTTCTGACGTCGGGGTTTTTAAGGTTTATGCACCGAAAAATATATTTTCTATATAGTAATATACTTCTCTGAACCATTATAAAACCCGCGCGCCACCTCCTCCCTGATGGAACTCCTCCTCCTCGACCCGAAAGAGACGCCTGCGAGCCTCGCCGAACGGCTCGACCTCGCGCACCTCCTCCACCACGACGAGATACTCCTCCTCTTCCCCACGCACGACGCGAACAACCAGAAACTCGTCGCGGAAGCGCGCGAACGCAGCGCCCTCCGAGCGAACCTCACCACCGCGCTCTTCGTCACGGACGCGAACCGCGCGCGCTCGTTCAAGAAACACTACCGCCACATCGCGGCGACCGCGTCGCGCGCCGCCTTCGAAAGCCGCGACGTCACCCTCATCCTCGACCCTGAAACGAGCACTCGCGACGATTTCATGCACCACCGCAACAGCGGCCTCAACCAAGTCCTCCTCGCCTTCGCGAAACAACGAGGACAACGGATTCTCACGACGACGCGCAAGCTCCTCGACGCGAACAAGCCGGACGTCCTCCTCGGCCGGATGCGCCAGAACAGCGCGTGGTGCGCCAAGTATGGCGTGCCGTACGACGTGGTGAGCGGCGCGCGGACCCTCTGGGAGCAGCGAGACGCGAAAGACTTGCAAGCCCTCGAACGCGTGCTCCCGACACTCTGAACGCCCGGAGCGAAACCAGTCCCGGAACAAAATTATTTATACAACTCCTCACTCCGGAAGCGCATGCTCGACCCTCTCGCGTTCCCGTATACGGAACGCAACGACCTCATCATCTACAAACACGACGCTCCCCGCGCGCCGGCGCTCGGCTCGTTCCGACGCCTCCGCGACGAGGAGACGGTCGAGACGTTCACCATTCCCCGCCACAAGCCCTGCCTCAGCGAAAGCCTCCTCACCGGGTTTGAAGCGCTCCTCGAGAAGAGCGGCTACGAGGCCGCGGCCAGCCACCACGCCGCAGTCGCGGTGACGGAAGCCGTCGCGAACGCGCTCCGCCACGACGGGCCGGTCATCTTGACGCAGTACGTCGTCGAGCGGGAAGGGCTCGACACGCTCGTCCTCCTCCTTCACACGCCCGAAGGCGAGCCGTTCGACCCGCGAAGCCTCGCACGGTACGACCCGCTCGACCCGGCGAACCTGCTGCACGACCACCGTCGCGGCTTCTTCCTCATGCACGCGTACGCGGCCACGCTCGCCTACTCGACAAACGGCCGCGAGACGATACTCTCGTTCAACCTGCCGAAGACGGAAAAAGCTATAAACTCCGCGTTCTCGTCCTCTCTCGCATGAGAGGTGGGTTTCGAACGACGCGCGGCCAACTGACCGCGTTCTTCCTCATCGGGCTCTTCGTCCTCTTCGTCTTCATCGTGCTCTTGCTCATCCGGAACACCCTCCAAGACCGGCTGCAACCCGGGCTCGAGAAAGGAGCGTACGATCAGAAGCTCGTGCAAGGCGTCGTCGAACAATGCCTGGACTTCTCCGTCGAGCAAGCGTTCGCCACGCTCGGCCGTCAAGGCGGCTTGCTCTTCAAAGAGCAAGGAGGAGTGCACGCGCACGAACCAGGACTCGAGCAAGCACTCTTCATCCTGAATGAGTACGACCAACAAACCGACGAACAAGTCACCATCTCCTTCGGCCTCGTCAACGATTCCGGATACCCGTTCCGGCCGAAGTTCTCGAACGAGTACGACGTGAACGGCCAGAACCCGTACCCGTTCGTTGACGTGAAGTTAGACGACCTCAACTATGACAACATCGCCCAACCAAGCCACCCCGAAAATCCTTGGAGCCGTGACGTCTACGACGGCGCGTTCGGACAGTACGCCCTGCCGCTCTTGTGCGCCGCGCGCCCTGCGAACGAGTCGCTCGTCGCGTGTCCGCGAAGCCTCCTCCAAGCGCCGGGCTTGCCGCACGGCCCGAGCGTCCAGGAGAGCCTTGAAGCCTACCTCGCGGCGAGCGTGGACTCGTGCGTCCCCACGGACGAGTTAGGGGCGCTCTTGGGCGCGGACGTCACGAAAGGGCGCGCTGACGTGATCGTCGCGTTCACCGAGTCGGAAACGCTCGTCAAGCTCACCCTGCCCCTCTCCTTCACGAACGACCAAGGCAACGTCCAGACCGGCGTCTTCACGAAACGATACCCCGTCCGGCTCCTCCCCGTCTATCGTTTCACGCGCGAACTCCTGAAACGAGCCTCGAAAGACCCTTTCTTCCAACTGAACGACAGCGCAGCGTACGCGACGCTCGGCTCGAACGACGGCTTCCTCGTCACGATGAACCGCGTCCCGCCAGCCGCGACCGCGAACAATCGAATGGACTTGTTCCTCGTCACCGTCACCGACCCGCAAAGCAAAAACAACAAAGCGATGTGGAACTTCCAATTCCTCGTGCAGAACCGGGCGCCGGTGCTTGAATACTACCAGACGAGCAATTTCCAACCGTCCGGCACGGATTTCCAAGACCACCTTTGCGTCAAAGTGCCGAAAAACACAAACCCTGTCGAGTATGATATTTATGCTTCTTTCCTTCTTGCGTCGCTTGATCCGGACGGCGAACCGTTCTCTTTCATAAACCAAGGTGGCTGTCAGCGCAACGACTATTTCTGCATTAATCCTTCATCATGTCGTGATCGGTTGTTCGTCAAGCTCAACCCCTTTCCACAGACTGTCAAACTCTCCGTCAGTGATGGTCTCAGTGAGGACTGGCAGTACCTCCTCTTTGAGAACATTCCTAACGAAAATCTCTGTTACGAGCGCGAAACCCCTCCTTGTCCTGGAGGTTCTTCAATCCCTTCTTGACCATTCAATCCCTCGAAACATTTATAAAACTCCGCGCTCGGGTTTGTCGTCGTGGCAGTGAGGGTGAGGCTCGACAAGGTACTCGTACTTCTCCTAGCGCTCGCCGCGCTCTCAATGCTCCTCCCCGCGACGCTCGCAGCCGGCCAGATGTGTATCGTCCAGCTCGCGAGCGGGGATTACCAATGCTTCGACGAGACCGCGTACTCCGGTACCGACTTCACCGGTTGGTGCTCAGCTCAAGGCGGCACGACGAGCACGGCTTCGAAACCGCCGCAGTGCGACCTCGTCTGCTGTTGCAACGCTGCTGATGAGAGTCCCCTCGACCCGAACCCGGTCTCAGCGACGTACTGCGGAGAGCACTATCCCGCGTACGTGAGCCGCGACGTCAGCGAGACGGAGTCGACGGCTGTTTGCGACGCGAAATGCGCCGACGCGAGCGGTCCGAGTGGCGGCGGCGCCGGTTCGGAATCGTTCGTCGTGACTGGTCGCGTCTACAACAAGACGTCGCCGCCGAAGACGCAAGGGCTCGGCGCCGTCAAGGTCGAGTACCCGGTGGGGAGCGCGCTCGTCACCGTCTACACCGCGAGTGACGGCTCGTTCAGCCTGCCGAACGTGCCGAAAGGGAACGTGAACATCAAGGCGAGCCGTGCTGACTGCGGCGGCCAGACGCAACTCGTCACCGTGGCTGGCGCGATGGCCGTCGACTTCGAGCTCGATTGCAATCGCGGGCCGTGCAGCGACGCGGTGGATGACGCTGCCGCGACGCCAGTCCGCGCCGAGAAGCGCGTCACCGTCTCGTGGACGCCGACAACGTGCGGCCAAGGATACCTCGTCACGCGGTGCGAGTTCAACTCGGGAAACAACTGTTCGCTGGACGGCGCCCAGACGATCGGTTACGCCGGCGTCACCGCTTCCACCTTCTTCGACACGACCGTCCAAGCGGGCACGGGCTACTGCTACTTCGTCAACGTCCTCACCGGCGTGAGCACCGCGCCTCTCATCCCGCCGAGCGTGACTGGCGCGAGCCATTGCGTCATGCCGATGTCGGAATACTGCTTGACGCACGACGTGGAGCGCCAGATGTGCTTCAACGACGAGGAGGGCCTCGGCATCCGCGACACGGAAGGCATAGTCATCACGCAGTTCACCGGGTTCGCGACGTGCAACAACGCCAACCAGCTCGACCCGACTACGCGGTGCGACGCGGGCCTCGTCTGCTCGTACAGCGCGACGGGGACGCCGACGTGCGCTCCCGCGGGCGAGTGCGCGAAGTGCAACGGGCTGTTCGGCTGGTTCATCGACCTCGCCGCGAAAGTCACGATGAGCGGGACGACGTGCGAAGCCCTCGTCGGGTGCGTGTTGAACAACGAAGGGTACGCCGCGGACACGTTCCAATCGTGCAGCGAGATACGGAGTTGCGCCGACTATCGGACGCGCGCCGCGTGCGAGACTCCCGGCCAGGACCGTTGCAAGGTGACGGAAGCGGGTTGCCACTGGGTCGACGCTCCCGGCTTGGCTGAGCTCGGCAAGGGCGCGTGCATCCCGAACGACGCGCAACCGGGCGAAGCGGTCTGCGACGAGTGCGACAACCTCTTCGGCGCGTGCGATACAGAGTTGTGCGGCCTGCTCGGCGAGTGCTACTATAACGCTGACGTGCGATGGGGTTCGGACGGCGAGACTGCACGATGCATCGCGAAAGAGCAGGCGGCGTGCGCATACTACGACGACGCGAAGTCGTGCGCGTACGCGAGCCTTCCGGAAGGGGCGAATCCGAATTTCGGCACGCCTCTCATCCCGACGTACGATGTCACGTACGACAAGCCGAACGACGTGCTCGGCCTGCGGAAAGCGGGGTCGAACGCGCAGAAGACCGCGATGGATGACGTCTTCGGCTTTGGGAAGTGCGCGTGGGTCGTGAACGCTGACGGTTCCGGCGCGTGCATCAAGGACGCGAACGGCAAGATCGCCAGTTTCTCGGAGGAGACTGAGAAGCTTGATGATTGCCTGGAGAAGGAAGGGCTCTCCCTGCCGAACGGGAAGACGTGGCACGACTGCTTCCACGACACGACGCCGCCGAACACGACGTTGCCGTTCGACGACGGCATGTACCTCGACGCGGACCTGCTCCGCATCGCGAACGTCATCGTGACGGACGAGACGTTCGGACTCCTCGACGCGCCGACGTGGTCGTGGTTCTGCCTCGCCACGGCGGGCGCGACGTGCTACCCTGACCGGCGTTTGAACAACCTCGTCCCTGAAGAGGTGGGTGTCGGCGCGTACACGGTCTATTACTACTCGGAAGACCCCGCCGGCAACTTGGAAGTCGTGCGGAGCATCGACTTGCTGATCGAACAGGATAGTCGCGCGCACCTCGTCGAAGCGCGCCTCGAGCTCTCCTAAAAGACGTCACTGACGTCCAACGAGAGTCACCGTTTTCACAGTCTGAACAAGGAGGTTTTGATCGATGGCGAAGAGAGGTGGGCGGAGGGTCGCGCGCGTCGCGCATCGAGCGTTCGCCCTGCTCTTGCTCGTCGCGCTCGCCGCAGCGTTCACCCCGCTCGTCACGGGAGAAGCGTACCTCTTCACCCTGATGCCCGAGCAGATCATCTCGCTTCCCGCGACGATCACGCTGCAGTACTCCGCCAACGTCATCATCGACGGCGGAACGCTCCTCTTGAAAGAGAACGGCAACGTCGTCAAGACGTACGCGGCCGCGAACTTCACCGGGAGCGGGAAGGCCTACGCGCTCACGGTGGACGGCATCCTCCCCGGCGTCTACCAGTTAGCGGTTCCGAAACGCGACGCTGCAGGCGCGAACGCGCAACTCCCCACGGACGTGATCGAGTTCGAGTATCGTCCGAGCGATGCGGGACTGAACATCCGCTTGCGACCGGGCACGTCCTTCACCGTCCTCAAGGCGACTCCTGCCGGTTCGAGCCCGACGGGCGTCGCAATCCCCGAGACTGGTTTCTCGAGCGTGACGCCGTACAACGCCTCGTTCACGACGACCAAGCCCGCATGGTGCAAGTACTCGAAATACACGCTGCCGAACTACAACCCTGCATTCCTCACGCCGTTCGACGTGACGGGCACGCCGTCAGCGCCCGTGACGCTCCACGCGGTCACAGCGTTCACCTCGTCGTTCGAGCCGTTCATCGTCTGGTGCGGTTCGCAGAGCCACGGGGAGATTCTGAAGCAGTTCCTCCTCGGCGTCGAAACGACAGCGCCGAGCTTCACCATCGCCATCGTCCCCGGCATCGTCGGCGACCCGGCGAACATGAACGTGAACATGACGGTCGCGAGCGACCAGAACGTCCATTGCGTCGCGGTCGGAGACGGGATGACGGTCGACTTCGCGAGCCGCTACAACCTCGACGGCGATGACGCGGGCGCGTACCTGCGCGCCTCGTGGACCGCCCTCACGTTCGGCGAACGCCCTTCGACGAAGGTCGTGAAGCAGTTCACCGTGACGTGCACGAACCGCGCGGGCTTGTCGAGCGTGCGGACCGCGAACGTGACGATCGATCTCGTCTACCCGCCCACGTTGACGCTCGCGAGTCCGGAACGCTACACGAGGCTGACGAGCCCGCTCTTCGGCGTGAAAGCGACGAGGAACGGCGTCGATTTGGAGAGCGCGACGTGCTTCCTGAACGACGGCGCGAAGACGCCGTTGACGTCGAAAGACCGGATCGTCTACACGCAGCAGCTCTCCGGGCTCACCGATGGAAACTATTCGAAGGACGTGAGTTGCGTCATCGCGGGCGGCGAAGAGGTGCGAAAAACCATCCTCTTCACCGTGGACACGAAAGCCCCGCCCGCGTTCACGCTCACCGCGCCGCAGTTCGTCTGCGGTCTCGAGAAATTATGGGCGAACACCACCATTTCGAACGAGACCGAGCCGGAGCCGAACATGGCAGGGTATAATTACACGCTCCTCCCCGTCGTCGGCACGACGCCCCTCGAGAACGGCGTCAAGTTCACCGCGTTCATGAACACGACGATCACGGCGCGCCTCAACACGACGCCAGGGAAGGAGTACAAGTGGCGCGTCTTCGCCTTCGACGCCGCCGCGAACAAAGGAATGGACGTGACGGCGCTCACGAAAGCGATTGAAGCGAACGACACTCGCTGTGACCGCGTCCCGCCGCGTTTGACGGTGAAGAACACGACGACGCTCGCCGGCACCGTCATCTCCGTCGCGTGCAACGACACCACGCCCGGCCTTCCCTCGAGCGGTTGCTCGCCCACGTTCACGTACACGCTCGTCGCCGAGAACACCTCCGCGTCCGCGTGCACGTACGAGACGCCGGGGAATTACGCGCAGTCCATCACCGTCTACCGGACGAGCGGGTTCTGCTATGAGGGCTTGGACAACAACGGGAACGTCGCGAAAGGGTTCAAGCTCATCACGACGACGGGCAACGCCGAACCCGCCAACGTGCACTGCACGAACACGCTGCAGGACGTCCTTCTCGGCGAGACTGGCGTCGATTGCGGCGGCGAATGTCCTGGCTGTCCGGCAGGCGCCGCGTGCGTGAAAGACGCGGACTGCGCCTCCCGCTACTGCAACCCTTCAACAGGGACGTGCGAAGACGTCCTGTGCACGGACGGCGCGCGGAACGGGTACGAGACTGACGTGGACTGCGGCGGGTCGATGTGTACTGGTTGCGGCCTTGAGAAGGCGTGCAACGGGAACGCTGATTGCGCCTCCCGTTACTGCGACCCTCACTCCAAGACGTGCGCGGAAGAGGTGTTTGCAGGCGCGTGCGAGAGTGACGCTGATTGCACCGGTTATCTTGAAACCTGCCTCGACGGCATCTGCCAACGAGAGTCGAGACCTGACGATCCTGACGATGACGACGAGGATGACGAGTCGTCAGGCCCGTCGTTGCTCGCCCTCCTCCTCTTCGGGCTCGGCCTCCTCCTCATGGGGGGGAGCGGGTATTGGTTGTACACGCTCCACGAGGAGAAACACCGCGAGCGCACGGAGGATGCGCGACAAGCTTCACAGCCAGTGTACGAGTCGCGACCGCAAGAGTTGTCGTCGGAACAACGTCTCGCGCTGCTCCGCCAACGTCAAGCCCAGCTCGACGCGATCCGCCAGCGCGAAGAGGCCGCGAAGCAACGCCTCGCGACGAAAGCGGGCGCGCGTCAAGGGCTGTTCGACGCGTTCGAGACGGAAGGCGACACTGCGGTGAAGCCGAAAGGTGAAGCGCCGGACGGCGCGCGCTCGGCTTCGAGGGCGGAACCCCGCGCTCCGAACGCCGACTCTTCCGACGACGAGTTCGTCGACATCCGCGACGTCGGCACGGGGAAGAAAGAGCACACGCAAGAATCTATTGCGAAGAAGGAAGAGGATGTTCCGAAACGTCGCAAGAAGGAGTCGAGCGCGTTCAACGAGCTGGACGACCTGCTCGGCGGGAAAGAGGGGAAGTGAATGGTCCGCGGCCAGATCCAGCACGTCTTCGTCTTCATCATGCTCATCATCATCGCCGGCGTGGTCTTGCTCCTCGGGTACAAGTTCATCGGCGGCCTCCTCGGCCAGAGCTGCGACGTCGAGAAGCTCGAGTTCATGAACGGCCTGGAGAAAGCGCTGCGCGACTACGCGAGCTACGGCACGCACAAGACTGCCGCGTTCGACGCGCCGTGCAACGCGCTCCAGCTCTGCATGGTCTCGGCGAGCGCGTTCGAGAAAGATAGTAACGGGAAGTTCAAGAAACAGACTTTCGCATATCCAGGCAATCTCATCATTCAGGACGCGGTGGCGGACCCGAATCCCGAGTCGCCGACGAACCTCTTCCTCGTCTACGAGAAGGGCGTGACGGAGCCGATCCAGCTCTTCGCGGAGAAGCTCGACGTCGCCGGCACGCCGAAAGTCGTGTGCGTGAACGCGACGAGCGGCCGGTTCAACCTCGTCTTTGACGGCAAGGGACGCACGGTCGTCGTGACGAGCGGGTGAACGCGATGGCGCGGCGATTCCGACGACGCGGGCAGACGGACGTGCCCTTCCACTTCATCTTCGCCCTCGTCGGCGGCGTCCTCTTCCTCGCGTTCTTCTTCATCCTCATCCGCAGCGTGCTCACCGGGAGCGAGGACCGTGACGTGCGCGAGACGAGCTACGCGGTCGAGACGATCATCACGACGAGCCTGACGAATCCTGACGCGTTCACGATCGCCGAGGTGAAGAACGACGAGTACCGGTTCGGGTGCGAGGTGTTGCCGAACGGCAAGGTCTCGGAGAGCTACGTCCAAGTCGGCAAGGGGAAGGATTTCGACGAGAAAGGGCTCGTCTACGTTCCCGTCTTCAGTCCTCGCGTCGTGAAAGGCGATCAACTATTCACGAGCACGCGCACGTGGGAGGCGCCGTTCCCCGTGGCGAACCTCGCCGTCTTGAGCAACAACCGGACGCGGTACGTCATCGTGTACAGCGGGAACAACCAGAAGGCGCACGACTACGTCGAGAAGGAGAACCTCGCCGGGTTCGGCTTCGACTTTGTCGCCTCGGGAAACCTCGCGAACTACAAGGACGCCGGGTTCGACCAGTACCGGTTCGTCTACTTCAACGTGAAGGGTGCCGACCCGTCATCGATACCGTCCGAGTTCAAGAAGACAGGGAGTTCGAACTCCGCGCTCGTCATCAGCTTCGGCGAGAAGGGTGACGCGTCGGGGACGGTGACCTTCTACGATGACCTCGCGGTTCTGAAGCCAACATCATTTTCATACTACGGTACGGCGATGCTCGACGCCGCCCTCTTCAGCCAGGACTCCGCAGTATTTTCATGCAACATGGCGAAAGTCTTCGGACGACTGCAGACGGCGAGCCTGATATTGAAGGGACGTCTCACATCGTACCCTCGGCCTTCTCAACCACCGACGCAATGCGATCTCATTTATCAATCAGCGAGTGATTATTTTGATTTATACACTGTTGCAAACTTTGATTTCAAAAAGTTTGCAGCTCTGACAAGTTCCGGTGGCACTATCGAATCCCTCGAGGAGTCGAACCGTCGCCTCCTCAGCCTCCAATGTCCCCAACTGTATTGAACGTGATGTTGAATGAAAAAAGCACAGATCCAGTTCGGCGAGACGATCATGGTCGTCGTCATCCTCGTCTTCCTCCTCGTCATCGGCATCGTCTTCTACTTCAACGCGACGAAAGGAAGCCTGGAGAAAGAGTTCTCCTACCGCGAAGACATCGAAAGCGTCAAGCTCGCGAAGAGCGTCCTCGCCCTCCCCGAACTCTCCTGCGGCGGGTTCACCGGCGGCGGCACGACGTGCATGGACGCCCTGAAAGCCTCCTCGTTGGCGACGATCAAGGACCGCCCCGGCGTCCGAGAGTACTACCGCGACCGTTTCGGCTTCGCCACCATCAAACTCAACCCCCTCGACGGAGTGCCCCTCACGCTTTACGACAGCGACCCGCGACCGGTAGACCTGAGCAAAAAGTGGAACGTGCAAGCGCAGCGGATCTTCACGACGCTCTACGACCCGCTCACCGACACGATGACGCTCGGCTACCTGAACGTGACGCGCTACTCGGCGGTGGTCTCCTCATGAAACGCGGCCAGGCGGAGATCATCGGCCTCGTCCTCATCGTCCTCCTCTTAGCGATCGGGTTCATGCTCTACGTCAAGTTCGGCCTGAACGCGGACGACGACTCGTCGCGCGCCTCGTACGAGCAGACGCAACTGGGCGCGACGTTCGTGAACAGCCTCGCGAAAGCGCAACTGCACTGTGGCACCAGTTCGAAACCGTACGCTGTCGAAGAGCTCGTCAAGGAGATCGCGATGGGCACGACGCGATGCGACGCTGAAGACGCGCTGACCGCCTACTTGAACGCACCCGGCACGGGCGTCCTCAACAAGACGCTCGACGAGTGGGGCGTGAACTATCGCCTCCTCTTCGTCAAGAAGAGCAAGAACGGCGAGTCCGGCATCGGCCTGCCTGAGTTCAACAACACGAACATCCCCGTCGACCAGCGGTGCTCGCCGCGACGAGACCGCGTCGCGGACGCGTACCTCGTGCCGTTGGCGCCAGTCCCCGGCACCGTCGAGATACGCCTGGAGCAGTGCGCGGGATAAGAAAGGTTAAAAACGAGGAGTGCGTGAGGACGGAATCATGGAATGGAAGACTTTGCTCCGGGTCGTGGTGTTCGCCATCGGCGTCTTCTTGCTCGTCCTCCTCCTCATCAAGATGCTTTGAGGTCTTGTGAACATGCTGTGGAACCGTAAAGGCGCGATGGAGTGGGACTTGATCGTCACGATGGCAATCTTCGCCGTCGTCACGCTCGTCGTCATCGTCATCCTGACGAAGTTCATCTGGGGCGTGAACGACACGTTCAGCGACCGCGAGACGTGCCGGTTGAGCGTGCTCGGCCACCAAGCGACGACCTACCAAGTCGCGGGCAAGACGGTGACGCCGGAAATCATCTCGATCGACTGCAAACGCCGCGAACTCACCGTCTTCAAAGACCACGTAGAGCTGTACGGGCAGAAGATCGCGTTCTACGACGGCAAGGAAGGCAAGCTGGTCAAGAAATACGATGAAGTCACGCCAGACGTGCTCAACGCGCTCGTCGCGGACGAGATGGCGGGGTGCTGGTACCAATTCCTCGAAGGGAAGAACGATTTCATCGACAAGGTGACGATCGACTGGGGAAACAACAACAAGCGTTGCTTCATCTGCAGCGAGATCAGCTTCGACAAAGAAGGGTTCGTCGCGATTCCCGAATCCGAACAGCGACAATTCCTCGACTCTCTTGACGGCGCGAAGGTGCGCAAGGGGTTCCTCACGCCCGGCGACAAGGACGCCGGGAAGACGGTCCGCGACTACCTCTTCAACGACGACGCGTTCTGCGCAGATTACTATTACTCTTGGAAGGGCACCGCGGACCAGCCCGTCACCCCTTCGATGCCGTGCACGGAGAAGTATCTCGCGTTCTGGTCGAATAAAGAGGGTAAGTGGGGTGAGGCGTTCAAGAACCTTCTCTTCGGCGGCGGCGCGACCACTCCTTCAGGGAAGCCCTTCCTTTCAAACGAGATACGTCTAACGCCGCAAACGCCGCGAGACCAGTATCTCATCCTTTTCGTCGTCGAAGGCGGGTCGTGGTGGCAGACGTCCGTCGACCCGGAAAACGTCTTCTCGGATGCGTTCGCGATCATCACCCGCGCCAATCGGGACGCTGAACGTCCGCGCCAAAAGACGACCTACGCGGTCTGGGTCTTGCCGGCGAACGGCCTCAATCCCGCCCTTTGCGAGGAGTACTTCGCATGAGAGCTTTGTTGCGCAACCGGAAAGGGCAGTCTGACGACGACAACGGCGGGTTCGACTTCCTCGTCGGCGCCGCGATCGCGGTCGTCCTCCTCCTCGTCATCGTCGTCCTGTACAATACAATCTTCAACCAGACGAAAGACGTGCCGGACGAGCAACGGTGCCGGACGAGTATCGCGACGGCGTCGAAAGTCACGTACGCGAGCGCTGGCGAGCTGAACAGCTCGATCACGTGCTCGCCGAAACACGTCACTGTTGACGGCGCGAATGAGGACGCCGCGAAGCGCGAGTTCGCCGAAGCCCTCCGGTTCTGCAGCGAGCGCTGGCGCGCCGCGAACGGCGAGCTCTTCACGAAAGACGGCGTGTACTGCAACCCATGCGTCTTCCTTGACCTGCAAGGCGGGGACGGCTTGCGCGACTTCGACCGCTACTTGTCGACGGAGAAAGCGCCGAGGACTTCGGTGACGTACGCGCACTACTTGACAGTTCGCGAGTCGGAATTCGCGGGTGAGAGCACGACGGTCCCTGTCGAAAACCCGGGGTCGCCGACGCTCTTGGCGACCGACCAAGAGTACGTCGTCCTCTTCGTGTACGCGAAAGGGAAGTCGACGCAAGCCCTCAGGGACCACTTCTCAAGAAACGTCCGGTACAACGTGAAAGAGATCGGGAAGAGCGCGGGAATCGGCGGAGCGCTCGGCGCGGTGGGCGGCGCCGCGGCCGCAGTCTTCATCGTCGGCACTGGTGGCGTTGGTGCCGTCGTCATCGGCGCGGTCGGCCTCGTCGCCGGCGCGACGAGCGGCGGTCTCCTCGAGTACTTCAACGGCGACGTGAAGATTCCTGAGTGGATTAACACCATCGTCCTCATCCCGAACGACGCGGACGCGTTCACCAGCCTCCACTGCACGGCCGCGAACCAAGCAAGCCCGGGAGACCCCATCGACGTCTAGCAGCTATCGGAAAGTATAAATATGGTGTTCGTAAGGTCATCTTCTTATGACCCGTACCGCCTTTCGTCGCCAAGGTCAAGTGTTCACAGTGAAGAACGCGATTATCGCAGTCCTCTTACTTTTCATTCTCATCTTGATGGTGCGATGGGTTTTACCGCGTATTTTAGAGTTTTTCGCGTTTCAAGGGTGGGTTTAATGGTGCGACGCCGTTCGTCTCTTTTGAATCGTCGTGGTCTCTTCGGCCTCCCCCTCATCGTTGAAATAGTTATCATCGCAACAATCATCCTCATGGTCGCCTTGTTGCTGAAGAGTGGTTGGTTGCAGTTCTCCACACCGGGTAACGCGTTGAACACGAGCACGGCCTCCGGGCTCGCCGGCAACCCGTGAAGTCGCCTTCTCGTTGAAACCTTGCGCAACCTTTATAAAGGAACTTTCTCAGGAGCACCAGTAACGGTTTCGAGAGGTGGTCCTCAGTGGTTTCCGGCAAGAAAGGCGTCGAGCTCTCCATGAATCTCATCATCATCGCGGCGATCGCCGTCATCGTTCTCGTCATCCTCGTCATCCTCGTCACGAAAGGCGGGATTAACGTGACGACGGGCACGGGGTGTACGAGCAGCGGCGGTTCCTGTTATGAACTCGGCGACGGCGAGACGTGCGCCGACATCGGTGAAGGCTATCAATCTTTAGGGACGAAAGACTGCAAGGGCGGCCAGTACTGCTGCGCCAAGCCGTTCGTCGGTACTGGTGATGACTCGTGAACCGTCGCGGCATGGAGATGAGCCTGAACCTCATCATCCTGATCGTCCTCGGGCTCATCGTCCTCGCCATCATCATCTACATCGTCTCGACGAACGCGGGGCGCGCGAATAACGATATCGGCGCTTGCCAGGCGAAAGGCGGCTCATGCGTCGGTGTCAACGACGCATGCCCTCTGGGAACTTCCGGCAGCACATTCTTCACTAAAGGTTGCAACGACGGCGAGAAGTGCTGCCTTTCTACCGAGACGGGCTGAGGCCATCCCTGATGGAGGCCCCGCAATGACCACCACTCGTTTTCGACGCGGCGTCGAGCTCAGCCTTACTGCGCTTATCGTCATCGTCTTGCTGCTCATCTTCTTGATTGTCATCGGCTTTCCTTGGATTAAGAAGACCGCGCAGGCGTTGACGTCCGCGTACGCGTGCGACGGCGAATGCATGCAGTCGTGCGGTGACGGGTACGAGCACGAGTGGAAGGGCGACACGTACTGCAAGGAGTACTTCGGCAAGGGCGAGGCGGGCGGCGGGACGTGCTGTCTGCCTCTCGGCCTCGGCAACAACGTGGTCCGCGGCGGCGACATCCGTATCTACGACCAGAGCAAGAAGCTTCTCGGGAACGGCGCGACGCTCACGCTGAAGATTGAATCCCCGGGAAAGATCGCCACCGGCAAACTCCCTCTCCTGATCGCTAATTCGGCGAAGGGGAAGCAGTGCTACTGGCAGATCGAAAAGACTGGTGAAGCGGGAGTCTGGTATGCTACGTCTGACTCGAAAACAATCGATTTCGACGCCGTCACGTCTTCAACAACAGGACCGCCCTCTCCACAAATCCCGAAAGAGTGCAAGAGTCAGACGTACGACCTCTTGGCGTCAATACCAAAAAATCTCGGCGCCTCCTACAAGCTCTCTCTCGTCGTCCTCGACTATAACAAGTGCGAATATAAGAATAATCCCGACCTGTGCGATTCGTACGTGCACACGATCAACGTGAAAGTCCCCGACCGGACGCCGCGCATCACCGTCGCCCTCGACGGGAAGAGTGTCGCGCAGAACGCGTTCACGCCCATCACGCAGGGCACGCACAACCTCGTCATCACCATCAACGAACCATTGGTGAACTGCGAGATCAAAGGGGACGGACCGCCGGGAACCACTCCCGCACCTGCCGACAAGAACATATTCAAGAATGTGAAGTTCCCCGTTACGGGCGAGAGCAACAACTGTTTCGCGTCGAACCCGTTGAAGAAGACATTCACCATCACTGTCCCGGCCGACGTCCCGCCCGGCATCCCGTACACGCTCAACGTCTCGACGAGCCTCGGGACGAAAGGCGCGCAAGGGTATCGTGCGACGGTCGCGTCGTACACGTTCTACGTCGCGCCCGACCCGAGGTTCCTCGTCCGCGGCCCGTCTTCAGGGCTGTCGAAGGAGAAGATGGTGGAGATCGCGTGCAAGGACATCACGTGCCAACCGGAGAAGTTCTCCGTCGCGTACGTTGGAAACGCATTTGGTTGCAATAAAGATGCCATCGGCTTCAACCCAATCGCGAACCTGACGAAGTACGGGACGACGGAGCAACGCTGGCGGTTCATCGTCAAAGACGAGCAGGAGAGCGGCAACTACGTCTGCGTCAAGGCGGAGACGCCGAACGGCGTGTTCGTCAGCCTCGGCTTGAGCGACAACGTCGCGCTCCCGTTGGCCATCGACCGGACGCCGCCCGTCATCGACCTCAGCTGGAACAGCTTTGAAGGCGTGCTCGACATGAAATGCGCCGACGCGGGCTCGAATGAGAAGTACGTGAGCGGTTGCAAGGACCGACCGTTCAGCATCGCGTTCATCACCGACCCTCTCCTCTTCCTCGCCGACGTGGCGACGGGCGGCATGCTCGCGCCGACGTTCGGCGGCTGCCCCAACCCAGACACCGGCTTGTGGATCGCGCACAACAGCGACAACAACAAGTACAACTATCTCAGCCGCGATATCCGCGTCATCTGCGTCCGCGCGACGGACAACGCGGGGAACAGCGCCGTGACGAGCAAGCTCCTGTTCAGCAGCCAAGAGGTCTTGGCGCTCCTTTTGGCAGAGTATGGACAGCACCAGAACAAGTGACTCCCGATGCGAACGATGAACCGGAAAGGCGATGTGAACCGTGTGATTTGTCGCGACCGTCGAGGATCGTTATCGTTGTTAGAAATAATCATTTTCACCATTCTCCTCCTCGCCGTACTCTATATGCTTTTATCAGTCACGATTAAATATTTCAATCGTGGCGATATCGCCTTCTCTGCAGCGACCGCCTGCCAAAGTCCCACGGGCGCCCAAGGCGAGTGTTTGAACTCGTTCGCGTGCAACAGCCGATCCGGGTGGCGAGTAACATTCCGGTATACGTGCGACGAGGGCTTGACGTGTTGCATCCTCGAAGAGCCGAAAGAGTGGTTCACCCCCGGCAGCGTCATCGTGAACACGCTGGCTCACGACTTGAAACTTTCTCCGCCGGATACGTCGTCGAAGAGCGAACCGGTGAACAGCCTCGGACCAATCAAGCTGAAACAGCCGTTCTCAATCATCTACGTTCCGAAAGAGAGCGACAAAAGCTGCAAGATTACTATTAAAGGTGCTACGCAAAAAGAGTTCTCCCATCCAGCAGAGAAGACTTGCGCGGACCTCGCCATTCCCTCCTGGCCCATCCCTCGCGGGGTCCTCCTCGTCGACAGGGTCACTCCAACGGAGTTGCAGAAAGAAGTCGGGTTTGTCGAAGCCGGATGGTCGGTCATCCTCACCGTGGATGGTACAACTGTCGAGTATCCGAACGTCCTCAAGATCGTGAAGTGAACTCTCATGCGTTGTCTGCGTCGTTCCCGCCGAGGCAGTATGGAGGTCAGCCTGACGACGCTCCTCGAGGCGTTCGTCATCTTCGTCCTCCTCGTGCTCGTCTTCATCTTCGCCGCGAAGCTCTACCAGGTCTTCTTCGGTCCTGACAAGCAGGCATTGCGCTCGTTCGAACTCGTCGCGGACAACCTGAACAGCGCGATCCAACGCTCCCCGTCCCCTGACGGCACTGACCGGATAGCGTTCCGGTTCACGTACAAGCTCTGGATGAAGTCCGGCGGGAACACGCTTCAAGGCCGTGAAGACTATAAAGGCACGATGTGGGCGGTGGGGACCGACGGCGTGATCTCCACGCAGTTCCCCGCGTGGCGCGACTACACCTTCGGGGCGGCGGTGACGCCGCCGAATTACAACACGCTCGGTCTCACACCTCAGGATATCGACAAGGAGTGCGTCGGCAAGCCGTGCTTGTGCTTCTCCAAGGAGACGCTGAAGGATGACGCGCCGTCGGAAGAGGCGAAAGCGGTCTTGTCCAACCCGTACAAGTGCCGCTCGTTCAACCTCCCCGATGGCGTGACTGCCGTCACGTTCGACTTCACCCAGAAAGCGAGCCTCGAGCAAGAGACCTTCCCCGTCGTCGAGATCGTGAAGAGGACGACCGGGGCGACGGTCAAGATCGATATGCAGTTGACACGGCAAGGCGGGACCGCGACGACGTAGACTTTCCCCTTTTTCTCTCCTCTTTCGACGCTGGTACCGTCCTGTTCGCGTTTCGCTTGTTGTTCTGCCGGTGCCGTATCCCCGTGGGGGGCAGGTCCCCCTCGGCACTCTGCTTGTTTGTCGGATGCACGCTCACCCGATGGACGGTACCGGCGCTGTTCGCGTCTTTCCTCTTCTCGTCGGTGCCGCAGGAAATAACTATTTAAAGGCCGACTGCGGTTGTTGCGTCGGTGTGGCGCTCAACCTGTTCGACTTGATTTGGGACTTCCTCAAGCAGTCCTTCCTCTTCATCGTGGGCGTGCTCGTCCTCTTCCTCATCGTCTCGAGAGTCGACAACACCAACTTCTTCCTCCAGTACTACGCGAAAGACCAAGGTCTCGTCGTCGAGACGCTCCACGCGGCCCGGGGCGACGTGACGTTGCCGTACGACAAGCTCAGCTTTGAACTCGCCTTCGACCAGCACTACGCGAGCAAGTACCTCGCGTTACGACCGTCGAAGGAGGGGCCGCCGAAAGATGAGGAGGCGGAAGAGCCGCGGTGGAGGGTGCGGAAACGGTACGGCCAAGACCTCTCGGTCGACCCCTCTCTGCAAGGAATCACCGTCGCCGAGTCGACGTTGCTCAACCCGCAAATACTCGTCTACACGCTCGCGACCAAGCAGGTGGAAGACTCCACGGGCCGCCTCACCTCGAAACGAACCATCACCGTCGCCGAGACTGCTGATGAGAGCACGCCGTGCAACCTCCTCGGCGAGCGGCCGCGACGCATGGAGACGCTCCTCAAAGTGGAAGGGAACTCCCCTCTCTTGACGGAAGCGACCAAAATAGTGGAGGACGCGTTCCGACCGTCGGCGAATCCCGTGGTATTCATCACGTTCCGAGCAGTGCCGGGAGAGGCGCTCGGACTCGCCGGAGAGGGCGACGCGCAGCTCGCGAGCATCCTCACTTGCCTGTTGAGCCGGAAACTCTTGATACCGACGACAGGGTACGGAACGCAGGGTTCAACCACCACGAGCGGGGTTGCTGGTGCGGCGAGCAGTGCTGCCCCCAGCGCTCAGAACCCCGTGTCAGCCCCCGGCGCTCCGAACACCGAACGCAGAGTCACCGTCACGTTGACGCACCCCGGCCAGTTGCCGCCCGGCTTGACGCCGGAGAAGGTCGCGACCGCGCTCGCGCAGACCCTCGAGGTGGTACTTGAATGAGCGTGCGAACGGGGTTCGGAACCCTGCTGACTGCGTACGGCCGCCACGGCCAAGCGGAATTGTTCACGTACGTGCTGCGCATCATCGTCATCGCGCTCTTGGCGTTCCTCCTCGCCGTACAAGTCGGTTTTTTCACGGGCGCGCAGACGTCAACCGAAGAGCTGGAGGCGAAGCTCGTCGCGACGAGGTTCGTCACCGGGCCGTCAGGGTTCTCCGCGCGCGAACCCGAGACTGGCAGAGTCCTCCCTAGCGTCATCGACGTGAACCGGTTCACGGAAAAAGTCGCGCTCGACGCGTACAACGAAGGGTTCGACGACAAGAACTTCTGGGGTGGACGGTTCACCCTGTACGAGACGTACGCTGACCGGACGGTTCAGAAACCCTTCCGGTCGTTCCTCTGGCCTCGCGACGGCTCGGGCGGTCCCGCGAGTTACTTGCCGCTCGCGCAAGCGAACGTGGACGGTCCGGGCGGCGGCATCGACTTCACGTTCACTTACTCAGTCCTCATCATGACGACGGCGGACGAGCCGCCGAAGCCGGGCTGGCTCGTCATCGAACTGGTGAAACGCACATGAGACGAGTCCGCACGCTCGGGAAGTCTCGGAAGGGCGACGCGTTCTTCATCGAAGAGTTCGCGGTCTGGATCGTCCTCGCCCTCGCCGCAGCCGTCATCTTCGGCCTGTTCTTCTTCGCCGCCCGCGACTTCGTCAAAGAGACGGAAGACAAAGCGACGTTCGAGCAAGGCTTCGGGAATCTGAACGCGGGCATGATGCTCCGCACGTACCTCTCGATGCGCGCGGACGAGCCGCTCGACCGCCTCACCGACGCGGAACGCCAAGCGTTGATGGCGGAGGCGAACATCGACGTCCCTGCAGTGGCGTTGACGTTCCAAGAGCTCCTCCCCGTCATCCTCGCGGACGACGCGTGCGTCAGCCTCCTCACGAAGAACGAGTTCTCGTTCATGAACCGGCAGAAACCGGAATTCGGCAAGCTCTTCCGCGAGTCCGCGTCGTTCCCGAACGCGGCGTGCAAGGCGTTCTTCGAACGCACCACCCTCTATTTTCGGATGAACTGTCAGTTCGACGAGTTCACGTTCACCGCGACGAGCGATGAACGCTCGTTCTCGTTCGGCAAAGGCGTCGGCGTGTATGATTCCGACCCGGAAGAAGGGATCGGCGTCCTCGTCGCGGCTTCGCAAGCGTTCCCTACCGAGACCGGCATCGTCACCGTCGCGATCGACTGTCTCGGCTTCAAGGTGAGACCGTGAGCGGAACTCCGAGGCGGCGAACGCTCTTCAGGACTCGCGGGCGACGCGCGCGAGGCCGCGACCGCGCCGGCAAGGTGTTCGGCGTCGGCATCATGCTCTTCTACGTCATCGCCGCGGCGAGCGCGCTCGTCCTCTGCCTCCTCAAGTTCAACGGCGCCCTCGTGCCCGAGAACGCGGCGCGAGAGGTCGGCGGGTATCAAGGAGCGTTGCTCTCGGCGTACGAGCGCGCGGACGAGAAAGTCTATTATCTCGTCACGGGTGGCCGAGTCGCGCTCGACGCTGCTGTCGAGCAGCTCTACGCCGACCAGGCCTCGTTCTTCACGAGGTTCGAAGGGGACGGCGTGGAAGGCCTCGCCTGCGGCACGTACGGCTACCAGTTGTGGAACACGAAAACAGAGGCCTGTCTCGTCGGGGACGGCGCGCAAGGATTGTTCACCAAACTCGCCTCAGCCCTCCAACCCGTCGCGCTCGACAAGCTCGGTGAGTACGCGAGCCGGTACCCTGGCGGCGCAATCCCGACACAGTACGAATTGAACGCGAAGCTCGTGAACCAGCAGCTGCGCTTCCTCTTCCAAGGTCAACGCCTCGAAGAGCCCATCTTGTATGGGTTGACGGTCCAGGATGGTCAGCTCGTCACGAGGACGGGCGCGACGCCATCGGAAGTCCAGGCCGTGCTCGACGGCACCCGCGTCGTGCAAGGCCTCTCCTGGCCCGCGGCGAACTCTCGCGAAGTCTCCTCGTGCTTCGGCCCCCGCGTGCTCTCCTACGCGTCCAGCAACATCCACTACGGGTTTGACATCCCGACGGGCGGCAGCGTGCTCGCGGCGATGGATGGCACGGTCATCAACGACCCGCAAACGTCACAGTATGGCGTCGTCTGGATCCAGCACTCACCGACGCTCAGCACGCGCTACCTCCATTTGGACAAGGCGAGCATCCAGGCCGCGAACATCAAGAAAGGAAGCGTCGTCCACCGCGGAACTCTTCTCGGTCGAGCGAGCGATACGGGGTGCGCGGCGGCGGGTTGCGGCATCCACTTGCACTTCGAAGTCCTCGTGAAGAGCGTTCCCGGGTCGCGAGCGCACGCGTACGCGCAAAGCACGGTTCCCGGTTGGTACAACGTCAACCCCGTCTGCTTCTTCGACGATGCGACGCTTGAGAACGTCCACTTGAGTTCGACCGCGACGACGTGCTCGCAGCAAGCGAACTGGAAGCGCGAGTGGTGCGCGGAGTACGGCTTCACGCTCGCGCAAGGCCAAGCGTACACGTTCGGCACCGCTGTCGAGAAGCGAGAGCCGGACGCTGCGGCGCCGACGACGGTCGAGCAGCCCGCTGCGGGCGGCGATGTGGGCCGGCCGAGCATGGAAGGGCTGACGACGAAGCAGCAGGACAAGCTCTCGACGACGTACAACAACCTGTACCAGTACAGCCTGAACCAGTACATCGTCAAGGCCTCGGCAGAGACCGGCGTCGACCAGGCGTTGCTGCGCGGCATCATCACGCAGGAGAGCCTCGGCGACCCGCTCGCCATCTCGAGCACGGGGTGCGCGGGCGTCAGCCAGTGGTGCATCGACAACGCCGACAAGTCCAAGAGCACTGCGGCGAAGATGTTCGGCAGCGGCGAGTACTTGACGTTCTGCCAGTGCAAGAGCACGCGTGCTCTTCCGGGAAGCGGTTGCCGCTGCGAGCCGAGCAATGATCGTCGTCTCGTGCCTGAGTACGCGATCCCTGCGCAAGCGAAGCTCGTCGAGAACCTCCTCGGCGTCTTCGGGCAGTACCCGGACCGGACCGCGTTCGCGGTCGCGGCGTACAACGGCGGCGAGACCGTCGTCAGGAACGCGATCACCGGTCTTCGCAGCAGCGACCCGTCGTGGAGTGACGTCGCGGCGTACATGACGAATCACCCGGAAATCCTGCCGTACAAGGACAAGAATGGTCAACCGTGGCCGATTGAAGAGAAGAAGGCGAAAGTGGCGGAGATAACGAATTACGTCTCTGCCGTTCTCGCGTACACGGCGGCGTGGGGCGGCAATGTGCCGCCGGATGCAGGCCGTGCTGCAGCGTTGGAAGCGGCGGGCGTGACTGGCTCGGTCTCCCGCTTCGGCACGTACACGCACGATCCGAGTTTCATCGTCGACACGCCGGACAAGCTGACGCCGTTCGTCAACCTGGCGTTGTGGGCGGACGCGACGCTGCAGGAGTGCAGCAAGGCGGAACGACCCGGAACGTGTCTCGTCGACGCCGGCGCGAAAGCGACGCCTGCCGTCTCGAGGACGTGTGAAGACGCCGGCGCGCAGTACTTCTTCGAGCTCTATCAGGCGTTGCGCGACTGTCGCGAGAACGGCCAGACCGCGTGCCAGTGCGCGCTTCCCGCGCCGCCGAGCTCGCTCGATGAGGGGACGTACGAGTTCACCATCAAAGGCACTGGCGATGCGAGCTTGCTCGTGAACAATGTGTTCGTTCCTGGCCTGTCATTCACCGACTTGGCGGAAAAGACGGTGAGGGTCGACGACGGTTCCGTCGCCGATGGTATTGTCCCGGAGAACATCATCGTGAAAGTCGTCGTGAAAGAAGGGTCTGCTCCCGAGTACTCGTTCACGTACAAGAAGAATGACGAGAAAGACCTTGTTTTGTGGCAACCCGGCTGGACGGTCGAGAAGAGTGCGCATTCCGTCGACCACTTGTTGTTCCGCGAGGACGCTTCGCCTGTCGAGCAGTGCGCGCCCGTCAAGACGAAATACGCGCTGTGCAGCAAGGTCGTTGACGATATGCCCGCGGTGCGGTTCGCGTTGACGGTGAAAGACGACGTGAAGCCGGAGCCAGTGACTGGTTTGACGTTCAACCCTGAGACCGGGGAAGTCACGTTCGCTTCTTCAACGTCGAAGGACGCGTCGTTCTACAACGTGTACACGGAAGACCCGAACCTGGTCGGTCCGAGAACGAGCGACGAACCCCTCAAGCCCGTCTTGCAGCTCCGACCAGCGACGGTGACGAGTTTCGACGGTGCAGCGTATAAAGGGAAACTCCTATACGTGACGACCATCGACGAGGCCGAGAATGAAGGCGCCTCGGCGAGCGTCACGATACCTGCGACGTAGGCGGTATTTCTTTTCCTCTCGTCGACCCCCACAACCTTTTTATACAGCCCCGAATCTTCAGGGCTCGTGGGGTTCGGATTATCATGATTGACATTCCCGTCTCTGAGATTATCGCGAAGATCAAGCTGCAGCGCGGACTCTCCGATGCTGAGATTCAAGAGAAGATCAAGGAGAAGCTCGACCAGCTCGGCAACCTCATCAGCGAGGAGGGCGCGGCGCACATCGTCGCGAACGAGCTCGGCGTGGAGCTCGTCAAGACGAGCGGCGACGTGAAGATTAAGGACGCGTACCCCGGCATGCGCGGTATCACCGTCATCGGCAAGGTCGTCCGGAAGTTCGAGGTGCGCGCCTTCGCGAAGGAAGGGCGGAACGGCAAGGTCGGCTCGTTCATGCTCGCCGACGAGACGGCACAAATGAGGGTCACGTTGTGGAACGACCAGGCAGACCTGCTCGGCCAGCTCACTGACGGCGATGTCGTCCGCATCAAGAACGCGTACGTGAAGGAGAACCGCGGCAATCGAGAGCTGCACCTCAATACCGATTCAAAGCTTGAAATCAAACCCGTAGGAGTGACCGTCTCCGTTCCACAGCGTTCCGAACGCTGGGAGCAGACCGAGCGCGCGCCGCGCGTCCGCAAGCACATCAGCGAGCTCGCGGGCGACGAGGAGAACGTCGAGCTACTCGCGACCGTCGTCCAAGTCTACGATCCGCGCTTCTTCGACGTCTGCCCGAAGTGCGGGAAAAGAGTCATCCACTCTGAAGGCGGTTCGAAATGCGCCGAGCACGGCGTCGTGGCTCCGGACACGAATTACGTCGTGAGCGCGTTCCTCGACGACGGCACCGGCAACATCAGGGCGACGTTCTGGAAGCAGCAGACGCAGCGATTGACGAAGAAGACGCACGGCGAGATGCTCCAGTACCAAGAGAATCCTGCCGCGTTCGAACAAGTCAAAGCTGATTTGTTGGGGAACATCGTCAAGGCAGTCGGTAAGTGCAAGAAGAACGAGACGTTCGACCGCGTCGAGCTCACCGTGAACCTCATTTTTTCCGATGTGAATCCTGAAGAGGAATTGTCGCGGTTGCGTGAGGAGTCCTCCGCGGTCATCGCCACGCTTGACGCGCCCGCGCCTGTGCGAGAGGCGATGTCGCGAGTCGTCGCCGAGCCCGTCACGGCGTCGAAGGTCGTTGTTGAGGCGGAAGCGGCAGTGTGGCGTGAAGACGGACGGGGTTCAGGGCGCGGCGCCCAGAAAGAGGGCGACGATGACGAGGTGAAGAGCAACGCCGACGAGGAAGTCATCTCGCTCGACGACCTGGAAGACCTGGACGAGAAACTCTGAGAGCCATGAAGCGCGTTCTCAGCAATCTACTCATTCTCATCGTCATTATTTTCATTGTACTTCTCACCACCCTCCTCATCCCTTCACAGTCTCCGCAGCGCGTCCTCCTCGGGTTCGACACGGAACTTGTGGACGCGCCGGAGGACATCGCGTTCGTGACGAGCGCGTTGGAAGCGCATGACGCTCGCGCGACGTTCTTCGTCACCGGAGATTTCGTACAACAACGGCCCGAGCTTGTCGCGGAACTCGCGCAGTCTCACGAGATCGCCTGTCATACGATGACGCACCCGCGGCTGCGTGCGGTGAACAGAACGCGGCTCGCGTGGGAATTGTCGGAATGCACGCGCGTCGTCGAGGATTTGACTGGAAAACCGGTGCGGGGATTCCGTGCGCCGTACAACCTGATGACGCGCGCAGCGTACGACGAGCTTCCGAAAGCCGGATATTCATACGACGCGTCGTGGTTCGAGCATCTCGGACTCTTCGCGCCGAAACCGAACATGCCCGCGTTGCGCATCAGCTCGTGGGGGTTCGTTCCCCTCGAGGATTACTTCCTCATCAAGCTCCTGCCGCTCGGCGACCTCGCGTTCCGCGTCATGACGTGGAACGACGACGAGACGGTGATTCTCGACTTGCACCCGCGTATCGTCGCGGAGCACCCGGAAGCGTTCACGAAACTGCTTGACTATTACGCGACGAGGAACGCGACGTTCGAGACGCACGAGAGCGTGTTCTTGTCGTCATCCGGCGGATAAGCAAACAACCCGGAAAACGGTTCTCGAAGACGGAAGAGTTGCGGAAATATCTTGGAAAGCGTTAAGTAGGGGTTCTCTCTTTTTTTCTCGCATGGACTGTTCGCACGCGCCGTTGGAGTTCCTCCCGCAGCAACCTTTAAATACTACCACTTATTTGGTGATTCAATACCTAGAAATTGGTGGTATTGTGCTGTCGAAACAACAGGTGAAGATGCTCTCCGTCTTCCGGCAGGACGTCTTCGCCCGCCTGACGTTCCGGCAGCTCAAGGAGCGGAACGGCCTGACGTCGAACAACGCAGTCCAGCTCGCCGTGAAAGAGTTCCGCGCGCTCGGCATCGTCCGGACAGCGACGGTCGGCGACGTGACGACGTACGCGCTCAACCTCGAGAACGGCCTCGCGCTCGCCTACCTGAACCTCGCGAACGAACAGGTCGTCGCCGCGAGCGCCCTCCCGAAAACGCTCCTCGCCGCACTCCACGAGCGCGTCCTCAAGCGGACGACGCACTGCACGATCATCGTCTTCGGCAGCCACGCGAAAGGGACCGCGACGGCAGCGTCCGACGTGGACGTCGCCGTCATCGTCGAAGACGCAACAGCGCGGCGCGCGGTCGCGGCCGCCTTGGAGACGGTCAAGCGGCGTGAGCTCTCGCGGATCGACGCGCACGTCTTCACGGCCAGAGAGTACCTCGAGCTGCTCCGCGCCGACGGGGAGAACCTCGGCAAGCAGGTGCACAAGAGCGGCATCGTCACGTACGGCTACATCGAGTACCTCGCGCTCCTCCGGGTGAACGACCGTGCGCGATGACGCGGCGCTCTCCCTCCAACGGTCGGAGAACGAGCTGGCCGCCGCCGGCGTCCTCTTCGACGTCTCGGCGGACCGGCGGCTCCAGGAAGAACGGTTCCGCCTCGAGCGGGAGTTCACGTTCTACAGTGGCGTCATCAGCCACGCCTACTACAGCATCTTCTACGCCGCGAAAGCCCTCCTCGCCGCCGAAGGCGTCGTGACGGCAGCGCCGGACGTGCACAGGAAGACGCTCGCCGCGTTCGAAGAACGCCTCGTCAAGACGGGACTGCTCGACGTCGCGCTCCTCAAGATCTACAAAGCGATGGTCGTGCGGGCGGACGAGCTCTTCGGCATCTTCGCCCGCGAGAAACGCAAGCGCGGAACGTTCACCTACCAGAAACTCCCCCAAGCGAACAAGGCGCCGGCCGCGGAATCCCTCACGAACGCCGCGCGATTCTTCAAGACCGCGCACGCGCTCCTGCGCGAGTGAACACGCAGACACGATGACGACGCGGACGAATGGCGGAAAGTGATTTTCTCTTACCGGTACGCCCGTCTCGCGACGGCGCCGACGAAGATGCCGATGCCGAGCATCAGCAGGAAGAACCCGGCGAAGAGCTTGATGAGCGTCAGCAGGGTTTTCCAGTCGAGGCTGATGAGCCACGCGCCGACGATGAAGAGGCCCGCGCCGACGACCATGCCGAGAACGCTCGGCTTGCGCGGCGTGACGTTAATCATGACCATGCGGTTTGGAGCCGTTCCGGATTTATAAAAATTACAGAAAGCCGGAATTCTCACACCCCAAACCGGAGAACGAACGAGAGCGCCTATAACCCCCGAATTCTGCATTTTTAGCCCTTTCGTCTTTCCGCTCGCCACTGGACATCCTCGCGCAGCGCTCTTAAAGGAAACCCGTTCTACAGGGTGTAGTCGCAACAAAGCGGCCTCCCTTCCCCCTTTGGGCGTCAACGGCTCAACAACCATCGCCGTCCACGCCCTCCCCGACAGGGGAAGCTGAAAAAAGACGCGAAAGCAAGGAGGCGAACAGCCAATGGAAACAGAGAGTATGACGGAACGGGCAGTCCACAAGCCCGTGAAGAAGTTCCGCGCCGGCGCGGTCTGCGCGACGGTATGGAACAACCCTGTGAAGGACGGCGTCGGCGAGTACAAGTCGATCTCGTTCGAGCGGGGCTACAAGGACAAGGACGGCGTGTGGAAGTCCACGAGTTCTCTCCGGATGAACGACCTGCCCAAGGCGGCGCTCGTCCTGCAGAAAGCGTACGAGTTCTTGGCGCTCGGCGAGGAGGCCGAGGCGTAAAACTCTTTTTCGTAAAGCTTTATAACGAGAAAGGTGGTACCTATGGATGCAGAAGCGATACAGATTTCGAGTGATGAATTGTTCCCGCGAGAAGAGCCCGTCGTCAAGACTCGCAAGCGCGGGAAGGAGAAGGAGACTGTGAAAGAGGACGTTGCCAAGGAAGCGGTGAAGAGCGCCAGTAACGAGCAGACGATTATGGACTTGCCTGGCGTGGGCGCGGCGACGGCTGAGAAGCTGATCGCGAGCGGTTTCGACGACTTGCTCTCCATCGCCGTCGCGACTCCGGGCGAGATCGTCGACGCGAGCGGCTTGACGGAGGTCTTGGCTCGCAAGATCATCAAGGCCGCGCGTGACGGCTTGCAGATGGGCTTCCAATCAGGGACTGACGTCATGGCGCGTCGCGAGCTGGTCAAGAAGATCACGACTGGCGTCTCGTCGTTCGACGCGATGCTCGGCGGCGGCCTCGAGACTGGCGCGATCACCGAGTGCTTCGGACAGTACGGCTCGGGAAAGACGCAAGTGGCGCACGCCATCGCCGTGAACATCATCTCCGACGACCCGACCGCGACGGTCATCTACATCGATACGGAGAACACGTTCCGTCCCGAGCGCATCGTCCAGTTCGCGAAGGGCAAGAAGCTCGACCCTGACTTCGCGTTGCAGCACGTCAAGGTGGCGCGCGCGTACAACAGCGACCACCAAATGCTCCTCGCGGAGAAGGCCGAGGAGATCTGCAAGGCGGAGAACGTCAAGCTCATCATCGTGGACAGCTTGACTGCGCACTTCCGCGCCGAGTTCGTCGGCCGAGGAACCTTGGCGGAGCGCCAGCAGAAGCTGAACAAGCACATGCACACGCTCGCGCGCCTCGCGGACCTGTACAACCTTTCGGTGTACGTGACGAACCAGGTGATGGCGAAACCCGACCAGTTCTTCGGCGACCCGACGGAAGCGATCGGCGGCCACATCGTCGGGCACAACAGCACGTTCCGCATCTACCTCCGTCGCGGCAAGAAAGGAACGCGCGTCGCCAAGCTGATCGACGCGCCGAACATGCCGGACGCGGAGTGCGTCTTCCAAGTCACGGAAGAAGGGCTCCACGACGCGTAAGAACTGCTTCGGATCGGGCTTTTCCCTGCCTTGGCGGGGGCTTCGGTGCCGGGTGCGGGGGCGTGAAGACTCGGTTGCGTCATGCCGTTCGCGCGCCGTTCCTCTCGCCGCAGGGAAAAGCGTTGTTTCGTTCGCTCTCGCTAAAACCTCTTTTTCATAAACTTTTTATACGAGTTATACTTTGTATAACTATGCAACCAGTCATCAAGGCGCGCGTGCGGAAATGGGGCAATTCCATGGGAATCATCATTCCTTCAGATATCGCTCGGGATGAAGGCATCAAGCCAGGGATGGATGTCGAGCTGATGCTTCTCCACGACTCTCGTCGGGTGCTCAAGATGCTGTACGGCGCGATGAAGGACTGCCCTCTGACTGCACAACAGTTCAAGGATGAGTTGAGACGTCATGAGTGAGTATCGAGAGTATTTCTTCGACACCTTCGCAGTCATCGAAATCCTCCGGAAGAACGCGGCGTACCTCCCGTACGCTGCCGCGCGGATGCACCTCACCAAGTTGAACCTGTACGAGCTCTGCCTTTACGCGCTCCGCATCGAAGGAGAGGCTTCCGCGCGACGGTTGCTGGAGCAGTGCTCGCCGTTCGTCGACGAAATCGATGACGAGGTCGTCTTCGCGGCGGCGCGGCTCAAGCACGAGAACAAAGCGCTCTCCATGGCCGACTGCGTCGGGTACGTCACCGCGCGTCGTCTCGGCGTCAAGTTCCTGACCGGCGATAAGGAATTCAAGAAGATGAAGAACGTTGAATGGGTGTCGTGAAGAGTTCTCACTTTTTAGTAAGTAAAATAGTAATATTTTTAAACGCTCGTTTCTTCTCCCCCGTCACAATTAACGAGGAAGGTGTCTTCATGAAACTGAACGCACAACAGGTCAAGAATGTCCGGGAGCACTTGTGTGGGCTTGAGAACGCGCTCGGCTTGCCGAAAGCGAAGACTGCCGAGGCGGTGGAGCGCCTCGCCGCGCCGGAGACTCCTGGCTTCTATATCGCTGAACTGGATCATGATGACGTCGCGTTCATCGTCGCTCCCATTCAGTATCGCGGCGCGCCGCACCTCGTCGAGGTCGGCCGCGGCTTCGTGAACGGCGGCAAGGAACGGCCGCTGAAGGAGCACTACAGGCTGTTGAAGAAGAGTGGCTCTCGTCTGCTTCCGCCGGACGGCCATTTATTCTGGGGAACGATTGACACGCTGTACGAGCACCGCGAGGGCGCGTTCAAGCGCGAGATCGCCGGGTGCAACAAGGTGCTCGGCGACGCAATCAGGGACTATTGGGTGCGGCTCGGGAGCGACCTCATCTACCGTCCCGTCGGCAAGGACGTCGTCGTCCATAACCCCGGTACGCCGTTGGAGTGGCGCGTCGATCGCATGCTCACTGGCCCTGACGGGTTCGTGACCGAGACGAAGGGCGCGGACAACTATTGTTTCGCCACGCTCGGCACTGGCGACGTGAAGCGCGTCAACACAGTCTTCAAGGCGTTGACGGGAGTTCCCGCGTATGTATATCGCCTGAATGAACCGCCCGCTCTTGGCAAGCCAGATATCACGCGTGCTTTCGGCGTCCTCGCCATCGGCGGCGGGTGCTACCTCAGCGGCGGCAGCGTCGGCAACTTCGCCCCCGCCTTCGGGTGGCAGGCGCGAAAAATCTCCACAGGAAACCAAGGTCGGAAATAGTCCTTTGTCATACTGCCGCATGGCGAAGGCCTCGCCGTCGGCGACAAAGGGGCCACACGCCCCGCCATCAGGGCAACAACACACGGCAGAGAGTTGCTATAAAATACAGCTGCGACAGCTGGTACCTCGGCAACGAGCGAACGTCGTGAAGCGGCAGTGAAGATTGAACGGTGGCAGGGCTACACAGGCGCGTGCTTTCGGCGTCTACGCCGCCGGCGACAGGTGCGTCCTCGGCGGCAACGTCGGCAACTTCGCCCCCGCCTTCGAATGACCCCTCGGCAAAGGACCATTCCACTCATCGATACCTCCCTTTCACTAACTTTTAAAACCCGCCCGTCTTTCTGGGCTGTAGTCGGGAGCGGTCCGCGTTCCCGGGAATATTGTAGGTGAAACAGGCTATGTATGGTGGAGATCGTGGCGGAAACCGTTTTGGCGGACAGCAACGAGCCCCCCCGGTGCGGGAAGGCGAGGAGTTGGACGTTCGCGTCGAGGCCGTCGGGGAGAAAGGCGACGGTATCGCGCGCAAGGACGGGTTCGTCCTCTTCGTGCCGAACACGAAGGCGGGCGACGAAATCAGGATTCGCGTGACGAAAGTGCTCGCGAAGGTCGGTTTCGCCGAGAAGGTCGGCGAGGCGACGATGAAGCCTTCGGTCGCGCCGCAGCGCGTCGAGCAGAAGCGGGAGGACCCGCACGCGAACTTCGAAGCGCATGAAGAGCTCGACAGCGAGGAGTTCGGCGAGGAAGCTCCGGCGACTGAAGAACCGAAAGAGTAAAACCTTTTAATCACAAACACTTTTTACCGCTTCTCAACAGATTGTTTGTTCGCTGTCAGCGAATGCGAGTCCGTCGTGAGACGGGTTGGAGGCTGGCGCGGCAAAAACTCATAGTTAAAGTCAAGAACGAGTAACGACGTACGGAACGAAGACGCGGTATAAGGAAATCACGACGGACGAGAACGAGAAAATCCGTGCCGCGCCGGCGCGGCTGCGTTCTGAACGCGGCCCACAGTCGTTGCGCGTTCGTCCTCGGAGGGAAATCATGCGCTTGTTCGTCGCGGTCGAGATCTCTGACGAGCTTCGAGAGTCTTTACGAGAGAGTATGACGTCGTTGCGCGATTGTTCGTCGTTGCGGTTCGTGAGCCCGGAGAACGTGCACGTGACGTTGAAGTACCTCGGCGAGGTGCAAGAAGCCAAACTGCACAAGGTCAAAGCGGCGCTCGAGGAAGTCCCGTTCTCCTCGTTCCGGTTGACGTCGACGAAGTACGGTTCGTTCCCGCACGTTTTGTGGCTCGGCGTGAAGTTGACGAAAGACTTGGCGCAATTGCAACGCAATGTCGAACGAGCCGTGCGTCCGTTCGCGCTGCACGATCCGCGAGCGTACGCGCCGCACGTGACGCTCGCGCGGTTCGAAGCGTTGACGCTCGTGGAGAAAGACGTCGTCCACGCGTTGGCCTCCGAACGTTTGGAAGTCTCCTGGCACGTCGAAGGGTTCGTGCTGTTCAAGAGCACGCTGACGCCGGACGGGCCGGTGTACGAAGCGGTCGGACGGTTTCCGACGAGAAAATAATTCTTTACAGTATTGTAAAAAATCAAGATGTATCTCTAATATATTACTCCCATTAAGTGATAACATTTATAAATCTCCCGGTATTCCTGTACGACTCATGGTCACCGCGTATCATTACACCAATCTTGAAGCGATTCGGTCGATGCGGACGGGAATCGTCTACGGGAAGAAAGGGTTACTTCCGAGGCGTCGTTTCGTTCGCCTCGGTCGCGCGCAAGGGTTGCCGGAGACCGCTCATGATGGTGTTATCGAAGCTCTCCTTGAGCCGACGCCGAGCTCATGGCTTTCGCACCCTCGCTTCCCTGATGTCTGGCGTTACCTGTTCCATGACATCTGTCGTGAATCGTATGTCGCGCTCCTCTCGTTCGAACTCCTCCCGTCCGATAAGGCGTTCATCGTCGACCGCGCGCACGTCGAACGAGAACTCTATCGCGAATTTCACGGTCGCGGCCCATCTGACGAGCGGAGCCTCACGAAAGCCTACGGTGACTATTTCGCCTCACGCGTCCCCGCGCTCGACTATACTGGTGGCTACGAGCTCCCGCAACTCGCCATCTGGTCCAAGATACCGTTCCGACGTCTCAATCTCGAGTGGGTTCGCTTCACAGATGATGTCACCGATTGGGCATGGGATGGAAAAAGATACGCTCCATCAGCCCGACCATTGAAGTTCTCAGCTTTTGAACGTTACCTTCGCCAACACGGCGCCGATCCCTTCTATTGTTATTGTCCGAATGAGAGGTTTCTTTCCGCGTTGCATGCTTATCAGCAATCGAAAGGTCTTCTTCCTATCGCTCCGACGTCGACGGAGATCCGTCAGCGCGAGACGCAGAAACGGCGCTTTGAGGAAACGCTGCTGCAAGCAAATCTTTGAGTTCTCTGTTAAGAGGTTGTTCTTCGTCGGCAAAACATTTATTTTCCATATTGTAATATTTTCCTCTTTTCTCGCCCCAAAAGGTTTTTAAGCACCGCCCGGTTCCAGCACGCTATTACCCTTGTCTCCCTCGGATGTTGGGAGGCGCTCCGCCTGGAGCGTAGCGGGTGAGAATAGCTGCGGAAAAGCGTGAATTCTCACGATTTTCCCTGAACAGAAGGTGAAACTATGGGCGATGAGACGGCGAACCTGTTAGTGTCGAACGAAGACTACCTGAAGAGCGGCATCCACATCGGCACGAAATTCAAGACGAAGTACATGAAAGACTTCATCTACAAGACGCGACCCGACGGGTTGAGCGTCTTGAACATCGAAGAGATCGACAAGCGCATCCGCATCGCCACGAAATTCCTGAGCCGGTACAACCCGGACGACCTCCTCTTCTTCTCGCGCCGCGAGAACGGGTGGAAAGGCGTGAAGAAGATGGCCGAACTCTTAGGCATCAAGCACTTCGCCGGCCGCTACCCGCCCGGCATCCTGACGAACACGCAACTGAAGGGCTTCACCGAGGCCAAGCTCGTCGTCGTCGCCGACCCGTGGCCGGACCGGAACGCGATCGCGGACGCGATGAAAGTCGGCATCCCCATCGTCGCGTTCTGCGACACGAACAACCAGGCGAACTGCATCGACTTGGTCGTGCCGTGCAACAATAAGGGCAAGAAGAGCCTCGGGCTCGTCTTCTACCTCTTGACGAAAGGCATCATGGAGGAGAAAGGCTTGCTCAACAAGGGCCAAGCGCCCCCGTTCACCATCGACGACTTCACGAGCGAGTAAAGTCGAGAACGGAAAACGTCTTTCAAGAAATCTTTTTTCTTCTCATTCTCGTTGAATTTCTTCTCACTCCTTCTTTCTCTTTTCTTCATCGCTACCGGCCTCAGGCGAGCCTTTCTCGAGAAGAACTGCGGAGAGCGCCGGGGGACTTGCCCCCTCCGGGGTGGCGCGCCGCAACGAGAAAACAACGATGAGGCGAGCAGCCGGTAGCGATGCGTCGTCACGAGAATTAGTTGATGTAATCCCAGTTGTCGCGCTCCGCGCGCGCTTTTTCGGCTTCTTGATAGATCGTGAAAATGTGGTCTGGAACGACGAGCGTATAGCGTTCTTGATTGAACCTGACGCTCTGTTCATACGAATGGAAGCCGAGTTCCATCCGTGTTCCGCAAGCAACAGGTTCTGTATAGCCGAGCTTGCGAGCGGCTTCGGTCACTTCTTCAGTCTCGAACGTTCCGTTCTTATTTGTATCGACGAACGTCTGGAACTGGGCGTTCATCGATTGACGATGCTTCCGAGCGTCGATGTTGAATGTGTTGAGAGCATATGCTAACACGACCGCTCCGATACAATAGCAAACGGCTGTCGCGATAGATGAGGCATACTCTCGGGAGGACTCCTTCTCCATCTTGTTCTCGAGAGTATCTGTCATTCGAGAAGGGTACTTGCGCGAGATTTATATTACTTTCGTCCATCAGTTCTCTTCTCAACTCTCTCGCCGAACACGAGGTTGAATACGAAGATCAACACCGACGAGATCGCGTAGTAGATGATGAGGTTGATGAAGAAGATGACGGCGAGCTGCAAGATCGTCGCGCCCGCGAGGCTCACGCCCTGCAAGTCGCCCGCCGCCGCGCTCGACGTGAAACCGTACACTTTCACGCCGAGGAACAACCCGCTCGTCACGGGACCTTCCACCCAGCCGCCGAAGACGACGACGGCGATCAAGAACAAGACGACCGCCAAGACGAAATGCGCGAAACCGTGATGCTTGACGCGGGCGGCCATGACGTTTTCACGGCTCTTCGCGCGTTGAACTTTTCCCTTTCTCACTCAAATCCTCAATCTGTTCGACGCCCGAATCAGTAATCTTGAAGAACACGTGCTTCTCGGGCAGCGAGCGGTGCTTCCGTAAGATCGCGACGCGCTTGTCGCCCGCAAGTCTTTTCACTTCAATCAAACACTTGGACGCGTAGCGTAAGATGTCGCCGCCGACCATCTTCGTGCGCCCGTTCTCGCCGGAGTCGATGTCGGCGTACACTTGGTTCGTCACGAGCACCGGAATCTGCTGCTTGCGCGCAATCTCCGTGAGCATGCTCAATTGGATGCCGAGTTCGCGGTTCACGCTGTACACGTCCTTCGTCTTCCCCAACTCGAGGCGGTACAGCATCGCGGCGCCGTCGAGCATGATCGCGCCGACCTTCTCCGTGACGATCTTGCGTAGCTTGTCGAACGCTGCCCGTTGTTCCTCGAACGTCGTTGGCCGCAGGAACACGACCCTTTTCAGCACGTCTTCGTAGTCAGGACAGACTTGCTTGAACCGCGCAAGAGAAAAATTACCCTCGGTATCGATGTACACGACTTTCTTCTTCGCGAGCGCGGCGCTGTTCGCTAACGCTAACAGCAGGAAGTTCGTCTTCCCCACGCCGGGAGCGCCGTAGACCGTCGTCAGGACGTCCTTCTCATAGCCCCCCTCGAGGAGCCAGTCCATCGCCTCGCAGCCCGTTCCGATCCGCGTCTCCATGCGAGACGAGAAGCCGAGACCTCCTTTTATGTTTTCGCCTTGCAACGCCGGAAGGCCTCCGTTGAGAGCCGACAGGCCTCTGCCAGGCCTTGCCTGGTCGGTGCTGGCGCGGCACGGGTTTCCTCGTCAAAGTTCTCGTCAGTACGTCTGTACTCTCCGGAACTACGACTATGAACTTTTGCCGCGCCAGCAACGTACCCGTCTCGCGACGGCCTGGCGTTCCGCTCATGGCGGGCGTCCACGACGGATTTGTCGTCGAAATGTCGGAAGTCTCTACTCTCGCGGAGCGACCACAACCTTTTTATAGGCTGTTGCGGCTCGTCCTCGACGAGAGGTGGGGGGAGTTCCGCGAGGTGGTCCATTGTGGCACGAAGAGCAAAAGCACGTCCTGTTCAGCAACGAAGCGCGAAAGCGCCTACGAGAGCGGCCCCGTGTCGTTTCCAACTCATCCCGACCCTCTTCGCCGTCTTCCTCATCATCGTTTTTCTCGTCGCGCTCGGGAAAGAGTTCGCCGCGATGAACTCGATGCCTGTCGCGGCGTCGTACAAGACCGTGCTGGACGCTTTCACGGCGCGCAACATCTCTCAACTCTTGGCGCCGGACTTGGCGGCGGACTTCACGAGCGGCGAGTACACGCTTCGCGAGCTCGGCGCGCGCTACCCTGGTTTTGAAGCGGACATCCGCGCGGTGAACGACGAGCTCCGCGAGGCGAAATCGGAAGTCGTCGCTGTCGTGAACGGGAAGAGTATCACGCGCGAAGACCTTGACGACCAGATCGGCCTCCTTCCGGAGCAATACCGCGCCGCCCTTTCGGACGAGCAAGTCCTCCAGGAGATGATCAACGAAGAGCTCATCCTGCAAGAAGGGGCTGCGCGCGGCCTCACCGCCACGGACGCCGAGATTGACGAGGCGTACCAGGCGTTGCTCGTGAACGGCGGCTTGACGGAGGAGCAGTTGCTCGTGAACATCGGCCTCCTCGGCCTCGACAAGAAGGACTTGCGAGCGCTCCTCACGCGCCAGCTCACCATCTCAAAGGTGTTCGCCGAGACGGTCGATAAGAGCGTGAACGTCTCGGAGAAGGAGGCGCGGAACTATTACGACGAGAACACGGTCCAATTCACCATGGACGAGCAGGTGCGCGTCCGTCACCTCCTCCTCGCCGTCGCGCCGCCCGAGCAGACGGACGCCGAGGCGAACGCGCTCGCCGGGGAAGCGCTCTCGAAACTCCAGGACGGCGCTGATTTCTGCGCGCTCGTCGACGAGTACTCTGACGACGCGGGGAGCAAGGCCTCGTGCGGTGAGTACACGTTCGGTCGCGGCTTCATGGTGAAGGAGTTCGAGGACGCGTCGTTCAGCATGCAGGATGGCGCGGTGCGCGTCGTCAAGACGTCGTTCGGCTACCACGTCATCGAGAAGTTGGAGGCGATTCCGGGAACGGTCGTGTCGTTCGACCAAGCGGCGGCGCAGATCAAGGAGTACCTCCTCTCGCAGAAGCGGCTTCTCGCGTACAAGCTCTTCATCGACCAGCTCAACGCGGGCGCGGTCATCGAGAACCGGCTCGTGCAGCCTGTCGAGGAGGAGGTCGACTCGTTCCTGGAGGCGGCGGACGCCGCGGCGCCAGCGCTCGTCGAGGTGTCGGTGGAGAGTCCGGGTGAGCACGCGGTCACGACCACAGTCACCATCTCCTCGTCGCTCGCGGAATGTTTGACGAGCAAAGGGGTTGTCCTCTACACGTCCGCCGATGCTCCGTCGTCGCTCGACGAGCCGAAGAAGTTCGGTGGCGACGCGAGCGCGTTGACGGTCATCGACTGCACGAACGGCGGCGCGACGTGCGCCGGCGTCGAGTTCTTCCCCGCGTGGAGGATTGACGGCACGCTCGCGTACGGCGGCCAGACGCTCGAGCAGCTCGCCGCGAAGAGCGGGTGCGCGCTCGGATAAAAGAGTTTTTTCTTTTCCTCTTCGTTATTGTTCGTTTTTCTTTCGTTATTATTTCTCCTCCGTTATGAGTGCGAGTTTTTCGTTTAACTATGACATTTTTTAGCATAACTACGAAACGACGAGAAGAAAGCGCCCCTCAGCAGTTACTCCAGTCATCACGACGTCAGACGGGGAATAACCTCATCATCGGGGCCGCGCCCCACTGATTCGGAACTTCTCCCTCGCGGTCGAAGTGACCTCCTCACCAGGGCTTGATTGGACGCGTGCTGCGGAGCCTTGCCCTCCTTCCAGTCCGGGCAATCTCTGGCGGCTCGCGACAACGACTCGCAGCCGCTCGTCGTGCTCGCCGCCAGCAACGGTTCCAAGGCGGCACGCGTGTCTTCTCAATACTCGACGCCTCTCCTCGCGAGGACGCCGTCTTCGTAGTAGTGCTTGCGCTTCTTCATCTCCGTGACCAAGTCCGCGCGCTCGAGGAATTCCGGCGGCACCTCGCCTTTCCACGCGCCGCCCGTCACGACGAGCTCGACGTGCTCCGGCTTCGAATCGATGAGCGCCAACGCTTTCTCGAGGGGGAGCATGCCGTACGTGACCGCGTAGACGAGCTCGTCCAGGATGACCACGCCGTGGTCGCCGTTCTCCAAGATTTTCTTCGCGTAGCTGTACGCGTCCTCGCAAAAAATCTTCTGTTTCGAGTCATTCACGAAACAATACCTGCAGGAGCCGCACGGCTCGTCGTCCCGCACGCGCATCGGCTCGATCTTCAAGTACTTGTCGTCGTCGAACTCGGCGATCTTCAACTGCTTGTCCTCGCGGATGCACCCGCGGCCGAACTGCTTGATCGTCAACCGTCCGCTCAAGAACCGCTCCGCCGCCAAGACCTCGCCCGTATAGCGTCCGCCTTTCATGAACTGGACCATGGCGACAAGGATGTTCTGTCCGACTGCCCGCAACGCCAACCCGATCGCGGCGGTCGTCTTCCCCTTGCCGTCGCCGATGTACACGTGGACGAGACCGCGTTTCATTCAACTCCCCCGTTCCGTGAACTCGGCGAGACTCTTGTTCGTCGTCAAGACTTTCAGCTCCTCGCGCACCGAGCGTTTCGCGCCCGTCTTCTGCGCCGCGCGCCGCAACGTCGTGCTCGTCAGGACTTGCTCGCCCACGCTCCCATCACGATAGACCGTGCACCCTTTGCACTTGAGCTTCCACGCGAGGAAGAAGACGTTCTCCACGTCGAGGAGCGTCGCGTCCGCGGGCAGGTTCACCGTCTTCGAGACCGCGTTGTCCACGTGCGCCTGCACCGCCGCCTGCACCCGCACGTGCCACTCGGGCGCGATGTCGTGCGTCGTCACGAAGACGCGCTTCACCTCGTCCGGGACCTCCTTCACGTCTTGCAATCCGAAGCTCGCGATCCGCTCGACGAGCTCGTCGCTGTACACGTTCAGCTCTTCAAGGCGGCGCTTCAAGAACGGGTCGACGTAGTAGAACTCTTGGCCGCCGAGGACTTTCTTCACGTAGCTGACGCTGAACAACGGCTCGATTCCCGAACTGGTGTCCGCGATCATGCTCGTGCTCCCCGTCGGGCTGACCGCCAGGCGCGTCGCGTTCCGGTACTTGTGCTCGCCGCGAGCCGCGTCGTACTCTTTGCTCTTCACGCTGTCCACGCTGCGGCGCCAATCCGGATACGGTCCGCGGTGCTTCCCCAACTCTTCGCTCGCCTCATCCGCCGCCTCCCGCACCGCCTTGAGGACCGCGCTCGTCATCGCGACGCCCTCGTCGCTGTCGTACGGGACGCGGAGCTGGACGAGCAGGTGCGCCAAGCCCATGACGCCGACGCCGATCTTGCGGTGGCGCCACGTCACCGTCTTCGCGCGCTTGATAGGATAGTGCGAGACGTCGATGACGTCATCGAGGAACCTGACCGCGATGCCGACGACCTCTTTCAACCGCTTCCAGTCGACTTGCTGGTCGTCGGTCGCGAAGTTCGCGAGATTCACGTTTCCCAGGAACCCTTGCTCGTACCCGCTCAGCAGGAATTCCGCGCACGAGCTCGTCGCCACGAGCGGGTGGCCGGGAACCGGGTTGCTCTTGTTCATCGCGTCCTTGAACAAGACGCCGGGGTCGGCGTGGTTCCACGCGGAGGCGACGATCAAGTCGAAGACTTGCTTCGCGTTCACCCTCCCCGTGACCTCTTTCGTGCCCGGGTCCCGCAACGAGTACTCCTTGTCCGCGATGGCGGCGTGCATGAACTCGTCGCTCAGCAAGACGCTCAGGTTGAAATTGTCCAGCGTGCCCTTCGACTTCGCCGAGACGAACTCGAGCACGTCCGGATGCGTCACGTCGAGAATCGCGATGTTCCCCCCTTGACGCCGGCCGGCTTGCTTCACGACGCGAGCCGACTCGCTGAACAACCGCAAGAACGTCAACGGACCGGAAGCGACGCCCTTCAAGCTCTTCACCGGCGCTCCTTTCCGTCGGAGCGGGCTGAAGTTGAAGCCGGTGCCGCACCCGACTTGCTGCATCCGCGCAGCGTCGTACAAGCCGCGATAAATCGCGTCCAAATCGTCATCGAGCGGGATGGCGATGCTGCTCGCGAGCTGCTGACCGTGCGTGCCCGCGTTCATCAACGCGGGACTGTTCGGCAAAAAGTCCAAGTCACGCATGACGCGCTTGAAACGATTCCGCCACCGCCGTTGCTCGGCCTCGTCAGCGCCGTACTTCTTCTCCGCCAAACTGACCGCTTCCGCGACGCGGTCGAACATCTCGTCAGGACTCTCGAACCAGCCGCGCTGCTCGTCGCGCAACAAGTAGCGTTCGCGCAAGAGCTTCACCGCGTTCACGCTCAAATCAGTCACGATCTTCTTCCCGATGAGCGCGCTCTTCGCGTCGCGCTCGGCGGCGCGTTGTTCGCGGTACAAGATGTAGTGGCGCGCGACGCGGTGGTGGCCCGCCTCCATCAACGCCTCCTCGACGAGGTCCTGGACTTCTTCCACGTCGGGCGTGCGCTGACCGCTCGCCTTGCTGTGCGCCTTCAAGAGCTTCTTCTCGACGGCTTCCGCGAGCTGGCTGACGGGCAGCTCGGTTTCGCACGCTTGGCCGGCGAGCTGCAAGACGCGTTCAATCTTCTCCCGACTGTACGGGACGAGCCTGCCGTCACGCTTCTTCACCTTCTCCAGAACGAACGCGCCGGCCATGCAACAAAACCCCCTCTGCCTGCCGCTCTCAGCAAACGAGAAGAGCTTTAAAAAGCTTTGGCTGGGGATGATGTTTCTTCTGCGTAGAATGTTCTGAGTTCACCGAGGAACTTCTGCAGGAAAGCCGCTTCTGTTTTCTGGACGGTCGTGTAGGGCCGTCCCGCTTCGAGCATCGCGTTGAGGTCGTCATACAGCCGCCTGATGGAGTCGCGCATCTTGTCCACGGCAGGATGGTTCGCGTTCTTCTGGTACACCGTCTTCAGTTCTCGGAAGAAGTAGGTGTGGAGGGGGGTGAGTCGTTTCCACACCTCCAAGGAGGCCACCTCCTCTCCTTGCAGGTTCGAATCTCCCCGCACGCCGAGGCGGTCCATGCCGTGATTGCCTAGAGACCCGTAATACTCCCATAACAGCGGCTCGAAGCCGAGCTCTTTGAGTTCTTTGATGTGGTCATAGAACCGAGAGTTGATGTCTGGTCCGGTAAATCCGTGGCGTTGCTCTCGCTCGTCGATGTGCGAAATCAGCGATTCTCCGAGATGGATGATGGAGAGGTCCGTGAAGACATTCTTGAGCGACACCGGGTCGAGACTTTCCCGTCCGAACTCCGTCCAGAGGAGCGCTTTGTCCGGTTCGCCTTTCGGCTGGACGTAGATCTCATAGAGTGGATACGCGTTGAAGGGTCGGCAGTAGCCCTTCTCAGCACCTTCTTTCATCTCGATGCGTCGCGGCAATAACTCGTAGCGGGCCGCCGCTTCCGGCACCGCGATGCGCAGGTACTGCGTGAGCTGGTCGATGGCGAGCGCAACCTTGTTCGCGCGTGCCGTGTTCTTCTTCACTTCCGCTTGGAACGACTGCAGGATCTGCGCGATCTCCTTGAGGAGGAAATTGGCCGCTTTGGCTTCGCGTTCTTGGATGTCGGCCGCGGAGCGATGCTCTTTCAGCATGAGTTGGACGTCTTTCTCGAGCTCTTTCAGGAGCGGGATGACCGCTTGCACTCGCTCATAATCATTCCCTTTCTCCGGGTTGACGCTGTGGTAGAATCTCAAATCCTCGATGACGCGCTTGTTGAGGGCGTCCAGTTTGCGGAGCTTGCCCCGGCCCCAGAACCAGTCTTTGGGGACGACGCCGAGCTTTTCTATCTCGGTTGAGTACGTAGCGAGCCGTTCATTCAGCGACTTGTGGAAGAGGCCCATTCTCGTCACCGAAGAGCCTGCATATAAAAATCTTTCTTCAACTCATGTTTGACACCTCGCGCTCAATTCGTCGAGGAATTCTTTGAATAGCGTGTTTTCATTTATATATGACGTGACTTCTTCGACGGAGTCGCGGATTCGTCTGATGGTCTTGCTGATGCTTCCTCGACGCTGCGCGCACCAGTGCGTGATTTGGACGAGCACGAAGTGCACGTCCATCTTCGCTGCGCTGCGGCATTGCAGCGTCGAGAAATTG
>DASH01000082.1 GCA_002503705.1 Candidatus Woesearchaeota archaeon UBA153 | reverse complement strand
AACGCCTAAATGTCAGACATCAGTTTTGACATGCTCTCGAAGAGGTCGAGGAACGGCACGCGTTTTTCAGCGCAGCACTTCTTGATGCGGGCGTTGTACTCCTTGACTCGCTTGTTCTCCAGCGAGGTCTCTTCATAAGGCATCGTCCGTGACTCATCGACAGGAGTCAACCCTATGAACGCGAGCTCTGCCTCGAACGACGAGCCAATCTCGATGAGTCTCTGTACGTTCTTCTCGAACCTTTCCGGCGTCGTACAAGGCCTTCCGCTCTTCGGCAGGCCGAACCAGAGAGAGTCGTTGATGCCGATGGCTACGAGAATCACGAACCGGTCTTCCGGTCGGAGATTCCGCACCCGTGCCGCGCACTCGATCTTGAACCTCTTGAGAAGCCCGTCTGTCGTCTCGCCCGGGATGCCGAGGTTGTAGACGACATTGTACTCGTCAGCGGATTCGAAGGACTCTTTCAGCCGTCCGACCCACCCCGTGTTTGGGAGTTCACCCCGTCCCTCGGTGATGCTGTCGCCAAAGCAGAGAATCGCGCGCATGAAGCCCGTTTTCTTCAGAGCCTATAAATAATTATTTATTCGTCTTTTTCAAGAGCGTTTTCACGAACTCATCCACTGCCGCGACGAGCCGTCCGAGGCTCTTCCGGCCTGAGTACGCGTGGTCCGCGCCGGGGATGATGACGAGCCGCTTCGGCTTGCGCGCGGCAGTGTACGCCTCTTTCGCGTGCTTGACCGGGACCGCGTCGTCCGCATTCCCGTGGACGACGAGCGTCGCGCCCCGATACTTGGCGATCGAACCGGGCAGGTCGAGGGTGAAGAACTCGTCGTAGAACGCTTTCTTGATGCGGAGGCCGTCGCTCCAATGGCCTCGTGCCGTGTACGACGCGTACCCTTTCGTCCAGAACTCGCGGACTTGCTCATCCGTGAAGTCGTACCGGACCGCTTGGCTGAGCTTGCCGACGCACCCGCTCAAGACGAGCCCTTTGACGCGCTTGTCCTTGTGCGCGTACAAGCCAGCGTCGATCGCGCCCGTCGAGTGGCCGAACAGGACGAGCTTTTCCGACGGGTACTTCTTCAGGAAGAAATCGATGGCGGCCTTGGTGTCCTTCACTTCCCGGCTCATCAGTTTCTGTTCGAATTTACCGTCTGAGTCTGGTGTGCCGGAGAAGTTGAATTGCAAGACGCGATACCCTTTCTTGACGAGCGCGGGGCCGAGGCGCTTCGCCGTCCGCCCCTTGATGCTCCCCGGGAAGCCGTGCAAGCAGACGATGGACGCTTTCGCTTCCGGCTGCCGCGGCTCGTACACGACGCCGCGCAGCGTCAATCCCTGGTCGTTCTTGAACGAGACTCGTCGTTTCATGCAGGAGTGAGAAGAGAAAACGTGTTTATAAAAACGATGTCGGCGAACGGGACTGTTGGTTCTCGCGGTCGCGTTGAAAGTTTCGCTTCGCGGCGCTGCGGTGGCGCGTGTTCTCGGGCGATGTCCGACCCGTGCTGGCGCGGCCCGGAAGTACTCGTACCAGTTCTCGAGAGTACGTGCCTGCCGCTCTGGACGTCGACGATGAATTCTTGCCGCGCCAACCGTTACCGGGCGACGCCCGGCTTTCACTGTTTCTTCAGGATGAGGATATTGCCGCGCCCTTTCTTGATCTTCTCGACGACGCCTTTCGCTTCGAGTTCGGCGATTAAGAGGCTGACTTTCGCCTCGCTCTCCGGGAGGTGTTTGCGCAGCTCTTTCTGCGTCATCCGGCCGCCTTCTCGCTTGAGCAGCTTGACGACCGCGTCCGCGTCAGCGCTTCGCGTTCCGAACCTTTCGTGTGAGCTCTCTTCGACGTTGGCGTCCTGGCCCCGTTCGTCGTGGCTCCTCGCGTTCCGATCTTGGTCGTTCGCTTCCAGTTTCGCGAAGCGTCGTTTCAGGAATATCCAGGGTAGGATGGTGAGCGCGAGGATGAGGAGGATGAGGAGTCCGAGCGCCCAGTAGTTGTTCCCGGAAAGGGCGAGTGGTTGTTCGTCGAGGTCTTCGACGAGCGAGTCGTAGAGCTCTTGGTCTTCCGTCAAGTCCGGGAAGAGGAAGAGGTCGTAGCGGAAACTCCCCTCTTCCGTAATCGTCACTTCTTCAGTCATCGTCTTGTTCTGGTTGAGCGCGTACGTGACTGAGAGTTGATAGTCTCCCGGTTGGGCTTGGAAGGAGTACTCTCCGTCCATGCTGACGTACCGTTGGAGTGGCGCGGTGTTGATCGTGACGATGACGTTGCGCGCGACGCTCAGGTCGTCGTGGTAGATCGTGCCGTGGAGCGTGGCGGCGAAGACGCTCGGCAGCACGAGGGCTGTGAGCGCGAGTGCGACGAGGAGGGGTCTGGTCCAAGCGTGTGCCATGTTGGGTGGTGGAGCGGTCATGGTATAAAAACATAACTCCTCTGCTTAATGGTGATTTTCGTCATTTTAAGTCATTAATATTTCATTATTGTCATTATAAAGTTTAATTATTGAATAATTGTTATTATAAAGATTAAAAACGTTTTTTTAGTGGAGAAAAATCCCTTCTCTGAAAGTTTCTTTATAAGCAACAACGTCCTTACCTCCCACTTCGAAACACGTTTCAAAAAAATTTCAAAAGACCTTCAAGTTTCAAAACACCTTCTGTTAACAAAGGGTTGACAAAGGCGCGAGGTGAACCAATGAATATGAATCGATTGTTCAGCCTGTTCGTGGTCGCGATGTTCCTCTTGAGCATCGTGCCCATCGCACTGGCCGAAAACGGAAAATTCGTCGCGGTCAAGGCCGGCGGCGCGAGCGAAACACTTGAAACGACTTCTGAAGAAACACTTGAGAATCCGGAGACTGCGGATGAAGTGCAGACGAGAGCCGGGCCCGGATTCCAGGCCGGCGACACGCAAGTGAAGCCTCTCCCGGACCGTGAACGCGCGCGCGACGGGAACGGCGGACAAGCGATGGCGCAGGCTCGCGAGAAGGTCCAAGCGCGCCTCCAGACGATGCAAGAACGGATGGAAGGAGCGCAGGAGCGCTACCTGCAAGCGAAGGAGCGCTATCAAGTCGTGAAGGCGAAGTATATCGCGTCACGGGGCGAAGTCGCTCAGGTCCGCCAACAGTTCGTCCAGTGCAAGGCGACCGACACGAACGCCAACTGTGACGACGCGAAGCTGAAGGTGAAGCCGTTCCTCGGGAACAGCGCCGAGATGGTCTTGAACGCGCTCGAACGCGTCAAGGCGAAGATCGAAGCGAACGAGGAGATGGGCGAGGAAGGGAAGGCCGCGGCGCTGGCCGCGATCGACGCGCGGATCGCCGCGGTCGAGGCGACGCACGACGACGTTGCCGCCCTCGGTGACGACGCGACCATTGATGACGTGAAAAAGGCCGCGAACAGGGTTCGGAATGAGTGGCGAGAGTCGAAGGGAGTCTTGAAGAAGAGCGTCGGCGACGCGATGAACGCCAAGCTCGGCAACATCGTCGAGAAGGCGGAACGGCTGGCCGAGAAGCTCCAAACGACTCGTGACCGGCTCGAGGCGCAGGGCAAGGACGTGAGCGCGCTCGACGCGCAGATGGCCTCGTATGACGAGAAGCTCCAACTGGCGAAGGACGAGTGGCAGGCGGCGGTGGACTTGTACGAGAACGCCGCGCCCGGCGAGATCGATGAGGTCGCGCAGGAGGCGCACGAGCACGTCCGGGCCGCGCAGGGCTACCTGAAGGAGGTCCGCGACTCGCTCCGCGAAGTCGTCAAGGAGATCCGTCAGCTGAACAACGGCGGTCTCGAGCTGGAAGAGGATGACTCTTCGGATGACGGCGCCGCTGAGAACGAGACGGAGACCGAGGACGAATCTGAAGACGAGTCTGAGGATGAAGAGGACGTCCCGGTGAACGAGACGCAGTGAACGTCCATCAGAGAAACAATTTTCCTTTTTTCCCTCACTTTCCCACTTTTTTCCAGAAGACATAAAAACAGCGCAACCGTTTCACGCCTCCAGAGGTGATTATGCATGCGTTCCACAAGCACACTTATGGTTTTCAGCATCATCGCGCTCCTGCTCCTCGCCGCGTGCGGCGGCAGGACCGCCCCGGACACGAATGTTCCCGTGACGACGCAGGAGAGCGTCGACGATTTTGAAGCGGAACTGGGCGCTCTCGACGCGCTCGACCAGGACCTCGACTTGAGCGACCTCGACGCGCTCGACCAGGAGTTGGACCTCGGCTGAGACGGGCCGCTCCTCGACGTCCTGACGACAATTAACTTTATAAAGAGAAAGCTTCCTCAGGACTCCTATTCGTGTGTGTGAATTCCAAGGCAACGTTTCTCTTTTTTTCTTCTTCTTTTCTTCCATTCCTTCTTGAGTGAGTTCTTTGCGTGAGGAGTACGTTCTTTGAGTGAGTTCTCGTTCCGTTCGTGAGTTCGCTTCTCGTTCGTGACTTCTCGTTCCGTTCAATGACTTTGCCGGCCAGAGACCGACGAGTGCTGGCGCGGCACGGGTTTTCTCATCCCAATTCTCACGGGCGCGGTCATAGAGCTCAGAACGACGACTATGGCTTTTGCCGCGCCAGCGATGTACCGGACTCGCGTCCGGCGGGGAGGGTCAAGACGAGAGTGTCAAAACGAGCGCATCAAGACCAATATCCGTCTCAAGAACGAACGTCTCACCCTTTCACGACGCCCAACGGTTCCATCTTGGCGACCCGTTTCGCGATGCCCGCGTCGTGACACACCTTGATGACCTCGTCGACGTCCTTGTACGCGCCCGGCGCCTCTTCTGTGATGCCATGGCGGGATTCGGCCTGGATGAGGATGTGCTTGTCGGCGAGCTGGCGCTTCACGCCTTCCGCCGTGAACTCGCGGTTCGCCTCCATCCGGCTCATCAACCGACCCGCGCCGTGCGCGCAACTCCCGAACGAGACTCTCATCGCCTCCTCAGTCCCGTGAAGCAAGTACGAAGCGGTGCCCATGCTGCCAGGGATGAGGACTGGCTGGCCGAACGCCCGATACTCGGGCGGCAACTCTTCAAACCCTGGCGGGAACGCCCGGGTCGCGCCTTTCCGGTGCACCATGACCTCTCTCTCGACACCATCGATCAAGTGGCGTTCGCGCTTGGCGATATTATGACAGATATCGTAGACCGTGACGATCTTGTCAGCGACCTCGCGGCCGAAGAGTTCGGCGAAACTCTCGCGGACGTAATGCCCGAGGATGTGACGGTTCGCGAAGGCGTAGTTCGCGGCCGCGCACATGGCGGCGAAGTAGTCATCCGCCAGTTTTGAGCCGAGGGGGGCGTAGATCAAGTTCTTGTCCGGCAAGCCGTTCGTGAGGTCCGGCTGGTCGTCCTCCATCTTCCGGATGTACTCAGTGCAGATTTGATGGCCGAAACCCCTGCTGCCGCAGTGGATGAGGACGACGACCTGGTCGACGCCAGTAATCCGGTACGCCGCCGCGGCCGCGGGGTCGTGGATGGCCGCGACGCGTTGGACTTCGATGAAGTGGTTGCCCGCGCCGACCGTGCCGAGCTGCTGCCGACCCCGAGCTAACGCTCGCGGCGACGCCTTCTTCGGGTCCGCGCCGGGAATACAACCCTTGGATTCGCAATGCGTCACGTCATCCTGCGTCCCGTACCCGTGAGCGACCGCCCAGCCCGCCCCTTGCCGCAAGAGCTCCTGGTAGTCGGCCTCCGAGAGACGGAGCTTCGACTCGCTACCCACGCCGAGCGGACAGTTCTTCGCGAACAAGTCGAGCAGCTCGGCCATGCGCGGCGTCACGTCCGCCACGGTCAAAGGGGTGGCGAGGAGTCGGACGCCGCAGTTGATATCGAACCCGATCCCGCCGGGGCTGATGACGCCGCCGTCCAGGTCGAACGCGGCGACGCCGCCGATCGGGAAGCCATAGCCGCAGTGCTGATCAGCTTGGACGATACTCGCCACCTGGATGCCGGGGAGGGCGGCGACATTGCATGCCTGCCTGATTGAGCCATCATTTGAAATCTTCTCGAGAAGTTTCTCATTCGTGAACAGGCGAACCGGCACCTTCATCGCGCCTTCCGGGTCGATAACCCATAACGTCTCGCTCTCTTTCCGGAGCGTCTGCCCGTCAACTTCGAAACTCTTCACACAGGAGGCGATTCTCGGACTATTTAAATAGCTGTTGGCCACTGGCCATGTTGTCGTAAGCCTCTTTAAGCACGAGTTCTTCTCAATCAGGATGGAGTCTTGCGTTGACTTGGCCGCTCTTCACGGGTACTTGAGTGGTGATGGTTGCGTCGTGAAGAACCCTTCGGGACAGTCTCACAAGTATTATCGGGTTGATTTCAGGAATACTGAACCGGTCCTCCTCCGCGACTTCCAAGAGCGCTTCGAGGCCATCTTCTTGGATATCCCGGTCATCTCGGGACGCCAGGATCGTTGTACGAAGTCCTCGAAAGGTGCTTATGAGTTCTTCACGACGAAGTTCGGTTCGTTCTACTCTCGCGAATGGCGGATGCCGGAGATGACAGACGAGTGCGCCGCCGTTTGGTTGCGTGCCTTCTTCGACTGTGAGGGCTGGGTAGTCTGCAGCAGAGGGAAGAACCGTGCAATCGGTATTGAATCAGTCAATCTCCCAGGCCTTCACCAGATTAAGAACTCACTCGAGAGACGGTTCGGCATTCAGACGAGCACCCCGGTCAAAAAGAAGAACCGGGACATCCACTCCCTTCACATTTGGGGTCGAGAGAACCTCAGGAAATTTTATGAGAAGGTAGGATTCTTGCATCCGGGAAAGCAGACGTTGCTTCGTGAGGCTCTCAACTCGTATGATCATCATTGGGAGTTTCCGAAGGAGGAAGAGGCGCGCCGCCAGTTTCTCTCTCAACTCTTGACGGTCAAGCTGCGCTTTCGCCGCTACGATGCCCGACTCTACGGGCGTTCATATAATCTCGAAACGCTCGCGACTCTGTTACGGGAACGTTTCGGGATAGATTCGAATCTCAATCGATGCATTAACGGTCTCGGCACGACATATTTTGTGCTGGAGTTCTACGGTCAAGACAACCTCGACAGGCTCCGGGCGCTCTCCACACCCGTAACCTTTTAAACTCGAGCGCGCTCGTCGCATCGTATGGCGCACAAGGTGAAGCGGTCGGAAGTCGTGACAGAGTGGCGCGGCACGATAGAGTCGGTCAGCCAGTACGGGATTGGCGTCGGCACGATCGTCTTGGAGAACGACGGCCGCGTCCTGCGACGCCCCATCTTCATCCCGTATACCGCTCCCGGCGACGAGGTCGAAGCCACGATTCTCGAACAACGCGGCAAGTACGTCTTCGGCGAGCTGAAAGCCCTCTTGAAACCTTCCGACAACCGCGCCGTGCCGAAGTGTCCGCACTACGGCGTCTGCGGCGGGTGCAACCTCCTGCACGTCTCGTACGAGACGCAGTTGTTGGAGAAAGCGAAGCACCTCACCTTCCTGTTCGACCGTCAACGGCTCCCGGTGCCGAAAGAGTTGCGAGTCTTGCCGTCGCGCGAGCGCCACCACTACCGCGCGCGTTCGCGGCTCGCGGTCTCGTTCAAGGACGGCAAGGTCTCGGCGGGGTTCCGCAAGCTCAAGTCCAAGGAGATCATCCCGATTAAAGAGTGCCTCATCGTCGCGTCAGAGATCGTCGGCTTGGCGAAGGCTTTGAACGCTCACGACGCGAACGCCGTCTTGAACGTTCCTGATTGCGAACTGGAAGCGACCATCGTGGTTGACGAGCGGCGGAAGACTCGCTTGCTCATCCCCTTAGACGGTATCGCCGCTCGCGACCGGGAGAAGGTCATCGCGTTCTTCGACGCCTTGCCCTCTCGGGACGCGAGCATCGCGGCGATCAACTTCCTCGCGGACGGGAAGATAACGCCGCCGCCCGTGGACGGCGCGTCGTACTCCGCCGCAGGGTTCTCGTTCTCCTTCCAGCCGTGGACGTTCATCCAGAGCAACCTCTCAACGAACCCCCTCTTGATCGAGACGGTCTTGGGGTTCGTCACGGGCGACTCGGTCGTGGACTTGTACGCTGGCATCGGGAACCTCTCACTTCCCATCGCGAGGAAGCTCACCGCGGGGACGGTGATCGCCGTCGAAGGCGACGAGTCCTCGGTCTTGTTGGGGAAGGAGAACTGCCAGCGCGCCAAGGTCTCGAACGTCACGTTCGTCTACTCGCCGGTCGAGGAGTACCTGGCGCAGAACCCGCTCGCTGCATCGACCGTCGTTTTGGACCCGCCGCGCACCGGGTGCACGCCCGGAGTCTTGGACGCGCTCGTCAAAGCAGCAGTGCCTCGTATCGTCTACGTCTCGTGCAACCCGGTCACGCTCGCCGACGACCTCGCCAAGCTGAAACCCCGGTACGAGCTGAAAGAGCTGGTGGGCATCGACATGTTCCCGGACATCAGCCACGTCGAAGCCGTCGCGCTGCTGGAGAAACACGAGCGGTAGAGTTCTGTCTCTCCAGAAATTGCTTGACGGGTCACTGCTTCGTTGCGAGACTGTCGAGGTACGGGAAGATCGATTTCTCGCAGGCTTCTTCAGTCCAGATCCGCATGACCTCTTCTTTCAGACCGTCGAACAATTTTCCGTACATGATATCGCCACGGTTCAGCATGAATCGGGAAGCGATCGTCCAGTACGCGTTCTGTCTAATCTGTTCCGCTTCGAACATGTCCGCGCCTTCTCCACTATCTTGAAAGACTGAGGACCTCTGGCCTTTCGGAGCGTTCTTCATCTCCTCGCTCTCGAGCGCGAGATAGGTGTGGTACAATCGATCCCTCTCCGTGAGAGGCGGTCGTCCGGTGGAGCGTTGCCATGAATTCTCAGTCGCGAGAGTTCCTGTCACGCGGCGGAGGTCTTCTTGATGAAGATTCTCGAGGAGATATTGTCCGAGTCGTTGGTAGAACTCTGAAGGGACGTAGTCGTGACCATCAATCGTGTAGCCGGTCGTTGGTGAATTCCGGAATCGCTCCTTGAGATTACTCAGCGTTCCAGACCATTCCTGAGTCTCGGATGATTCCCAGCAAGCACCGCTCGTTACGCGCAATTCGAGCGTCTTCTCAACGCCTTGCGTGGACCCCATTTGCGTTAGAATCAACTCACACTATTTAAAGATTTCGTTTAGTACTACTGAAGAATGAAGAACTCCTGATTGGATTCCGGACGTTCGTCAAGCGTTCATCTCGCTCGTCGCTTCGACCGTCGTCCCTTCGTCATTCTCGAGAGGGACTTCTGCGTCTTCGTTTCGCGTTCCCGGCGCGCTTTCCGCCGGTAATAATCGTGGACGATGCTGCGCATGCCGACGTACCCGATGAGGGAGACGAGGGACGCGATGATGACGCTGCCCACGAGGTAGCTTCGCAAGGCGGTGAAGCTCGTGCTCATCAAGCGGTGGAACGTGAAGTCGTTCAGCAAGGCGAGGATTTCAGCGCTCGAGCCGCCGAAGAGGAGCGCGCCGACCTGGTAGTTCAGGTAGTAGAACGGCGCCATCGTGAACGGGTTCCACAGGACGAGCGAGCCGAAGAGCGCGAGCTTGTTCACCTTCGGGTAGAGGAGGACGACGAGCAGGCCGATGGGGAAGCTGATGAATGGCGTGGGCACGATGCCGATGAACGTGCCGATGGCGAAGCCCAACGCGACGTCATGCTCGTCCGTGTGCGCGGTGACGAGCTCGTGGAAGTACCGTCGGAAACGCTCTCGCATGGCGGTTTTCACCGCGTCTCGTCGTTTTAAATGCTTTGGTCTCTGAGGCTCTTAGGCAAATCGCTTTCGCGTGGTCGCCAGCCGCTCGTCGCATCGCGCGTTCTTCCCCTTCTTCCGCGCCACCCCGGAGGGGCCAACCCCCGTCGCTCACCGCAACCTCGCGTCAAAAGCGACTCGCCTGACGCTGGCGACCATCCATTTGCCTAAGAGCCGGTCTCTGAGGCATCCTTGCAGTCTCGGTCGTGATAACTGCAACCATTGAGACTGATAACTGCAACTCTCGTCACATTCAACACGCCTTTTTTATACCCCCTCCGCTTTTCTCCCCGTGACGAAGAAGAAAATCCTGCCCTTAAGGGCGAGGTGAGAACTATGGCTGAACAGCACATGAACAGTTGGTTGGTCGGGCTCGCGGTCATCGCGGTCCTCGGCGTCATCTTGGTCGCGGTCGTCAAGACGACCGCGCCCATCACGATTGACAACAGCTACCAGGACGACGTCTTGAGCGTCTCCGGCACGAAGCAGTTGGAAGTGCCGCCTGACCAAGCAGTCATCATCCTGCAAGTCGTGACTGATTCGATGCGCGCGAAGGACGCGAGCACGGAGAACAAGGCATTGCTGACGAAAGTCATGGTCGCCATTGAAGGCCAAGGCGTCAAGAGTGAAGAGCTCGAGACTGTCGGCGTCACGCTGGAGAAGGTGACTGAGTGGGACCCGAAGACGCAGATGAGCGTCGACAAGGGGTACCGGCAGACTGTCTCGTTGAAGGTGACGTTGAGCGACCTGGACAAGGTCGGCGCGGTTTTGGACGCGGCCGTGAACGCGGGCGCGAACAGCGTGCAGAGCGTGAGCTTCCGGCTCAAGCCGGCGACGGAAGAGCGGTACAAGCAGGAGGCCTTGAAGGCTGCTGCGCAGATCGCGCGCGACAAGGCGACGCTTCTCGCGGACGCGAGCGGCGCGACGCTCGGCAAGCTCTCTTCAGTGTCGGAGAACTCCTACGTGACCCCGTACTACTACAACTCGAAGGTCTCGTACGACATGGTTGCGGCCGAGGAGATGGGCTCGACGCCAATCAGTCCGGAGAAGGTCTCGTTGACGGCGAGCGTCAACCTGAACTACGAGCTGGCGTGAGGGCACGACGATCAAGACTGCTGAGAAACCGTTTTTTAAGACTTTTTCCCCCTTCCATATCCTTTGTCGTACGAAACCTTCCCGGACGGGTTCGCGCTGAGCTGCAGTTGTCTCAAGAATGCACGATTGCACTCATCAACGATTGTTCCTTGTCGTTGGAAGTAGTTCTCGTTCATTCGTCCCACGCGCGTCGTCAGCTCTCGGCACATAATCGTCGTCTCGTTCATCACCTCAAGGTATCTTGTGAATTCAGGCAAGACCTTTCTTGCCTGATAGTCGGATAGCCCTTTGCTTCTTAAGTACGCGAGCCTCTCTTTAGGG
>DASH01000088.1 GCA_002503705.1 Candidatus Woesearchaeota archaeon UBA153 | reverse complement strand
CGCCTAAATGTCAGACATCAGTCATAACAGCTTTCTGCATCGCCATTGTGGCGCTCGGCGCGTGGCTGGTCATGGGCGCGGTCGTGGACAGCGCCGCCGTGACGGCACCGTCCAGCTTTGACAATCTCTCGGGAACTGTCAATATCGAGGTTGACTTCAGCGGTGTCTACGACCCTTTAAGTAAGTATGACGGTAACGTCAATATCACGTTCGAACTCTGGAACTTGACTTCCGACTGGGTCGTTCTCGACTCTCCCACCAACGTCTCCGATCACCCGTACCAGTTCTCCCTCATCACCACCAACTTCGACGACCTCTATGACGCGTACATCCTTCGCGTCACCGTGACGAACGCCTCCAACGCGGGAGACGTGAACGTCACCCTCATCACCAACCTCACCATCGACAACGACGGCGCGACGGTCGCGATCACCGCCCCCGCGAGCGGCCCCCTCGACGGCCTCGTCAACCACACGATCAACGCGACCTACGACACGAGCGCGAGCGGCATCAACGTCACCGCGTGCAGCTACATCGTCTACAGCGCTGGCTACGCGGCTAACCTGACCCCGCTCACCCTCTTGACGCGCACCCTGGACGACAACGTGACCGGCTACGCGCAGGCAATCCTCGAGAACCAGACGATCCCTGAAGGCGCGGGCCACATCCTCGTCGTCAACTGCACCGACATCGTCGGCGTCAGCAGCAACGACACGCTCTCCTTCGGTTACGACACGAGCGACCCGGTCGCGCAGCTTGAAGAGTTCGAATACGCCGGCGGCGCAGCGTTCAACATCCTCGGCAACGCAACCGACGCAATCTTGAACGTGCAGAAATGGAACATCACCATCCAGAACGCTTCGGAAACCGTACTCCACTGCAACGACACGAGCGCGGTCAACGACAGCACCTTCTGCGCGTGGAACACGCAGAACGGCAGCTACCCGGACGGCAACTTCTACAACGTGACGCTGACAGTCGAGGACGTCGCCGGCCACACCGCGACGACGACGCTGAGCAACATCACCGTGGATAATACTGCGCCGACTGTCTACTTGATGAACGAGAGCTTCAACTCGACCGTCAACCCGAGCGTCTCCTTCAACTTTACGGACTCGCTCTCTGAGAACGCGTCGTGCACGCTCTACGTCGACGGCGTCTCGACGTTGACGAGCGACCCGACGACGAACAAAACGCCAACCATCTTCGGTCCGGTCGCGCTCGCGGACGCCTCGTACGTCATGTGGGTGAACTGCACTGACGAGGCGGGGAACGAGAACAACAGTAGCAACATCACCATCGTGGTCGACAAGACCGCGCCCGTCGTGACAATCGTCAACGCGAGCTTCCTCACGAACAGCGCGACACCGACTGTCACCTTCAACTACACGGATAACATCTCGACGACGGCGAATTGTACGGTGTACTTCGACGGTGTCGCATACGGCACCGACCCGGCGACGGCTGAAGGCGTGAACACCGACTTGACGGCGAACGACACCCTGCCGAGCGCCGCGTACACCGTCACCGTGAACTGTACGGAAGACACGTTCGGCGGTTGGGTCGGCGAGAGCGCCGCGCCAATCACGGTGACAGTCGACACGGTCGGGCCGACGGTGATTGCTGTCGATTCGGAGAACGTGTCCGCGGCTTACAACGAGGGTGACGTCCTGAACATCACGGTGACGTTCAACGAACCGGTCTTCGTGACTGGAGCTCCGACGTTGGAGCTGGAGACTGGTCCTACCAACCGGGACGCAGTCTATGGTGGCAATGAGAGCGCCACCTTGTGGTTCCTCTACACCGTCCAGGCGGGCGATATCGCTGCGGATTTGAATGTGACCGGGCCGTCGGCGCTCGATATGGATGGCGTCACGATCAAGGACGCCGCCGGCAACGACGCAGACCCTGATTTCAGCACAGTCCCTGCGTCGAGCCTCGAGGACAACAAAGATATCGTCATCGACACGGCGAACCCCTCCGGCTCGTATGTCACGCCTTCCGCCGGCACGTATCGCGGCGTGGTGAATTTCACGGCGCAAGCCGGTGACTTGACGAGCGGTGTCTCGGCAGTCGTGCTGAATAATGGAACGACGATTACGCCTCTCAACTACTTGAGCGGCACTCCGTTTGATGGCTTTTGGACGGAGAACATCAACACAGCGCTTCTCCCTGACGGCGAAGTTACGTATTCCCTTAACGTGACTGATGCTGCGGGAAACCGCGACGCGGCTGCCGATACTGTGACAATCATCATCGACAACACCAAGCCGACGATTGGTAGCGTGACGCCGGTCACGGCCACCTATAATAATACAGGCATCCTCTCCGTCTCGTTCACCGCGAGCGACTACTACGCGGCGACGTTGACGTGCAACCTGAGCGCGACGAACGGGACTGACGAGGTCACGAACTCGAGTTCGACGCTCAACGCGAACGTCTCGAACACGCTGACGCTCGGCACGGTGACGCCGTTGACGGACGGCACGTGGACGTGGAACGTGACGTGCCACGACCAGGCGACGCTCATGGGCAGCGGTGCCATCGGTAACACGAACGCGACCGCGAACCGTTGGTATTACGTCGATTCCGCGCCCATCAACATCAATGAGATCAAGCTGAAGGAGCCGGACGTCTTCGTCAGCGACGCCTCGCCGAACGACGCGATCACCGTCATGGTGCGCAACACGACGCCGACGACGGGCGCGGACTATATCACGGTGGACTTCGGCAACATCACGCTGAAGCACGACGGCGCTTTCGACCAGTTGAACGCGACGTGGAACGCGACGAGCGGCTACTACGAGGTCAGTGTGAACGTTACGGATGTCACGTTGGACAACTTCAACGCCTACAACATCACCGTCTTCGGTGATGACGGCGCGGGGAACGGCTTCTCCGTGACTGGTCCGGGCTACAAGACCGTCATCCTCTACAACTTCACACGGCCGGTTTCGGACGTTGCGTGTCTCCAGTTCGGCACTGAGACGACGGACTTGAGCGTGGAGACGAACTTTAGCGATGTCAACTATATCATCGACATCGAGTACAACGGTAGCGCTGACTGCAACGAGTTCACCGGCACGGAACTGCCGTGGGGACCCGTGTATCAGGACGTCCTCTTGATGGACTTTGACACTATCGACTTGACTGACCCCGCGGCCGGCCCGAAGCTCGGCAACCTCGGCACAGCAATCGAGCTCGGCCTCAAGTTGCCCGGCATGTTCGGCGAGAGCAGGATTTTCTTCAACTCGACGCAGATCGCTGAGCTCAACACGTTGGCGACGCTGGAGTTCTACTACCTGCCCTTCACGAGCGAGCCGTCAATCCTCGAGGATGTCGATGCCGCAGGCGTGGATTCTGTTTCTAGTTGGGATCCGAACGACTTCGAAGCGTCATGGGGCGTCTCGACCGGGAACCTGACCTTTATCGTCAACGGCTTCTCCGGCTATAATATGACTGATGATGTCGTGCCGACCATCGTCGTGAACGCGCCGACGACGGCGGAGAACATCTCCGCGAACACGACAACGATCGACGTCACGTTGAACGGCACCGGGACGATGGTGAGCTACGCGGTCTTCACGGTCGAAGACCATGCGTTCGTCTACAACTGGACTTCGTCAGAGAACACGGCGAACTGCACCTTCTCCGCGCCGGGCAGCGAAGACATGGATTGCGTCTTCACGACCCCCGAGCTCGCCGATGGTGACTACACGCTCAGCGTCACGGTCTACGACTTCGGTCCAGAACCTGCCGGCAACACCGCTTCGGAATCAGTCAACTTCACCCTCGACACGACCGCGCCGGTGCTCGTCGTGACGCAGCCCGAGGACAACGGGTACCGTCAGAGCAACTTCACGATGTACGGCACGGTGACGGACGCGACGAGCGGCGTCGACGTGGTCGAGATCTATCTTGAAGGTGATGGCTGGAGCCATCTCGACGATGCAGAGTATAATGAAACGACGCACGTGTGGACGTATGATTATGAACACGCGGGTGCTGAAGGGGACGTCGAGAACTTCCGAATTCTCGCGTACGACTTCGCGGGGAACACCCACGAAGTAATCGTTGAGAACGTCACCATCGACGACACGCCGCCGATTATCGCGAACGTGTCGAACGCGTCTATCACGTATCAGGGCGCGACGATCTCGTGGGATACTGACGAGTTGGCGAATACGAGCGTGAATTATGGCACGACGACGGCGTTGGGGACGAAGAGCAACCTCGGGACGTTGGCGTTGGCGCATTCGCGCGCCCTCGCCAGTTTGAGCGCGTCGACGAGGTACTATTACAACGTCACGAGCTGCGACGAGGCGGGGAACTGCAACACGAGCGGTCCGTACAACTTCACGACGAGCGCGGCGCCAGTGGTTGGCGGTGGCGGTGGTGGTGGCGGTACGATTCCGGGCTTGCCGTTTGGCGTGTCGCCGATGAAGGTGCAGTTGAGCACGAGCGGACGGTTCGCCTTCCAGGGGCCGGATAAGAAGGTCCACTACGTGAGCATCGAGTCGATCAACGCTGACGGCACGGTGAAGTTCAAGTTCACGAGCGATCCGGTCTACGTCACGTTGAAGGACGGCGAGACTGGCCAGGCGGACGTGACTGCTGACGGCGTCAACGACGTCGTCATCACGATGCTCAGCCACAGCCAGTACAGCGCGATCGTCACGCTGAGCAAGCCGCAAGAGGTGCCGACGAGCATCACGGAGATCGGCTTGGGCGAGGAGGTCCCGATCGACACGACGGGAACGACCACGGAGACCGGCATGGAGGCCGTGACTGGCGACGCGACAGCCGGGCCGGAAGCCGGCGCCGCTGACACTGACACGGGTGCGGCCGCGTCGAGCGCGGTGAAGAAGAGCCCGTGGCCGTGGGTCATCCTCGTCGTCGTCGTGGCGGTCGTCCTCGGCCTCTTCTGGGCCGTCAAGACGAAGCGGATCACGTACGACTAAACATTATTTTTTCCTAATCCTTTTTTTCTTTCTTCTTCAACCCTACAGCGACAGCGTTAGCGCTCTCTTCTTCTCGCCTGCTGAGCGAAAAGCGCAAAACATATATATTACTTCGTCTTCCTTAGTAATATGGAGTCGATTACGCTGAAGGTTGATCCGGCGCTGGCTCGCGCCATGGCGCAGGCGATGAAGCCGCACTACAGCACGAAGACGGAGTTCATCCGCGAGGCGATCCGCGACAAGATTGTCGCGCGAGAGAAAGAAGAGGCGCTGCGCAACCTCGAGAAGTACCTCGGCGCCGGCGCTCATCATCAGACGACTGGCGCAGACGACCGGAAAGCGCGGGAAGCGGTGGGCCGCGAGATTGCGAAGGAGTTCGGAATCGAGTTAAAGTAGCTCTTCTGGCAAGCGTACCTCGACGATGTCCATCAGCAGGAGGAAATGCCTGTCCCTTGAAACGAGGATGGCGTCGTTGTTCCGCGCGATGACGGCATGCAGAGCATCGCCGAAAGCGACGGCTCGGGTTCGGCAGAGTTCTCGCGCTTCCGATACCTCTTGACGGGTGAGCTCTACTTCGACGAGCTGTTCCTTCGGAACGAGCGAGAAGATCTTTTCCGTCTCGACGGCGTCATAATATTTTCGAATCTCCTGTATGACGACTCGCGAGAAGAGGATACTTCCTCCAGACACAACGCAAGCGTTGATTGCTCGGAGCGCCCACTCTCCGAGGGGTCTGAACCGGTCGCTCCTGCCTTCCCAGTAGTCGCGCCAGATGCACGCGTCGAGATAGAGCCGCATCGGAATTGAGAAGGAGAGGTTGTTAATGAACTTCCTCCCTTCAAAAGCGTTTGATTTTCGGAGAAGGGCGGAAGGTTGTTGCCTCGCCAGCGTTGACTCTCATATGTTGGGCGTCTACTTTCTCTTCCCGTTGTCAAGTATCTTCCGCAGGGCGGCGTACTCTTTCAGGAAGAGGGCGATGGTGGGCTTGAGGTCGTGGCCTTTCTGGTACGCTTGCAAGGATGCATAGTATTCCGCCCGGTTCTTGAAGTCGATGCTGAGCGGCGGCAGGCCGTGCTTGAGGAGGATGTTGTTGAGGAGTATCCGCCCAACCCTTCCGTTGCCGTCTCGGAACGGGTGGATGTTCTCGAACTGGTTGTGCACGACCGCCGCTAAGACGATGCCGGGGTAGCGGTCCCTCTTCGCCGCATACCAGGCGACGAGTTCTGCGAGCAGCGGTCTGATTCTCGCTTGCGGCGCGCCTTCATGGACGATGTTCCCCGCGCGGTCCACGACGACGACCTCTTCTCCTTTCTTCCGGAGCTTTCCCGCGAACGGTTTCGAGTTCTTGAAGACGATCTTGTGGAGGTCGGTGATGAGCTTGACGGAGAGATGCTCTCTCGTCGTCCGTATGAACGTGATCGCTTCGTCGACGCCGAACGCTTCGGCGATGTCCTCTTTCGACTTGTCAGGCCATTGGTCATGCTCGAGCAGGTCCCTGACCTCTTTGCTGTTCAGCGCGCTCCCTTCGATGGCGTTCGTGTTGTACGTGAAGAGCTCCGAGAACCTCGTCCACTCCTCTTCCGAAAGGTGTCTGACGACGAACGGGATTTTCCCTTCGAGCTTCCGAAGCGCTGCAATCTCCGTTTTTGAAAGCTCGACCGGGAGCGGGTCGCGTAGGATGCCGTATTTGTGGATCTCTTCGAGAATCAATTTCTCGGCAATCGTTTTCCTTTCAGCGAGAATTTCCGGCTTCAGGTCCTGGCCGAGGTATTTCCTGAACTTGTGGACGCGCGCCCCCTCACGGTAGGAGTGCGCGAGAAAATATTTCTTCCGCTTTCCCACAATCCTCTTCTCGACATGCATGCGAGAAGTGGGTGACTACAAGTTTATATATTTTTTGCTGAGGTGACTACATTCGCGGTCTTGTGTAGTCACCCGCCGGAATTCAGCTCTTTCTGGCCCGCGCGAGCAGCCCTTTCATCGCGCGCACGGCGTCGTACGGCTCGTTGAAGCACGGGAGGTCTTTCATGACGAGCATCAATTGGCTCTTCTTCGTCTTCAGGCCGCCCATGAAGCACGCGACGACCGGCTTCGCCGTGTGACGCGCGGCATCGATGAGGAGTTGCGCGTCCGCTTCCGGCTCGGTCATCGTCTGCAAGGTCTGCGCGACGATGAGCCCGGAGACGTCCGGACTCTCCAGCAAGGCGTTGACCGCCGCGTGGTACCGGTCCGGCAAGGCGTCGCCGACGAGATCCAACGGGTTGCGCCTGCTCCACGCGGGGTGCATGACGCCGCTCTTGTCCAGCTTGCGCACGAGCGACGCGTCGAGCGGGCATAACGGCACGCCTTCCGCGGCGCACGCGTCCGAGAGGATGACGCCGACGCCGCCGGCGTTCGTGATGACCGCGACGCCCTTCCCGCGTTTCGGCACCGCGTGCTCCTCCTGCAACGCCGCGGCGAGCATGAACAATTCCGTGATCGTCTCCGCTTCCACGATGCCCGCTTTGCGGAACGCGGCCTTGTACACGTCATAACTCCCGGCGAGACTACCCGTGTGGCTGCTGATCGCTTCACTGCCCGATGCGGTCTTCCCCCCTTTCAAGACGACGAGCGGTTTCCGCCGCGTGAACCGCGCCGCCGCTTCGAGGAATCGTTGGCCGTCAGCCACTCCTTCCAGGTAGACTGCCGCGGCCTTCGTGTGGCTGTCGTGCGCGAAGTGCTCGAGGAGATCCGGCAATTGCAAGTCGGCGGCGTTCCCCATGCTGACGATCGCGCTGAACCCGTACCCGTTCTGGTCCGCCCAGTCGACGACGCTGTCCACGATCGCGCCGCTCTGGCTCAGGAACGCGACCCCGCCATCCGGCGCGTCGGCGGGCGCGAACGAAGCGTTGACGCGGCGCGGGACGATGAAGCCGAGGCAGTTCGGGCCGAGCACGCGCACCCTCCCGCGAGCGACATCGAGGACTTCCTGCTGGAGCTCGCGCCCTTTCTCGCCGAGCTCTGCGAACCCCGCGCTGATGATGACGGCGCTCTGCACGCTCTTCTCGACGCACTCGCGCACCACCTCAGGCACGATGGGCGCGGGGACCGCGATGATGGCGAGGTCGACGGGTGCCGGGATCGCCTTGAGAGAAGGGTACGCTTTCAACCCTTCAATCTCGGAAGCGTGCGGGTTGACGGGGTAGACCGGGCCGTGGTACGGCACGTTGTACTTCGTCGCGTACTGGCCGCCCTTGAGCAGGTTCTTCATGAGGCCGTGGCCGACGCTCTTCGCGTCGCGGCTCGCGCCGATGACGGCGATGCTGCGCGGGTTCAAGAGGCGGCGGACCTCTTCGCTCGCGCGGGCGAGCTCTTTCTTCGACGGCGCGACCCTCCGCTTCGGCGCGTCTTTCGACCGTAACAGCTTCGCGTCGACGATCATGACGCGTTTCCCGTCGCACACGACCGGGTTCAAGTCGATCTCCGCGATCTCCGGATGGTGGACGGCGAGGTGCGAGAGCTTCGCGATGACGGCGGCGAGCGCGTCCGTATCGACTGGCGTGGAGCCGCGATACCCTTCCAGGAGCGGTCGCGCCGTGATCTCGTCGAGCATGGCGCGGGCCTCGTCCTTCGTGACCGGCGCGAGGCGCAAGGAGAAGTCCTTGTACACGTTCGTCAACGTGCCCCCGACGCCGAAGAGGACGACGGGGCCGAAGGTCGCGTCGCGCTTGACGCCCAGGATGACTTCGACGCCGGAGAGCATGGGCTGCAGTGTGATCGTCGCTCTCGGGTCGATGGTGAACGCGCGCTTCGAGACGCGGCAGTACGCCGCCGCCGCCTCGTCGACGCTTTTCAGGTTGACCGCGACGACGCCCACCTCGACCTTGTGCAACAGCTTCGGAGAGTCCGCTTTGATGACGACCGCGGCGTGCGTCTTCAAGAGCTTCGCGGCTTCGCGGCGCGTCATCGCCTCGCTCACGAGCTCGAGGGTCGGGACGAGCGGGAGGCCGTGCAGCAATTTTTTCGCTTCGTCGTGCCGCAAGAGATGCAAGTCAGCCATGCGTGTTCACGTTCGATGTTCGTTCTCTTCTGTCGTTCTTGTCCTTCATTTTCGTTCTTGACGTGTTCTTGTTCTTTTCCGCACCAGTGACGTATCCGCCTAAGCGGCGGACATAATCAGTGCTGTCCGCCGAGCGAAGCTCGGTCAACGCTGGTGCGGCACGGAATTCCTCGTCAGTCACCGTCCCAATGTACCTTCAAAAAGTGCGTGCTGCAGCTGAAGCACGGGTCGTACGCCCGGATGAGCTTCTCCAGCTCGAGCGGGATCTCCGCCCGCTTCACGCCCTTGTCGAGGAGGGATTGCAGGTACGCCTTCACGTCCTCCTCCATCGCCTTCAACTGCTGGCACGTCGGCGTCATGATGTTCGCGCGCGTCACGATGCCTTTTTCATTCACGGTGTACGTGTGGAACAACAGGCCTCGGGGCGCTTCGACGACGCCGACGCCGTTGCCCGCGCACGGGACGACCTTGACGGTCTCGTGCTTGAACCCGTTCCGGTACTGCGCGAGCAGAGTCCTACCGCGTCGCACCCAGTGCACGAGCTCGATCGCTTGCGCGACGAGGTTGTGGAACGGGTTCTTGCTCGGGAAGCTCACGCCCGCCCGCGCGAGCACGCGTTGCACGTCCTTGTCGATGAGGTCTCGGTTGTTGTTCACGCGCGCGAGCGCGCCGAGCATGAAGCTCTTCTTCCCTTTCACGACGAACTTCGCCGTGCTGTGGCGGCTCACGTACTCCTGGAAGTACGACTCGTAGTCGTGTTCTGGGATCTTCTCGCCCGTGTCGCTGACGATGTCGCCGGTGATGAGCGGGAAGCCGGACGCTTGCCGCAAGGAGAGGTGTTCTCGCGGCATCGTGAACTTCGGATACTTGAGCTTCAGGAAGAGTTGGAGCGTGCGCAACGCCGGCTCTTCGGCGTTTTTCAGCTCGGCGATGAGGCGCGCGATCTGCGCTCGCGACGGCTCGTGCGTGAACCCGCCGATGCGGCCGCCCATCGGGTGCATCTGCCGGCCGCCGAGCGCGGTGACGATCTCGTTGCCCGCGCGCATGAGGGCGAGCGCGTCGTTGATCTCGCGCTTGTAGCGCGGGGCCATCGCCAAGGCGGACTCGTACCCTTTGAAGTCGGGCAGGCTGAGGAAGTACAGGTGCGTCGCGTGGCTGCGGATGCGCTCGCCGATCGCCATGAGGTCGCGCATCGTTTTCGTCTGCTGGGTGACGGTGACGCCCATCGCGTTCTCCAACGCTTTGATCGAGGCGGTGTAGTGGGAGACGCTGCAGATGCCGCAGATGCGCATCGTCATCTCGACCGCGTCGTCGTAGTTGCGGCCTCGCACGAGGCCTTCGAAGAAGCGCGCGCCTTCCGTGCTCCCGAGCTCGCACGTCCGCACCTTGCCGTCTTTCACGGCGACGGTGAGGCTCGCGTGCCCTTCAATTTTCGTGATGTGGTCGAGCGTGATCGTTTTCGGCAAACTGGTTCACCCGCGCGTCATTCTCTTATTCTTTTTCTGTTTCTTCTTCGTGTTCGTCGTTCGCTTCGTCGCCGTTCGGAGTCGCTTCACCGTCCGTGTCGTCTCTCTCGCCCGTCTCGTCGTCCGGGGTTGCTCCTTCGCCGTCGTCTTCGTTGTTCGTCTCGTCGTCAGGTTTTTCTTCGTCGTCAGGGGTTTCTTCTTCGTTTTCGTCGTCGGGACTTTCTTCGTCATCGCACGTTTAATTTTCATCTTACGTTTCGTGGCAGTTTTCGCACTTATTCTTTTCGTGCGCATTCTTTTCGTACGACTTCGCGTTGTACGACGAGGAATTCCTGACGATCTCTTCGCCGGCGTCTCCCCCAGCGGCACGACGGGCTCCCGCAACTCCAACCCCGCCGGCACGACGATGCCCTGCGCCTTCTCCGCCTGCGCGACCGCGAGCCCCGCGTACGTCTTCAACCGCCGCTCGATCTGGTCGCGATCATGCCCTTTCGACACGAGGAGCGAGATGAACGCTTGCAGGTTGCAATCCTCCGTCGGGCCGCGACACCCCATGCACTCGTGGCCGGCGGCGGTGCACACCGCGTTGCACCCGCCCGTCGTGATCGGACCCAAGCACAGCTTCCCCTTGAGGAGGAGGCAGTCGACTTCGCGCTTCGCGCACTCGACGCACACCGGATTCTTCGTGATGCGCGGCGGCCGGCCGAGGACGAGGTCCGTCAAGACGCGGAAGACTTGGTCGCCGTCCGGCGGACACCCCGGCAGTTCGTAATCGACGAGGACGTGCCGGCTCACCGGCGTCGCGTCGAGACTGTTGAGCGAGTCGACCTTCGCGTACGCGGCGCGCTCGACCTCCGGGCCGCTCAGGAAATTCTTCATCGCGGGTACGCACCCGTGCACGGCGCACGCGCCGAGCGCGACGAGGATGTCGCAACGCTCGCGCAGCTCGAGGGCGCGCGCGCGGTCTTCCTTGCTCGCGACGAGCCCTTCCAGGATGATGATGTCGAACGCTCCTTTGTAGTTCTGCTCCTTGATGAACGGCACGGAGAGCACGTCCACCATGTTGAGGAAGCCGAGGAATTTCTCCTGCGCGAAGAGGATCGTCAACTGGCAACCGGCGCATCCCGTCAAGCCGAACACGCCTACCTTGAGCTTCCTGCCCTTGACGCGCTTTTCGCGCAGCTTCGCGAGCTTGTCGTCCGGCGCCGCCAAGTGGCACGAGACGTCAGGACCGAGTTTCTGTTCCATGACGTTTGTTCACCTTTTTTCTTCTCGTTCTCCGTCGGAGTACCGGCTTCGAACCGTGTCGTCGGTGTCACCGCAGCAACGCGGAAGCCCCGGGTGGGGCAACCCCCTCCGCTCTTCGCTTTTGTACGCCGCTACGGTTCGACCTGAGGCCGGTACTCCTCCTCATCAATGATATTTTCATTCAACCTTTCGCGTTCTTGATCCAGTCCCATCGGAAGACGGGGCCGTCCTTGCACGTGTACTTGCCCTCGATCATGCAATGCCCGCACATCCCGGTGGCGCACTTCATGTGGCGCTCGTGGCTGATCCAGACCTGCTCGTCCGTGAAGCCGAGCGCGTTCAACGTCTTGATGACGCTCAACATCATCGGCGTCGGCCCGCAGACGAGCGCGATGGTGTCGTGCGGGTCCGGCTTCGCCGCCTCGAGGTATGCCGTGACGAAGCCGACGTTGCCCTTGAACCCTGCTTGCGGTTGGCTGTACGCGTACGTGAAGCTGAAAACGCCCTGTCGCTCCCACGCGGCGAGCTCTCTCGTGAAGATGGACTCTTTCGGCTCGCGATACCCGAAATAGCACGAGACGTCGCGATACTCGGCGCGATGCAGCGCGAGAAAGTCGAGGACGCCTTTCAAGGGCGCGACGCCGCAACCCCCGCCGACGAGGAGGAGGCGCTTGTTCACGAACTCCGCCATCGGGTAGCCGTACCCGTACGGGCCGCGCAGCAGCAACGTGTCGCCCACATTCTTCCTGACCGCCTCTTTCGTGACCAAGCCGACGGGATTGATGACGAAGTCGACGTGCTCTGTCGACGCGCTCGCGATGCTGATCGGCGCCTCGCCATACCCGAGCACGGTGAGCTGGAAGAACTGTCCCGGCGCGTAGTCCGCGTGCGCCTTGACCCGCAAGAGCGTGTGCCTGCTCCCGAGACGCTCTTTCTTGATGATCGTTGTAGGTATCGGGTCGTACAAGAGGATTTCGCCGCGGTCTTTCCGCTCGAGACGATGGTCGTTCGCGTGGCACGGGCACTCCGGACCGCAACCGTCCTCGCACGCGCCCTTCCCCGTCTTCTTCACCGTCGTCAGTTTCATCGTTCACCGCCTCTCCGCGCCCGTCACGCTCCTCGCGTTCGTCCCGCTCGTCGTGATGGTCTCGTTCCTCGTGTTCTTCTCACTCGTCGCGTTCGTCCCGCTCCCGACCCGTTCCTTCTCAATCTCGTTGATGAGCTCCACCCAGTCGATGTTCGCCGGGCATTCCGAAATGCATCTCCCGCACCCCGTGCACATCGGCGTGCCGAAGACTTCCGGATAGTACGCGAGCTTGTGGTAGATGCGATGCTTGAACCGCGCCGCTCGCTCCGGGCGGAAGTAATGGTTGCCAGCGACTCTCGTGAACTCTTTCGACAGGCAGCTGTCCCACGTCCGCTTGCGCACCCCGTGCCGGACGTCTTCGCTCGTCTTGTCGTACACGTCAAAGCACATGCACGTCGGACAGACGATCGTGCACCGTTGGCAGAACAAGCAGCGCTCCTCCGCGGTCTTCTTCCACGAGGGGTGGTCGTACACCGGTCGCACGTCACGCGTGTTCAATCGCTTGCGCGTCGCGATGCGCGGCACCGCCTCGTGATGCTCGACCAGCTTGACGCCCTCCAGACCCTCCAAGAGGACGATGCCCGCCGGCGACCCCACGTCGAGGTAGACCGCGTCCTTGTCGGGGAGCTCGCGGACCATGACGTCGTAATAATTCGTCAACTCCATGCTCTCGCAGAAACAGTTCGGGCTGGGCGGCGTGTTGCAGTACCACCCGACGAGCAGCGTCTCCTCGCGCGCCGCCCGGTACTGGTCGTCGGTGAAGTCGCGCCTCAGGAAGAGCGCGTCCTGGATCTTGATCGCGTTCAAGTCGCACAGGCGCAGGCCGAAGACGACTCGCCGCTTCTCCTCGACCTTCTTGTCCGTCACTTCCTGCGTTGCCATGTCGTACGCGAACAGGTGCTCGTACGGCGGCATGAAGAGCTTCTTCGCGGAGAACGGCGGGTTGCGCTCCAGGTCGAGCCTGGCCAGGTCTTCCGGCCGCTTCACCGTCTCGAACGTCGCGAGGCCGTCACCCTCGCGCTGCAACGGCGCGATGAGCGTGTGGCGCTTGGCGAGCGCGCGCAGGAACGATTCCAGCTTCCGCCTCGGCAAGAGAAAACCCAAACGCCTCACACCTCCCCTTTCCTACGCGCAGAGTGAGAGTGGTTTTTAAAGGTTGTGTCGAGAGAATCCCTTTCTCAGGAGGGGCGTTACTGGCGTCGTTCTCTCGCGACGGCCTTTTCACGCAGCTTCGCGCTCATCCTCTTCGCGTACGCGATGACCTTCTCCGCGTACTCTGCGTCGAGGATCGTGCCGTAGTAGAGCATCCCGTTTCGGAAGTAGCGCAGCTGGTCTGCGAACTGGACGTCTTTCTCCGGGAAGTCGAGGACGCGCAGGTACGCGACTTCCGCTTCGTGGCCTCCTTGGCCTGAGGCGTTGTAGCCGTCGAGGAGCATTCTCGCCCTGATGAGCTCCATCAGGATGTCGTAGCTGTTCTTCACGTACGTGTTCGCGTTGTCATCGTCCACGCCGAGCTTCTCGACGCTGGCGAGGAGGTGGGCGTAGCTCTTCTCGGACTCTGTGAGGAGGAACGCCGCCCTGGATCGGTTTGAACTTTGTCGCTTGACAGTCCCTTGCGCGAGGAACTCTTCGAACCGTCGTACCGCTCTCATAGCTCAATCCCTCCGAAGAGGACGATGCCGTTGCACAGGTTCTCTTTCAGGCGCTTGTGGATGGTCGCGAACGAGGCATACGCATTGATGTTGATTTCCCGCTCGAGCATCTTCTCGTATCGCGAGAGGTCGATCATCTTCGCTTTTCTGCCGATAATCGCGATGTCGAGGTCTGAGTTGATTGTGTCCTCGCCCCGGGCGTAGCTGCCGAAGAGGATGATTGTCGCGCCCGCGAACTCTTGCTCGAGACGGTCGGCGAGTCCGGTCTCGTAGACTTGCCGCAGGTTATCCGCTCGTTTCAGCTGCAGGGCGCGGTGGTCGTCGCGTCGCAGCTGGATCGCCCACCGCTTCGACTCCGCGTCTTGCTGGAGCGTGATGAGTCCCTCGGTTTCCAGGGCGGGCAGCGCTTTCATCACTGCCGGCGGCGTGACCTCGAGTATTGTGGCGATGCGATGCTGGTTGAGCGCGACGCCTGCCTTGATGAACAGGAGGCGCAGGATTTCCGATTGCAAGACTGTTAACTTCGGGTTATTTATATTTACCATAGTTAATATATATTTACTATAGTTTATATGTGTTTCGGTCAGTATGATGCTGCCGGTGCGACGTGATTGTATAAATACCTTCGTCCGGAAACGACGGAAGAATCACGGTAGGGGTCGTTTTCAGCGTTTCGACCCTGCCGCCCGCTCCAAACTGCGTAGCAACTCCTCGACGGCCTTCACGGCCGCCATCACGCCCATCGTCCGCGGGATCGCGATGATGCGCAACCGCGTCTCCCGACCCATGGCTTTCCGCAGCTTGAGCAGGTACGCGGCGTCCAAGTCGTGCAGCGAGCACAACCGGCCGAGGACGAGGCTCTCCGGTTCGGTGACGAGAACGACTCGCGGCACGCCCTCCGCGACGTCGAGAATCACTTTGTCGTCCAGGTCGAGGTCGTACAGCTCCAACGGGTCGTCGACGTGGCGCGTCGTGTGCCCGCGCTTCTGCAGCTCGGCGCCGACCTTCAACGCCAAGTCGTCGACCGCGAGCGCGGGGTTGCCGAGCAGCAAGAGTTCCATGGGCGCGCTCCAGGGAAACATATTTATATGGATTCCCTTCCTGCAACGGTTGCAGGAGAGGTGGTGTGGTCGTGGATCGTGGATTCTGGTTCGTCTTGGCGACGGCGTTGATCAGCGGCGTCTCGATCTTCCTGAACAAGTTCGGCGTCGCGGGCATGGACGCGGCGCTCTTCACGACGGGCAAGAACGTCCTCGTCGCCCTCCTCCTCATCAGCACCCTCTTCTTCCTGAAAGAGCGGGGCGCGGTCCGGAAATTATCGAAGCGCGATTGGTCGGTGCTCGCGCTCATCGGCCTCATCGGCGGCTCCCTCCCCTTCTTGCTCTTCTTCACCGGGTTGCAGCTGACGTCGGCGGCGCAAGGCTCGCTCCTGCACAAGATGCTCTTCCTCTGGGTGGTCGTCCTCGCCGCGCTGACGCTGAAAGAGAGAGTGAGCAAGAGCATGGTCGCGGGCATCCTCCTCCTGCTCGCGGGCAATCTCGTCCTCCTCAAGCTGACGAGCTTCACGTTCGGCCTCGGCGACGCGCTCATCCTCGCCGCGACCCTCTTCTGGGCGGCCGAGATCGTGCTGAGCAAGCACCTCTTGCGGCTCGACCACGTCTCCGGCCGCATCGTCGCCGCCGGCAGGATGGGGTTCGGCGCGCTCTTCCTCCTCGCGTACCTCTTCGCGACGAACAAGCTCGCGCTCGTCGCGACTTTATCGTCCGGCGCGTGGGGCTGGATCGCCCTCACGAGCGTCCTGCTGTACGGGTATGTCTTCACGTTCTATGAAGGCTTGAAACGCGTCCCGGCGAGCGTTGCCGCGGCACTCCTCGTCCTCGGCACGGTCGTGACGACGTTTCTAGAATTCGCGTGGACCGGCCGCATCACCGGCTTGCAAGTCTTGGGGAGCGCGCTCCTCCTCGCCGGCGCGATCGCGATCGTCGGAATCCGTACTGTGTTGCCTGCGCCGGCGAGAGCGCGTCAGTAGCGAAGCGGCGGTGGACGGCGATGATGGCTCCTGGCGTGGCGCCGGGGAGGTAGCGGCCGAGCACTCTCTCGTCGCCGTTCTCCGTCTTCACGGTGTAGATCCGCTCTGGACGCTCCTCGACCGCGACGACTTCGTAGAGCTTGCACCGGCAGAGCTCCTTCTCGCACGGCATCATCTCCTTGAGGAGGCCGTCGCCGTCGTCGATGTACGCGTCGTGGTGCTTGAAGGAGTGCGTGCGGATGTTCTCGACGCTCCAGTACGCGAGCCGCTCTTTCTTCGCGACTTCTTTCAGTCGTCGCGTGAGCGCGGGGAAGCAGCGTTCGAGCGTGGCGCGCGGGAGCGGTCGTCGCGCGAGGAGCGCTTTCTCGAGCATCGCGTAGTCTTTCTCCGTCATGTTGCCGAGCTGGAGCGCGATGTCCGCGCACGGGAAGGCGGACTGCATGACGAGCAGGCTGGGTGAGGTCGTCATGAGACTTTCATCCTCGTTTTGTTCATCAGTGACCCCTCGGGCAAGGCCCGTCAATACTGGCGCGGCACGGATTTCCCGTCGTCCGTCGCGTTCTTCTCGTCCGTCGTGATTTCCTCGTTCACGAACGTCGTCGTTTCGTACGTCGTCGAACTTCGACTCGGACTCTGACTTCTTGCCGCGCCAGCGACGTCGGGGTTCTGAACGCCCCCCGCGGTCGTTGCGGGCGTCCGTTCGCTCTGAGCGACGGGCTTTTCATTTCACCGGCGCGTTCGCGATCGTGCGCAACGCCGCTTTCGCTTGCTTTGCCGGGACGATCTGGACGACCATCTTCGCCTGGACGAGGACGTACTCGCCGACCTTCACGTTCGGCAGGAGGAGGAGGGACGCTTCGCGTCGTTCCGCTTCGTAGTCGACTGTCGCGAGTCTCTTCTTCGCGTCGATCTTGATGACCTTTCCCGGGATGGCGAGGCACATGTTCTTGTTGGGAGGCCTCCTGGTACTAAAAGGTATTGTTGGTTGATGGGAAGGAATACAAATTATTTTCTATATAGTAATTAGAAAATATTTATAAGTAGTGTAATAATATTATAACGAATGTTACAAAATTATAACAAATATCGGGTCTTGCAAGCGTTCTTCGACGAGCCGACAACAGAGCTGCAGCTCCGCGAAATTTCGAGGAGTGCGAACCTCGCGACGCCATCGACCAAGAAGTACCTGCGTGAATTGGCGGCCGAGCGGCTCATCACGGTTCGACAATCCCGTCGCGGCCAGCCCGTCTACGTCGCGAACACGGACGAGAAACTCTTCAAGGTCTTGAAGCAGCAGAATCTCCTCCTCCGCCTGGAAGAGAGCGGTCTGCTCGACACGCTCGTCTACGAAATCGGCGTGCGCTGCATCATCTTCTACGGGAGCGCGAGCAGGGGCGAGGACGTCGAGGAGAGCGATATCGATCTTTACCTCGAAGGCGTCGACCGCGAACCGCCGCTCGACCTCGCGCCGTACGAACGACGGTTGCGTCGGAAAATTCACCTCTTGTGCAGTGAATCCTTCGAAAAATCGAGCAAAGAGTTCAAGAACAACCTCGTCAATGCCATCGTCATCAGAGGATACCTGCGAGCGTTCCCCTATGAACCCCTTACCGACGCGTCACCCCAGACGTGAAACGAGCCACACTGAGCAACCAAGTCATGTATCAAGGAGCGTCGGTGAGCGAGCACTACTTCCGCAGCAAGAAATCGGCAATCTTCGACTTGCTTGAACGCTGTCGTGCGAAGAGCGAGGAACTGCTCACTCGACCGTCACGTCCTTCAGAATGATCTCCTTTCCCGAGACGACGCGCGGCAGCTTCGCGCCGCACTTCGGACACTCGTATATCGTGTACTCGTGCCCCTTGTCCGTGATCTTCGGCGCGCCGTGATAACCGCACTTGCACTGCACCGTGCCCGCGTTCTCGACGATTTCGACCTCCCAACCAGTCGTCATCCGCAACGCGGCCTCCAACTCGGCCGCGGGAATGGGCGCGAGCGCGCCGACCTCGACGGTGACTTTCGACACCACGCCGTGCTTCGTTGCCTCCTTCACGATGTCCGCGACGAAAACCTGCTCGTGCATCAACGACACCCCCCTTGCTGCTCCTCGAGTCCGCTCAGAACCGCCTGACGCTGGTGACCGTCCACTCGCCGAAGAGCAGTTCACTGCGACTTCTTCGTCGACGGAGTCGCCGTCTCGACGCTCTCCGGCTCGTTGCTTATCGCGCGCTTCACGATGAAGACGCGCACCGAGCTCAGGATGATCGTGAACGTGATGACCGCGTACGTGATCGCGGTGATCATCTCACCGCCCGGGATGCCGCTCAGCGCGACGACTTGCGCAATCGCCGCCGCGGCGAGGCCGCGCGCGAAGATGGCGCTGATGAGATTGCGGTCGCCCTTCGAGAACGATGACGTCACCGCGTACGACGCGAGCCTCGTGGCGAGGAGCGCGACCGAGATGATGCCGCCGATGAACAGCGCCGTCGTGTTCTCGAGCGAGATGAGCATGCCGATGTAGACGAAGAAGAACGTCTTGAGGAGGAAGGAGAGCTGGCTGTAGAAGAACTCCTCCTCGTCCGTCGTCACGCAGACCCCGTCGCGCTCGCCGTCCTTCCCGTCGACGATGTTCCGCGCGATCTGGGTGAGTTGTCGCGAGTTCTTCAGGACGAGGCCGAAGAAGAGCGCGGCGATCGCGCCGCTCCCGTTCAGGAACTCGGTGAGCACGTAGATGATGATGAGGTACGCGATCGTGATCATGTAGGATTTCTGCCGTTTGAAGATGCTCTCGACGAGGAGGATCCAGATGATGCCCGCGACGATGCCGATCGCGATGGCCACGGCGAAGACGCTGATGATCTTGCTCACCATCATCTGCGCGTCGAAGAGTTGCAGCTTGATGATCTCGAGGACGGTGAGCGCGCCGACGATGCACAGGACGTCGGTGAACGCGCTCTCCATCGCGAGGACGGAGTACGTCTCGCCTTTCAGGTTGAGCTGTTTGATGAGCGGGATGACGAACGCGCTCGAGACGCCGCCGAGGATGCACCCGACGAGGATGCTGAAGAGGAGGTCGTTCTTGAAGAGGAGCATGACGCCGGTGACGACGATGCCGGAGAGGAGGAAGTTGTACAGGGTGATGCCGAGGCTCTTCCCCACGCCTTTCGCGAACGACGTCAAGTCGATGTTGAACGCGCCTTCGTAGAGGAGGAAGAGGAGCGCGAACGTCGTGAAGATGGGCGCGAGGATGGCGACGTTCTCCGGTCGGACGAGGTCGAAACCGTACGGGCCGATGGCGAAGCCGAGCGCGATGAGGAAGAGCACGTCGGGGACGTGCAGTTTCTTGAAGAGGAGCTCGGCGAGGAAGCCGAAGAGGAGGATGAAGCTGATGCCGAGGAGTATGATGCCGACGTCCACAATCTCTCTAGAATGGGGCGCTTTTAAAAAGGTTTCTTCCGAATCGGCCGCGTTGAAAGTCTCGCTTCGCGGCGACCGCGTGTTCTCAGCGTGTTCTCGGGCAATGCCCGACAGTGCTGGCGCGGCGCGGTTTTACTCGGTAAAGTATTTCGTGATTTCCTCGTACGAACTTTTTCCCTCTGACTCTAGTTTCCCTCCGACGATGACTTTTGCCGCGCCAGCCGCGAACCGGGCGGAGCCCGGCGGACGCTCTCGTCGAGAAGCGGCCACTGCAAGGTCGCACGACTTTTTCAACGTGGCCCTTCCGAACCGCGAGTCGTTCGCGTTTACCGGCGCGGTCTCTTTCCTCGCAGGTCGAAGACGATCTTGTCCGAGGGCGGCAAGAAATCCTTCAGGATGCGGAACAGGAGGAGCGCGCCGATGATGAAGCCGAGCCAGCGCGGCGCGAAAAGGAGGAGGAAGTACGCCGCGAGCAACGCGTCCAGGACGGTGAACTTGTTCCACATGACGGCGTCACTTCCTCGTCTCGTTCACGTTTCCGCCTCTTCCGGCGGGTCGAGCGCGCTGTTGTACCCGTCCATGAACGCCGCCTCTTCCGGGGAGAGTTGATCGTCGTCGAGGAGGTCTCGCAGGACCGTGCCATCGTAGATCTCGTGTTCTTCTTCGTGTGCGTTTCGCATTGGTTGTCACCTCACCGTTACCGGCGATGCCGTCAAGATATATAATATCTTTGGCGGTTTTCTTACTCAAAAACAAAAAATTTAAGTTCAAAGAGTACTTTCAAGCATTTATGAAGCACGATTTGGACCTTATCGACAAAAAACTCCTCGTCGAACTGGATAAGAATGCGCGCGTCTCCGCCGCCGCGCTCAGCCGTCGATTACGGCTCCCGAAGGAGACGGTCAACTACCGCATCAAGCGGTTGTTCGCGAGCGGCCACATCCAGTACGCGTACACGCTCGTCAACGCCGCGCGCCTCGCCCACACCCACTACAAGGTCTTCCTCAAATTCCGGCCGCTCTCGCGGACGACGCTCGACGCCATCATCACGTACATCCGCCGCCAGCAGAGCTGCGCGAACCTCCGAGTCCTGGACGGGGAGTACGACCTCGTCTTCCTCACCGTGCACGAGTCGCCGGAAAGCCTGCAACGCTTCTTCACCAGCTTCCAACAACTGTTCGGCGCCGAACTCCTCGTGCGGAGCGTGCATCTCGTCACGGCGAGCCACACGTTCAGCAGCGTCGTGGCCGGCCTTCAAGAAGGGCGGACCCTTCTTCACGGCGAACCGAGCAGCGTCCGCATCGACGCCTTGGACCGGGCGCTCCTCAGCGCGATCTCGCGGGACGCTCGCGCGCGGCTCGTCGACTTGGCGCGGCTCCTCGGCGAACCCCCCCAGACGACGCGGTACCGTCTGCGCCGGTTGGAACGGGAGGGCGTCATCGCCGGCTATGCCGTCGCGCTCGACCGCGACAAGTTCCGTCGAGTGTTCGTCCAGGTGGACGTGCTCTTGAAGACCTCCGCCCGTCTCTCCTCGATCATCGAGTTTTTCGGCCGGAGCGGGACGTGCCTCTTCGCGTACGAGCTTCTCGGCCGTTACGACCTCTCGTTCGAGCTTTCCGTCGAGGGCGAACGGGAGTTCCGACGGCTTCTCGACGAGTTCACCGGATTGTTCCTCGACGAGGTGCTGGTGTGCGAAACCTCTCGAATCATCAAGGACTTCACGGTGAACTGGTCCCCTTTCGACGCCGCGCTGCCGTGAACCCTCCTCGTGAAGCGTCGGGAACGGGCTCGGACTCGTTCAGCTCGTTTCCCTTCGCAGAAAGCAAACTTTTGACGAACTCGGGATTTTGACGAACGCGCACTTTTGAGCCCGTCTACTGGCTCCATTTCCACTTGAGAGAACAGCCGATCGCGGCTTTCTCCGGCTCTTTCGGGACGCCGCCGCTCAAGACGACGCTGATCGCCTCTTTCAGCGAGTCGTCTTTCGTTTTCGCCGCGTCGCGCCAGTTGTCGTCGACGCGGCCGCGATACTTGAGCACTCGTTCTTTGTCGAAGACGAAACAGTCTGGCGTGACTGTCGCGCCGTACGCGGTCGCGACTCGTTGCGTCTCGTCGTGCAGGTACGGGTACGGGTAGTGGCGTTCTGCCGCTCGCGCTTTCATCCGCTCGAACGAGTCTTCCGGGACGAAGCTCGCGTCGTTGCTGTTGATCGCGACGAACTGGACTCCTTGCACGCCGTAGTAGCCGGCGAGCCGCGCCAGCCGGTCTTCGTACGCTCGCGCGTACGGGCAGTGGTTGCACGTGAAGACGAGGACGAGCACGCGCTTGTCCTTCCACTCTTGCAGCTCGTGCGTCTTCCCGTCCACGCCGGGGAGTGTGAAATCCGGGGCTTTCTCGCCGATCTTGAGCGCCATGAGGGGTTGCCTTCGCACTCGCTTCAGGGCGTCGTCCTTTTATGTTTTTCGAGACGGAACGAAACGAAAAGAATATAAATAATGACTACTTTCTAGTGGTTATGAACCTCTCTGTTTTGAATGGCGCGGAGCTCGTGGGAGAGTTCCTCTACCGGCGCAACGGCGACGAAGTCGGCGTCTACTTCATCAGCGACCCCGAATGTGACCCCGCGCTCGACCGGAAGAACCTCGTCGACCTCTTCACCGTACCGCCTGAGATGCCAGTGTCGAAGCGCGACCTGCGGCTCTCCGTCGTCAACCACTACCTTTGCAAGAACGTCTTCGATATCGCGACGCCTCTCACGTACGTCATGTACGATCCTGCCGGCGCGATCGTCGACGACGGCCTCGTGAACGGCGACGACGGTCTCGTCCGTCGCTTCCTCAACGGCGAGTCTCTCGTCGACCACCTGGACGAGTAGGCGCCGCTCACGCCGAAAACCCTTTAAACCCCTCTCGGTTCTTTCTCGTCCATGTTAGTCGGCATCGTAGGAAAACCTAGTTGCGGAAAATCGACGTTCTTCAAGGCGTCCACGCTCGCCGACATCGCGATCGCGAACTATCCGTTCACGACAATCAAGCCGAACCACGCGGTCGGCTTCGTCAAGCTGCCTGATCCGGCGCGCGACTTCGGCAAGGTCTCGAACCCTCGCCTCGGTTTCGTCCTCGACGCTTGGCGGTTCGTCCCCGTGGACTTGATTGACGTCGCGGGCTTGGTGCCCGGCGCGCACGAAGGCCACGGCCTCGGCAAGGAGTTCTTGAATGACTTGAACCAAGCGGACTGCCTCATCCACGTCGTCGACGTTTCCGGGAGCGTGAACGAGAAAGGAGAGCCGGTGCCCGCGGGCAGCTACGACCCGGCGAACGACATCGCCTTCCTCGAAGAGGAGCTGGATTATTGGTATCTCGACATCATGAAGAAGGGTTGGGAGAAATTCGTCCGGCAGGCGCAGCAGGAGAAACGGCCGATGGCGCTCGCGTTGGAGAAGCAACTGAGCGGGTTGCGCGTGACGGAAGAGATGGCGAAACGAGCGTTCAAAGAACTCGGCTTGGATCCGGAACAGCCCGCGTCGTGGCCCGAACCGAAGCTGTACGAGCTCGCGCGCTCCTTGCGCCAGCACTCGAAGCCGATGCTGGTCGCGGCGAACAAGGCGGACTTGCCCGGCGCGTGGGAGAACTACGAGCGCCTCAAGCAGCAGTTCCCGCACTATCATATCGTCCCGTGCAGCGCCGAGCTCGAGCTGGCGTTGCGCGAGGCGTCCAAGCACGGCGTCGTCACGTATATTCCGGGCGAGAAAGATTTTGCGATTGTCAAGCCGGAAGCGCTGAACGAGCAGCAGACGACAGCGCTCGAGTTCATCAAGGTTTTCTTGCAACAACGCGGCTCCACCGGCGTGCAAGCCGTGCTGAACCACGCCGTCTTCGACCTGTTGAAGTGCAAGCCGATCTACCCCGGCGGCGTCGGGAAATTGGAGGATTCGGAAGGACGCGTGATTCCTGATTGCTTCTTGATGCCGGGCGAGGCGACCGCGCTCGACTTCGCCTTCCGGCTGCACACCGACTTCGGCAAGAACTTCGTCAAGGCGATCAACGTGCGCACCAAACTGCCCATCGGCAAGGACCACGCGCTCGGCTTCGGCGACATCGTCGAGATCATGGCGACGAAGTGATATGACGTAGTATTTAAAAAGAGAGTCATAAAGTTTATAAATACTAAGCCATTTGCTTGTTCTGTGGACTCCACAACCCTGAACATCCTCTCCGCGGTGAACCTCCGGTCCGGTTCTTTCGACGCAGGCATCGATCGCCTCTTCGCGTATCCGCTCCTTATCGAACTGCTTCCTCGCAAAGAGATACAAGTCGTCGCCGGCCTCCGCAGAACAGGGAAGACGGTGCTGTTGCGCCAATGCATGCGCGCGCTCGCAGACCGAGGCATCAAGCCGGAACAGGTGCTCTTTGTTCCGTGCGACAACCCGCTTCTCGGGCTCTCATCGTTCCGGGAACTCGATCTCCTGCTCGCGTCCTATGCCGACGAGCACCCCGGGGCGCTCTACTTCTTCCTCGACGAGATACAAGCGGTCAAGGGGTGGGAAAGGTACCTCAAGAGCGCGTATGACTCGTCGCGCCCCTGGAAGTTCGTCATCTCGGGTTCGAGCGCGCACTTCTTCGCCGCCGACACGGCGACGCTGCTCACCGGAAGGCATTTCTTCCATCGCATCACGACGCTCGGTCTTGAGGAGTACTTCCGGTTCCGCCCGGAAGGGTCGCTCGGCGACTACTTGTCCTGGGGCGGCTTCCCCGAGGTCGTCCTCGCCGAGAATGAGCGGACGAGACGCGAACTCCTGCAGACCTATCTGACCACCGTCATCGAACGCGATATCATCAGGCGGGCGCGCCTCCGCGATCGACGGCAGGTCCGCGCGCTCCTCGAGGCGGTCCTCGCGACGCCGGGTGGGAAGCTGAACTCCTCGCGCCTCGCGTCACAATTTCGTCTGACGCCGAAGACGGTCGAACGCTATCTCGCCGCCGCAGCAGACGCGTTCCTCATCAGCCTCGTGCCGCATTTCTCTTTCTCGAAGCGGAAGTCGCGCCACACCTTGCCGAAAGCGTATCCCGCGGATTACGGCTTCACCCGTCTCCTCGTCAAGCGGGTCGAGCTCGGACGCGCCGCAGAGTGGGCGGTGCAACAACATCTCGGCGACGCGACGTACTGGTCATCGCCGGAAGGGGAGATAGACTTCATCACGGGCGCGGAAGCGATACAAGTCACCTTTGCCGACGAGCCTTCGCCGCGAGAATGGGCGTCGCTTCCCTCGTTCTGCCGTCGTTTCAAGCGCTCGCCCCTCGTGCTCGCGCGCGCCACGACGGAACGGACGACCTCGATCGAGGAGTTCCTCCGGCGGCGATGAATCTCTCGCTCGGCATCGTCGAGAGCATGGCGACGAAGTAGAATGGCGAGTTTTTGTTCTGCCGTTCCTCGTTCTGTACGAGTTTTTTCCGCGCCAGCGTCGAACCGGGCTCGTGCCCGGCTTGGCATTGATGCACGGCCGCCGTCGCGGCGGGTCTGTCGCTGGCGCGGCAAGAGCTCTCGTTCGTGAGAAGAAAAGAACGAGAAAGCGTTTCGACGCTCACTTCTTCGGCTTCAGCTCGCGATAGCCGGCCATCGGGTCTTCGTGACCGCTGCCGACGGCGTTCTGAACACCCTGTTCGCTGCTGTGCGTGATGTCGCGCTTCCTCGCCACGCCGTACTTCTCGAGCAGCCGCTTGTACGCGACGAAGTCGTTGCTCTTCTTGAACTCGAGCTTCTCCTCCTTCGGCAGCTTGTCCAGCCAGTGGTGGATCGCTTTCAAGACTGTCTTGACGTCCTGGTCGAGGTTCAACTCCTCGTTCTCGAGCTCTTCCGCTTTCATGGCGAGGCGTTCCTCCTCGTGCCGGCGCTCGTACCCGCGGAACAGGTTGAAGAAGCGCGTCCACAATGATTCCTTGACCTCTTCGAGTTCGCCTTGCATTTCCGGATGCTCGCGCTCGGCCTTCTCGACGTTCTTGATCTCGACTTCCATGGCGTGGAGTCGCTCCATCTCCTCCGGCGTCAAGTCCTCGGGCGGGAGCTCCTTCGGGCGTTCCCTCGGCTTCGGCACTTGCGGTTTCTTCGCGAAGTACTTCCGCCAGCCGCTCTGCCGCTTGCCCGCGAGATACGTGTCGAGTTCCCGGTTGAGTTCGTGTGAAGCGATAAGGACCACCCCTACTGATTATTCGAGGAGAAGACCGCCCGGGAGAGTATATAAAGTTTGCGAACAACGACGGCCCTTCTCCTCGGACCTTCCCCTCCTCAAGAAAACATTCTTTTGGACTTTCAGCGCTTCGGCAGTCGCTTCCGCCGCGCCCGTTCCGGTTCGTCGAGATAGTTTTCAGGGGTCACGATGGGCTTCCCGATCCGTCGTTCTGCGTCTCGTCGAGCGTTCCCTGCCACCTCGCCGCCCTCTCGCGCCGCGTCTTGACACTCCAGTATCCCTTCTGCGTCCTTGACGCGCGTGACTTCTGTCGTGACGCGCTCGCCGAGCATCGTGAAGATGAGCTCCAGATCGTCCATGTGGTCGCGCAGGTTCTCGTTCTTGAGCTGTTTGAACCGCTTGTACTCCTCGACGCTCTTCCCGAACGTCGCAGTGCTGATCTCGTCCGTCAGGATGGCATACTCGCGGCGTTCATCGACCCCGCGCGTCTTCCACTCGTCCGTCAACTCGTGTCGGATGGCGATGCCTCGCACCCGCTTCTCAATCCACTCGTCGGAGTACCCTTTCGCGCGGTACAACTCCTTCATCCGTTGCTGTGCGAGCTCCGGGTTCTCGATCTCTCGGATTCGTTCGTAGCCGGTCTTGGCGAGCCAGAGCTTGAACGGTTCAGCCTTTGGCGAGGGGATTGATTGGATGATGCGGAACGCGCCCTCGGTGTTCGTGCAATCGGTTTCGTACTTCTTACCGTCTGTCGATGGGAGTTTCAGTTGTACGATTTTCTCGTACGACTCAGCGCCCTCTTCTCCAAGCTTGATTTTCAGATCCGACCAATACCTTCTCGGTACGGAACTGTCAGTCAATGCGGCGACGATGTCGACGACCGAGAACCACCATTCGTTCTTGTGCCAGGTTCGTCTGATGTCCTTCCCTTGGAAGACGCTGAGGCCGTGCTCCATCCGGGTCGGGTCGGCGCCGTACTTTATATGCTTCACGGCAAGATGTCCAGTGTCGGTGCTTTTTCCGACGCGAACGAAGGGGTTCCGGCGGGAGGAAAAGTATTTATTTTCTATATAGATAGTTATTTCTTCTCGTCACGAATTATTTTCACTATATCCTATTTAAACGTTACAAGAATCCCTTTTTCAATCGTGCGACCACAAACCGCACTCGTCGGGGGGTAAAAATCATGAACTGATGTCTGACATTTAGGCG
>DASH01000029.1 GCA_002503705.1 Candidatus Woesearchaeota archaeon UBA153 | reverse complement strand
TCAGAGCCCGTGATGCAAAAGCATAAAAAGGTCGGAAAAGTTCATTCCCTAAAAAAAGGGAGTATCTCCCCTAAAAAAAGGGAAAACGTGCTCAGAAAGAACCATGAGGTCATCGCGCTCTTCCTCGAAGCGCCCGGGGAGGCCTTGACCTTCACCGACGTGAAGCGACTGCTCAGGAAGACGTCGAACAGCTACGTCGAGAACTCACTCAAGGAGTTCGTCAGAGAGAACATCCTGACGGAGGAACGGAAAGGCAAGATGACCCTGTACCGTCTCCGCGATTCGCTGCAGGCGGCGCGGAACGCAGGCATCGTCAGTGAAGCGAAGGCGTGGTCACGGAATGACCTCCCCCTCGCCGACCTGGAGAAGCTCGCGGCGAAGGTCCCGGGGTTCTTCATCCTGCTCGTCGCGGGCAGCTACGCCATGGGAACGCAGCGGAAGGACTCTGACCTCGACGTCATCGTTCTTTGCGACGACGCGGCGGAGCCGAAAAAGATTATCGCCGAGCTCCGGCAACTGTGCGAACTCAACGTGCCACCCATCCACCTCGCCGTCTTCCGACGGAGAGAGTTCCTTGCGATGCTCCTCGACCCGAAACAGAACTATGGCAAGGAAGCGGCGAAGCAACACCTCGTCGTCACAGGCGGCAGCGAGTATCAACGAATCATCCAGGAGGCGATTGCGCATGGATTCCATGGTTGAGCTCTACCTGGACCGGGCGGAGAACGAACTCCTCGCCGCGAGAGCGCTGCAGCGCTTGAGCGAGGACGCGAAGCTGAAGACGGACGCGGAGATTCCCGCGGCGACGACGTTCTACAGCGGGACGATCTCGCACGCGTACTACGCGATCTTCTACGCGGCGAAAGCGCTCCTCCTCACTGAAGGCGTGAAGACGTCGTCGCCCGACATCCACAAGCGGACGTACGAAGCGTTCGAGCGGACGTTCGTCACGACCGGCGTCCTCGACGTCAAACTCCTCCAGACCTACCAGACCCTTGCGATACGCGCAGAAGAGCTCCTCGGCATCTTCAAGATGGAGAAGTGGAAGCGCGGGAACTTCACGTACACGACGATCCCGCAAGCGAACAAGGAGCCCGCGACGGATTCAGTGAAGCGGGCGACGCTCTTCGTCGCGCACCTCGGCAAGGTGGCGAAGACGAAACGATGAACGGGAACAAAGGAAACGAGAAACGCCACAGTATGTAGGTAGAAATAATACCTAAAATCGGGTGGAATATATAAATAAAAAACGTTTTTTACCTAAAAAGAGGTAGAAAACGAGAAAAACTAGAAAGAAGAAAAATGATACAAAAAATATGACGATTGATATAAAATGTATGACGGAAGCGTCTTGAAATTTCAGATGGATACTCAAAAAAACACAAACTTTAAATATCAATAATGATGGATACTCACATGGCGTCTGACGCGTTGCAACGGTTGGAGGGACTGCACACCGTGGATTCGGCGGCGTCAGCCCTCGGCCTCGCCCGCCAGTCGACGCTGAACACGCTCTGCAAGCTGAAGAAAGAAGGACACGTCACCGTGCAGGGCGGGGGGAAGCAACCGCGCCTCTACAAGGTCACGCTCACCAAGCAGCTGCCGCGCCGCGAGGGCATGTTCGACGTGCTGAACAAGCACAACCCGCACTTCAAGCTGAACGAGTGGTACGACCACCAAGTGCACGGCACGTACACGGAAGAGGACGCCATCCTCGACGCGATCGAAACTCGGAGTTTCAGAGCCATCCTCGCCACGCTGCGGTTGTTCAACCACGTCCACGACTGGCCGAAACTGTACCGCGAGGCGAAGCGACGCGGTATCTGGAACGAGGTCGGCGCCTTGTACGACGCTGCGAGAGTGCATCTGCGCGTGCGGCGCATGCCGAAACGATACGCGCCCGAGCCGCGGAAGAAACTTTCCATCATGACGCGGTTCGGCAAGGAACGCAACAACTATCCTCGCGTCGAGGCCAAATGGCGCGTCGTCATCCCGTTCAACGCGTATGACGTCCGGGACGTGGCACCATGATCACCCTCAAGGATCAGGAACGGCTCTTCACGATGATCGCCGACCGGCTCTCGAAGGACGTGACGTGCTGGGCGTTCGGGGGGAACGCCATGATGTGGTACGGCTACAAGGAGGAGACGAAGGACGTCGACCTCCTCTTCGAGAGCGAAGCGGACCGGCAGCTCGCCATCGCGGCGCTGCAACGCGTCGGCTTCAAGGAGACAAGTCCGTTCCGCATCTACATCCCGGAGAAGCTGAAAGCGGAACACCGCCCGGTGATGCTGCAGCTCGGCGACTCTCGCATCGACCTCTTCGCGACGCAAGTCTTCAGGACCAGACTCAGCCCGAAGATGAAAGAAGACGCTGAAGCCGTGCACGAGTACCGGGGGAGACAAAAGCTCACCGTCAAGGTGCTACGGAAAGAGCACGTCATCCTTCTCAAGGCGGTGACGAGCAGGGACAAGGACGCGGAGGACATCCGCACCATCGTCGGGCTGGAGAAGAAACTCGACTGGGACCTCCTCATCGACGAGACGCTCTGGCAGTACGCGCACGGCGACACGTGGTCGCTCTTCGACATGGAACGAGCGCTGCACGACGTGGACGACCTCGTCTTCATCCCGGAAGCCTACTTCAAGAAGCTGTACGCGGCCGTGGACGCGAAGGCGAAAGCGACGAAGAAGACGTTGCAGAAGAAGAGAAACGACGCGAAAAGAATGCGAACGAAGAAATCCTTGACGAAACGAACGGCGGGACGGCAGGCGACGAGGAGCGTGACGGAACAAGCGCGGCGAAAGAGCGCGAAGGCGCGGAAATAATACTTCAAAGTATAATACTTCAGAGTAGACAAAACGAGGCGGACACGATGCGCGAGAACGAGAGAAACCGGACGAGAAGACCTTGCACAAACAACATGAAGACCCTCCTCTACCTCGCAGTCCTCCTCCTCAACGTCGCCGTAGCGACAGCTGCCTCGAACATCAACACGACCGGATGGGTGCACGCCGGCGGCGACGTCATCGTCGGGGACGACCTGATCGTCGGCGACGACGTGACGATCACCGGCGATCTCACCGTCACGGGCGCCGCCTCGTTCAACAGCGCCGCAGGCTGGACGAACACGAGCACGATGACGAGTACCCTGCTCAACATCCTCGTGAACACAGGCCACGTGAACATCACCGGCGACAACACGAGCGAGACGCTCCAAGTGAAAGCCGTCGCCGGCCAGACGCAAAACCTGCAAGAGTGGCAGAACAGCAGCGGGACGGCGAAGGCGTACGTGAAGAGCGACGGGGTCATCGTCGCGCCGACGGGCACGGCGGCGGCTCCGGGATTATCGTTCGCGGCGAATGACGATTACGGTTTTTACAGCGTCTCGGGAGCGTACATCACTATCTCTAATGCAGGAACGAATTACAACGCCTTCAGCGCCGCGAGTGGAAACTTCATGGTCCGTGATGGCGGCGTCATCGGCTGGAGCGCGAACCCGACGGGTAACGCGATGACGGTCGGCATGATGCGAAGCGCTGACGGCATCCTGCACATCACTGACGGCAGCACGACCGGCAACGGAAGCTTGATAGTCGGAGCGTCTGCCGTCGGCAACGTCCCGTTGACGGTCAAAGCGAAAGTCGGACAAACGGCGAACCTGACGGAGTGGAAGAACAGCAGCGGAACGGCGAAGGCGAGCGTGAACGCTTCCGGCAGTTTCTTCGTCGGGAACGACGAAGTGTGCACGGCGGCGAACGGGTTGTGCAACCAATCGTTGAGCAGTTACGCGACAACAGCGCTCGTCAGCAGCCTCGGCAACTGGAGCGGGAACTCCTCGACAATACTCGCCTTCCAGAACCGCGCGGCGGGCTGGACGAACACGAGCACGCAAACGTACACGAACCTCATCGTGAACGTGAGCAACACGACGACGAAGACGAGCCTTATCTTCGCGAACACGACGAACATGAGAGTCGGCATCAAGACTGCGGCTCCCACGAGCGGTTACGCGCTGGACGTCAACGGCGCCATCATCGCGAGCGGCGGCGGCCTCGCCACCAACTATAACTTCTACGCCGGTGGAGTCGCGAACATCGTCAGTAGTGTGAGCGCAGCGTATTACGAACCCTACACTGCGGGCGCGGATATCATTTTCCGGAACAGCAGCGACACCGAAAGGATGCGAATAACCAACGCCGGTCTCGTGGGCATCGGGACGACTGCGCCGAGTGTGCGATTGCACTTGAAAGACGCGTCGGCCGCCACCGAGGTCTTACGGTTGGAGTCTGCGACGGCGGCCGGGGCGAGTGTCGCGCAAGATTTCTACAACTCACTAACCACCGGCACGGGTCGGTACTTCGCTGGGCGCATCTACTCAGTCGCGGACGGCGACTCCAACTACTCGAACCAGAACTTGCGCATCGCAGTCCCGGTCGGCGCCTCGTCAGCAGCCGTGGACACGATGATTTTCAAGGCAGGCAAGGTCGGCATCATAGATATAAGCCCTGACGCGCAGCTCGACGTTCAAGTTGGTGATGCCGCGACCGTCGGTCTCATCGTCCAAGGCGCGGCGTCGCAGAGCGCGAACTTGCAAGAGTGGCAGAACAGCAGCGGGACGGCGAAGGCAAGCGTGAACGCTTCCGGCAGTTTCTTCGTCGGGAACGACGAAGTCTGCACTGCGGCGAACGGACTGTGCAACCAATCGTTGAGCAGTTACGCGACAACAGCGCTCGTCAGCAGCCTCGGCAACTGGAGCGGGAACAAGACGACGTACGACAACTGGATCAGCAGCCTCGGCAACTGGAGCGGCAACGCGAGCAGTTACGCGACAACAGCGCTCGTCAGCAGCCTCGGCAACTGGAGCGGAAACTCCTCGACAATACTCGCCTTCCAGAACCGCGCGGCGGGCTGGTCGAACACGAGCGCGCAGACGAAGACGTCACTCATCATGAACGTGAGCAACACGACGACGAAGACGAGCCTCATCTACGCGGATACTGACGGTATGAAGGTCGGCATCGGGACGACTGCTCCGGGCGCGATGCTGCAAGTGAACGCCGGCGCGGCGGCGACGAAAGGCGTTATCGTCAAGGGTTACGCTTCGCAATCCGCGAACTTGTTGGAGGTGCAGAACAGCGCGGGGACTATTCTGGACGCGGTGAGTTCTGCGGGTCGCTTGGACGTGGGGAGTGCCGGCGGCGTGAAGATGGCAGGGGCTAATGATGAAGCGTTGAACGTTTATGCTTGGGTGTCGTCGGTTGATAATCACGCTGATGTCTCGACCGCAACTTTCACATTCAGCGACGGTCGAGCGACTGGTACGCCGAGTGCTACGGGTTTGCAAATCTTGAGCACTTCCGCGCACAGTGGTACGGCGACTGGTGGCACGAATACTGGCTTGTACGCTAATGTGCGTCAGAATAGTGCTCAGCCGTTGGCGAACCTTTACGGGATGAATTTCTACGCTCCTTACGCTACAGGCGCGGGTACAGTGTCGAATGGTGTGGGTATCAACGTGCAGTCTTACGTCGGCGCGACGAGCACGGTGACGACTCTCAAGGGCATTAATATTGTGGACGTGAGTAAAGCTTCCGGCGGCACGGTCGGCACGCAGTACGGCATTTACATTAATGCTTTGACCAGCGCGACGACGAACTATGCCATCTATTCAGCAGGCGGCGCGAACGTGTTGAACGCTGGCGCGGCGGGCGTCGTCCCGTTGACGTTGAAAGGACACGCGGGCCAGACGGCGAACTTGACCGAGTGGCAGTCGAGCGCCGGGACGAAACAAGCGAGCGTGAACGCGACGGGCGGCGTCACGTTGTACACCGCCGGCTCGTGCATCACCATGCCCGGCGGGGGCAAACTGTGCGGGAACACGACGTGCATCACCCTGTACAGCCCGGACGGCGGGACGAAACAGGAAGCGTGCAACTGAAGGTGAACAGATGACGCTCTTCAGCAGGACGCGAACGACGGCGTCGAAGTGTGCAGCAACGAGCTCACCATCATCGGCGAGAGCTGCACGTACGGCGGCAGCGGCAACTGGGCAGTCACGGGCAGCGACACGTGCACGCTGACGACGGCGACGGACCTGCACGGGAAGAATTTGACATTCACCGGAACCGGGTTGATTACGATCACTGCGGCGCTGTACAACTGGACGAGTTGCCGCGCGGAGAACGGCGCCACCGTCCGCGTCCAAGCCGGCGGCAAGCTGTCACGGTACAGCTGACGACGCGAGGAACAAACGAGAAGCGACACGGGAGAGAGGGATTCGCATGACACACCGTATCTATCTGAGTGAAGAGGACGTGATTGCGTTCAACCGGGTAGCGCTCGACGTACTCAGGGTGAAGAAAGCGGATCGGCCGGAACTGCGCAGCCGGCAGAAGCTGGGCGCGGCGTTGGAGGCGTGCCGAAGCCATGAAGGAAGCGTTCACGAGAAGGCGGCAGTCCTGCTCTCAAGGCTGGTGAAGGCGCACGCGTTCGCGAGCGGGAACCGCCGGACGGCCTTCCTCGCCGCCAAAGAGTTCGTCCTCGCGAACGGCGGACGGTTCGCCGTCCCCGACGACGCGAAGAACGCCAAGACCCTACAGGGGATACGGGAAGATTTTTATACTGTGGAAGAGATCTCTCGATGGATTGAAGATGGAACGATCAAAGAGTTCCGGCGCCATCACGCCTGAAAGGGAAGCGCACATCAAAGCGCTCATCAAAGGGCACGAACACTTGCTCATCGCTATCGGCAAGCTGTAGCGTTCTCGGAGAGCGTCAGCCTTCACGGTCCGCGTCGTTTCCGGCCTCTTCCGGAGACGTTCCGGTTTTTCTCGGGATAGGCTTTTGAAGGCGTGCTGCTTCGCCCGCAGCCATGGTGGACGGTCACCGGATTGCCGAACGCTGCGATGCCGAGAAGTTCTGGAACGCGCATCTCCGGACGCTCGGCCGCGAGCGTCTCCAGCTGACGCGCCACTCCCTCTTCCGGTTCAGCGACGAGCAACGAGAACGGTTCAGTATGGAGGACCTGCTCGAGCTCTTCCACCACGCAGTCCCGCGTCTCGTCGGGCTCCAGAAGAACGGGAACTACGTCCTGTACTATGACGAAGGAGTCCTGATGGAGGAATCTTTAAATACGGGCGAGTACTGGAAAATCATCATCGAACGACCCGCGAGAGACGTGTGGGTCATCACGCTCTACAAGGCCGATGTGATGCCGCGATGAAACGACGCTTGAAAGGCAAAGGCGAGGTCGACTACGACTACGCGCACGACATCCTCCACTTCAAGGTGAAGGATCGCGACTATTGGAAATCCCTCGAGCTGGAGAACCTCGTCGTCGACCTGGACAAGGAACGCTACGTCGTCGGGCTCCAGATCTTCGACGCGAGCGCGTTCCTCTCCTCGAAGACGCTGCGCGTGACGAAGATGATGCTCCGCGACGTCACAGGATGGACGCTCGACGCGGAGATCACGGAAGACGGCAACCTCATCCTGAAGCTGAACTTCAACGTCAAGCTGCGGAATAAGACAATCTCTTGCTCGCCGAGCCTCGTCCGGCAGCTCACCGAGCATCTCCCCGCCTCAGCATCAGAAGCGGTCTGCCTCGCGGCCTCTTGAACGGTTCGTTTTCTCGCGCGCACCGAAACTCGTTTCTTCTCCGTTCTCGTCGGAGAAGCGACGGACACTGGACATTCTGCCGTGAAGTATATAAACCGCTCCGCCCACCCGGAACTGATGGAGAAAGAGCACGGCCTTGCCGTCTTCCAAGGGAAGAGTATACTCCTCGACAATCAGAACCGTCAAACATCTCAGGGATGCTGAATATG
>DASH01000053.1 GCA_002503705.1 Candidatus Woesearchaeota archaeon UBA153 | reverse complement strand
GTGCGTCCCTTCGCGTCGATAATCGTCTTTCAATCTCACGACGTCGAGCAGCTCTGTCGTGCTCGCCTCGACGATGACGGAGTCCTCGAGCGCTTCCGCGCGGTGAATGGTGCCGGGCGGGAGCGTGATCGTTTCTCCCCGCGTGAACATCGCGGTCTCCAACGTCTCCGGTTTGCTCTTCACGCCGAGTTCGAGCTTGATCAGGCCTTCCGCGAGGTGGAGGCTTTCGAGCTTCTGCTCGTGATACTGCAAGCTGAAGCGCGCGCCTTTCTTCAAGACGAGCCTCTTCAAGACGTACCTCTTCGTCACCGCGAGCCACTCCTCGTGGCCCCACGGCTTCTCGACGATATTCACTTTCTCCAGGAGATCGTCTTTGAGCGTCATACGAAATCACCTCTACGATTTGTACCCTTCCCACTCCTTCTCGATGCGCGGCAACCACTCCGGCGTCTCAGGGTTCGCCCACAAGCCGGCGAACGGGTAGCCGTACAGCTTGCCGTCCCGCGCGAGGCGCGGGAAGACGTCCACCTCGAGCAGCGAGTACCCGTCTGGGATGAGGTCGATGACGTCCGGCTCGAACACGTACAGTCCCGCGTTGATGAGCTTGCTCGGCGCGGTGCCGGGCGCGGGCTTCTCGATGAACCGGATGATCTTGTTCCCGTCGAGCAGGGCCACGCCGAACAGGCTCGGGTCCTTCACCGTGGTGAGCGCGATCGTCGCGGTCCCTTGGTTGCGCAAGTGCTCCTTGTAGAGACTCTCCAGGTTGACGTCTTTCAGCTCGTCAGCGTTCAGGACGAGGAACGAGCCGTGCTGCAGCGCCTCTTTCGCTTTCTTGATGGGACCGGCGGTGCCGAGCGGGCTCTTCTCGATGTCCTCGTCGAGGTACGTGATGTTCACGCCGAACGCGGCGCCGTCCTTGAAATACTCCTTGATCTGTTCGTGCAGGTAGCCGACGCTGATGATGACGTCCCGGATGCCGAAGCGTTTCAAGAGTTCGAGATTGTGCTCGAGCAACGGCTTGCCCCGCACCTTGATGAGCGGCTTCGGCACGTCTTTCGTCAAGGGCATGAGTCGCGTGCCGCGCCCGCCCGCGAGGATGAGCGCTTTCGTGGGAACGCGTCCTTTCAAGGCCCTGCGCAGGTAGAGTTCGACGGCGTGGCTGCGGTTCTTCACCGTCGTCCCGTCCACTTTCCCATCGATCGTTTCGAGCAGGTCCTTCTCGATTGTTAACGTGACTCGTTCCTTCAAACAGTTCACACCCCGTAAGATATTTGTTGGATGCTCTGATTCCTTATAAACCTTGCGGAAGCGTGTGACGACGTGTGAGCGCTTCTCTGTTCTGAACGCGGGGAACGTCGACGACGTGGCCAGATCTCGCGTTCAGCAATGCTGTTCACTCCTGTTCACTCTTCGGCGACGTTCAATTTCACGCAAACGATTATTTTTAAAACCGTTCGAGAGCCCTCACGCCCATGTGGCTCATCCTCCTCTTCGCGCTCCTCAACGCGGCTTTCGGCTTCTTCGGACGTCACGTCATCAAGTTCTCCGGCTTTGAACTGACGCCCGTCGCCATCGCGATCTGCGCGTGGCATGGAGAGAACGTCCTCCTCGCCGGCCTCTTCTTGCCCGTCGCGTACGCGTGCACGAGCGTGTATGACTTGAAATACTTGTGGATAACGATTCCGGCCGCGATCATCGTCGGCTTTCTGGCCTTAGCGGTCCACAACGCGTACCTCCTTCTCGTCGTCTACCACCTCCTCGGCTTGAGCGTCGCGTACGTCTTCACCTACCTCGACGTCAAATACTTCCTCTTCGTCCTCGTGAACGTCGCGATGAACATCGGCCTCGCGAGAGTCTACGGCTTCATGACGTGAAGAAACAGTAGTTATCTGAAGTGCGTTACCGTCCGCAGGAGCGCCACCGTCCTCCCCTCGCGCCGTAACGGTCCCGGCATCAGAAGAGTGGGCGGGGGTCGTCCCTGACGGTGGTCGGAGCGCAGCCGACGGCGTCGGGGCAGTTCGCCGCGCTCAGAACCCTGAACGTGACTGAGAGCGAGCAGACTTGGCGACGCGCAGAACTACGTGAATGAGAACTCGCTCTTCCTCTCCTTCTTCGCCTTCCGTTCCAGGCAGAACAGCGTCACCTCGACCTTTCCGCGCTCCTTCTCATGATGACCCATCGTTCGCTTCAGCGGGAAGGAACGCCGCTCGCGCCACGCGATCTCGTAGTGCGCGTCCTCGCAGAACGCTTCGACGAAACGTTCCGTCGTGCTCTTGTGGATCGTGTAGATGACCGGCGCGGTCTTGACCGCGCGCTCGAGGAAGACGCGGTCGGCGTGCTTCTCCTTCGTGCCGAACGGCGGGTTCATGATGACGATGTCGCCCGCAACCGGCGTGATCATGACGTCCGCGTGGATGATGTCCAGGCGCTCCTCGACGCCTTCATACCTGCCGGCGTTCTCCCGCAGCACTTTCAGCGCGGCCTCATCCTTCTCGACGCAGATAATCCTCGCCGCGCCCAACGCCGCGGCGCCGATCGCGAGGACGCCGGTGCCAGCGCCGAGGTCGACGACGGTCTTCCCGTCCAAGAGTCCTCGCAGGTGCGCGTGCCACAACAGCTCGGCGGCGAGGTCTGACTCTGTCGCGTACTGCTCCAATGAGAGCGATGCGTGCTCGAACACCTTCAACTCTGACAGCGCGACCGCGAGCGTCTGCTTGCTCACCATGCTTCTCCGACGAGGGACGGACGCCTTTAATGCTTTCCGGTTTCCGGCCGGAGATTCCTTTCCCTACTTCGAAACGTTATGATGGCGCGTCATAAAGTTTAAAAAGAGCCTCCCAGCACTTCCCCGCTCCATCAGGGGGTGTGTGAAGATTACTGCTCGCAGTGAGAGCCAGCGACCGCTCGTCGCGGTCCAGGCCATGGATCGGCACGTCCGTCTCGCGTTCTCGAGAGTGAAGGAGGAGATGGCGCTCCACCTTGACGCGATCAACCAGAACACGAACGAGGTGCAGGCGTGCTACGAGTACCTCGCCGAGCTCGACGCGAAGCTGGACAAGCTCGCCGAGAGGTTGGATGAAATCCAGTTCCTCGTCGCGCCCGAGGCGTCGTACGAGCGTGAGATCGCGCTGACGCATCGCGAGCAGGAGGTCTTCATGGTGTTGTACGCGGTCGAGGACCCGATCACCGCGCTTGAGGTGGCGAAGCGGCTCGGCTTGACGGTCGAGATGGTCGACCGGTATCTCGTCTCGATTTCCGCGAAGGGCGTGCCGGTGCTGAAGACGTTCGTGAACGGGAAGGTGTATCACGCGCTCGACTTGAAGTTCAAGGATCTCCAGGCGCGGAAGAACCTCTTGAAGATCAACGAGTCGGTTTCGCAGCAGTTGCTCAACGAGAAAGCAATCTAGGAAATCGATGTTTGATTGTCACGTGTCGAAAGTATTCCTTTGAACATTTATATTCTGACTAATAGTTTCTATCATATTTTGTAGGTTGTATGCTTTCGTATTACTATTATTGAGTATACATTTCTTTTCATACTCGTCTTTTTTCGTTCATTTTTTCTCGTTTCGAGGAGATTTTCTAAAACTTTTAGTTATAAATAGTAATATTTAGTTATAAATAGTTCTAAAAGATTTAGTCAAATATAGTACTTTTTATTATTAATTTTACTGGAAATTATTCTAAAATCTTTAAGCTTTTATAGTATTTTTAAGAAACTCTTATTGAGAGCATCAAGAATATAATATGATAACCAATAAATTATTCGCGCAATACTGGGCGCACAGCGAATTGTTCATTGCGTGCCATGGTCGAATTACTTGTATGACCAATAAATATGTTTTCCTCGACGAGTAACGCCTCCTGACGAGTTCATGCATCGCCTCACCAATAGATTTATATATTCCGTTTGTGCTGAGAAACAGATGGCTGCAAAGAAGAAACCGGTCGTGCGGTCCAAGGCGGGTCACCTCGCGTTCAAAGGGTTCCTCTCCTTCCTCATCCTGCACGAGCTCGCGAGCCGGCAGTTGTACGGCGAACAGCTCGCCGAGCGCGTCGGCGGCCGGAAAGGTGGCGTCTTGACGCCCGGCACGATCTACCCTGCCTTGAAGAACTTGCGCGCGCAGCGACTCGTCGTCTTCTCGAAGGACGGCCGGAAGAAGATCTACGCGTTGACGGCCGGCGGGAAGGCGGAGCTGCGCCGCCTGTACGGTTTGTTCGGCACGTACTTCGCCGGTCTCGGGTGCAAGATCCCGAAGAAGGGGCGTTAGTCGCCATTCTCTTCTTTCCCTCCGTTCTTTTTCCCCCCTCGTTGTGCGGTCGCGATGAAAAAATCCGTTCCCGTCCTTACGGGCGAACGCCGACGAGAGCATGATCCGGGTGACAAGGGGGTGGCCCCCGTCGGGGAACGTCACCCCGCAACGTGAGGAGCGGGCGTGAGCAGGACGGGAACGGTCGAGCGAAGCGAGACTTTCATCGCGGCCTCGTTGTGCAAAAGCTTTAAATACTGCGTGTTGTTGTCGTTCACGTAACGATAGTTTCAGGCTTCGGCCTGGGGGTGTGTGATTATGGCGAAGAAGAGTATCATGGCGAAAGTTGGAGTTTGGGCGTACGTGGCCGGTATCGTGCTCGCGCTCGTGTTCGGGCTGATTGCGCTGTTGGGCGGCAGTTCCTCCCTCCCGCTCTGGGTGGTCATCGTCCTCGCGGTGCTCGGCGTTATCGTCGGCCTCTTGAACATCGGCGACGGCGAGGTCATGCTCTTCCTCCTCGCGGCCATCGCGTTTGTCGTCGCGGCGACTTCGCTCGGCAGCATCTTCGCCGCGCTCGGCATGAACTTCTTGAACGTCATCGCGAACGCGATCGTGATCTTCACGGCTCCGGGCGCGTTGGTCGTCGCGTTCAAGGCGTTGTATGGCGTCGCGAGCGACAACTAGGAAGGTCGTCACCTTCCGAAACTTTTTTCATCATTTTTCTCGATTTTATTGATTCGTGATGTTCTTATTCAAAGTCGTAACATCATACTTTGTCGGATAGTATCATACTTTTTCAGGTGTTTTTTTGGTCTCTTTCGTTTCGAGCTCAGGACCGGGCCCATCTGGCGTGAACTAGGAGATCCGTACGATTCAAAACTCTTGTTTATAAATGAGTTCTGTTTTTGCTAGTAGTTTTTAAATGAAATCGGTAACTATATAAATATAAATGACGCTTAATATACATTAAGCGCACTTTTCCCTCGGAAGGGTGGTTTCCTATGACGGAGCTCGCTCAAAACCAACAAAACGCGCTCGCGAAGATCGCGACAGAATTGAAATTGCGCGGCTCGAGCCCGAATACGATAGAATCATACGTTCTGTTCAATAAAGACTTTTTTGAGATGCCGCTGAAAGACCCGGGAGTGGTGACTGAAGATGACGTGAAAGGGTACTTGGCCGGATTGCTCGATAAAGGGCGTGCGCACAGCACGGTCGCCTTGGCCCGGTCGGCGCTGCTCTTTCTCTATAATGACTTGCTAGAGAAGGGGTTCACGAAGGTGCGGACGCCGAAGATCGAGAAGAAACTCCCTGTCGTGTTGACGAAAGAGGAGATGAAAGCGCTCTTGGAAGCCGCTTCGCATGACAAGAGCCGCCTCCTCGTCGAGATGCTCTACGCCTCAGGATTGCGGATTTCAGAGTGCTTGAGCCTGAAAGTGGAGGATGTCGAGGCGGCGCAGCGGATCGCCTGGGTGCGGCACGGCAAGGGCGGCAAGGACCGCATGGTGATTCTTTCCGAGGGTCTGGTCGCGCATCTGCGGCGCTATCTGGAACGGGAGGGAATAGTTCGAGGACCGATATTCTTGGGACGTGACGGGCCGTTGAGCGTTCGCACGGCGCAGAAGATCATCTCTGGGTTGGCGCGCAAGGCGGGCATCTTGAAGGCGGTGACGCCGCACAAGCTGCGGCACAGCTTCGCGACGCATTTACGGGAGGCGGGGACGGACTTGCGGGTGATTCAAGAGCTGTTAGGGCACGCGTCGATCCAGACGACTGAAATCTATACTCATGTGAGTTCTGAAGAGAAGCGGCGGATCGTCAGCCCGTTGGATACATTATGATTTTCTTTTTCTCGTCGTTTTTGTACTTCTAAAAGTTTTAAGCGAATATTATAATTTTCATAATAAAATTTCCTCGTTCCCCTCGAGGACGAAGATTTCGACGAATTCCGCACTTCAATTTTCAGGCACTATTTATTGGTTATACTATTTTTAATTCCCATTAATTTCTTTCAACTACTATTTATTGGTCTCACTATTATATGTTGTACTATCTATTGGTCATCAGAGTATATTTATATTTCTAAATATTTTAAGCAATAATTATTATTTTAAGATAATTATTTTTTCTAAAATCTTTAAGCAATAATGAGAAGCTTTATTTTCATTTAACATTCCGCGTTATTTCGGAACACGACGAACAGGGATTTCCGTGCATATCCGCTCTCATTCGTCAACGACGTTCACGACGAGAAAAACACGACGTCCCGTTTTACCGTCGGACTCCCGAGCGCACTTTTAGAAAGTTTTATAAACCTCTCCTCTCAGGAACGAGTCTAACGCGCAAAGGGTTTGGTGGTATGGCGCACGTTACGGCACTGCAGCGACTCGTCACGCTTCTCACCGTGCTCTTCTCCGGACTCCTCACGATACCCCTCGCCGCCGCAGAGTACGGCTATCGCGGCTTCACCGGCATCTCGCCCTTGAACAAGATCGTCCAGTCCATGGCGTGGATGTTCGACATCCCCATCCTGCAGAACCACACCGTCCAAGTCGGCTTCATCCGGTTCTGCCTCTTCATCCTCTTCCTCGCGCTCTCACACTGGGTCTTCAAGAAACTCTTCAAAGACAACAAGACGAGCGGCGTCATCTCGACGGTGTTCGCCCTCATCGCCGCGTTCCTCATGCCGGAGAACTGGGTGACCGCGAACGGCGGCGTCATCACCGCAGTCTTCACCGCGCTCATCCCCCTCGGCATCGTCGGCTTGGGCATCTGGTTCTGCATGGCGAAGATGAACAAGAACTTCGCGACACGACTCATCGCGATCATCATCCTCTTCACCCTCCTCGCCATCCTCGACGTCTACCAAGCAGCGCTCGGACTCCCGCTCCTCCTCCTCATCCCTGAAAACTTCTTCCGCAAGAACACCGAGCGAGGGCGACGCTAACATGGTCGACGTCATCCTCGCCTCGCGGCACATCCTCGGAGTCCTCCTCGACTACCTCACCATCGCGGTCATCATCGCGATCATCTACATGCTCTTCCAACTCGTCACGGGCGGGAACGGCATCAGAGGCCTCTTCGGCGGCGGCCATGATCGTGACGATGGTGGCGACCACGGTGACGGTCAAGGTGGTCATGGTGGTGGTCAAGGTGGGGGTGGTGGCGGTCAAGGCGGTGGAGGCGATGGTGAAGGCGCAGGAGCGCCTCCGCCTGCTGCGCAGGAACACGCGGCTCAACACGCACCAGGCCTCGATAACGCTCATCCGGGACGGTTCCGGATTCGAGTCGTCACGCCAGACGGCCATCCGGTCCCTCGAACGGCGCTGCTCGTGCACAGCTACGAGATGCCGATGTGGCGTCGGCTCTTCCGGCGCCCGACAATCGAACACCCTATCTATCGGAACATCTACACCGGGCCTGACGGCTTCTGGCCCTCTCGTGTCGAGGGCGAGGTAATCGGGAGCGGTTTCATCCGCATCACCGCCCACTCGCCGCAGGGCAACGCCCGTCGCGAAGCGGTCATCTACCCGTCGAATCCTGAGACTCCTGGCGTCCAGGTCATCGAGGTGCAGGTCGGCGGTAACGACGACGAGCTGCACTTCGAGCCGACGGAGCTTGGCGTCCTCCCGGCGAACGGCGACGCGGACATGGTCATGCAAGGGGTGGTCAACTGATGGCGAACCCACCAGCAGCAACGAGCGCCTCGCCAACTCCTCCGCCGACGCAGAGCGCTCCTGACCTGCAGACCGCCGCGAAAGACCTGCGCGTCGCCCTCGAGAACGCGCTCAAGAACGGTCTCGCCGACGTCATCGGTGTTGTTCACAATCGCTTGCGAGCCGGTCGACGCGAAAAGAATACTAATACGACGCGCGCGTTGAGCGTTGAGCAATGGTGCACGATTCTCGTCGATGGCAGAGAACAACTTCTCAAGGACCAGACGTGGAGTCAACGAGACTTCATGAAGTATCTGATTGCGCAAGCGCCTGCACCGAGCGGGCAGCCTGCTGCTCCATCGCAGCCAACGATGCCTTCGACACTCAACAATGAGAAAGCGAAGGAGGTCTTTACTGAGCTCTTGAAAGAGGTGAAGGCGCAGCAAGCCCGCGACCTCGAGAAGCTTCTCAAAATGCTCTATGAGCGCGACTACGGCCTTCGCGACTCGAAGAACATCGAGCGCTTCATCAACAAAATCGGTAGTGAAACGTACAGATATCATTTCTGGAAGGAAGGCACGAGCATGCTGTCCACCTTCCTCAAGGACTTGAACAACAAGCACATCGAACTCCTCTGGGCGAGCATCCGCGCACGCCGCCAGCAGGATGCGCAGGAGCACTTGCAAGCGATGCTCAACCTCCTCACTCAAGAGTATTTCACCTACGACTTTCAGGAAGGGCTCGGCCTGCTCGCCGACGCTATCGCGGATGCATTCCTTGCCATCGGCGTCCAGGTGACTTTAGAGACCTCCGAACTTCGGTTGAAGGAAATCGATTGGAGCTATCTCGAACGCCATCAAGGGCCGGCAGCGTATCCCGATCCGAACCGGGACTTGCCGAACATCGAGCGCGGATCGTGGTTCTTCTACGCGTGGTGGAAAGTGAAGGACGAGCGGACGTATGAGAACCTCGCGACGACCAAGCGCTGGCCCTCGAAAGCCGAAGGAGAGTTCATCATCATGAACACGACCTCGCGACGCCAGCACTTCACCGACAAGGTGCGCATGCCGACGTTCCAGCCCGGAGAGGTCATCATCTGCGGTGCTGCGCAGGTACGGTTCACCGACCTCCTCTTCAAGAGTGGCATCGAGACGCTCTTCCACGGCATCCCTCGACGGCCGGGACTCACTATGTGGCAGGTCGTCAAGGAATGGTATCGTTTGGGAGAAGTGACGATCAACAAGGAACGCTTGAGCTGGCATTGGGCGAAGTATGATGGCCAACTGCCGATGAGCGGACAGCTCCGCGCTGCGTACCCCGACTATAAAGACATCATGGAAGAACTCAGCAAACTGACGCACCTCGTTGACGAGAAGCAACAGATGAAATGGACGAGTCCCGGAGCGTACAAGCTCTATGATCAGATATTCGGAGATCTGAATCACGCGCTGTTGAACGAATCTTTCCGTAACTTCCTCCTGAGTACCGAAGACAGCAAGCGCCTCGTGGTTGATGTCGCGTCGACGCTCGCGGTCATAGTGGCTCATCCTCCTAAGGGGGGGCAGCAGCGAAGCAGAACTGATGGTTTCTTGAAAGAGATTAGCGACGCGGTTGTCGGGACTGACAATGAGAAGAAAGTGTTGGAGACGCTCTCTCATGAGAACTTCGGCGCATTCAAGGAGAAGCTTTCCGCACTCTGCACGCAAATGAATACCGCGTTCAGTTTCGCGAACTCGCAGTCGACAGTGTCGAGCAACGTCGCATGAACGGTACAATCCTAAATGAATAGAGAAGGTGATGCGTTATGTTTGATTTCCTGGAAGCGCGGATTGCGACGATGTTGCGGACGTCGAGGAGTTTGTTGCGTATGTCGCGACGGCACTTGATGAAGGACTTGCGGATGGAGGAGAAGCTTCGCAAGGAAGTGATGCCGAACTTGCAGAACGCCGCGAGCCGCGGCGATGTGGATGAGGTCTTGAGGTCCTTCAAGCATGGCGAGGGCGACCTGGATAAGATGTTCGCTGACTTGGATAAGGTTGAGCGGAACACGTACTTGGCCGAGTACAGCTCTCTCGATAAGCTGGTCGATATGGAGCGTGGTTTCGAGAAGGTTATGGACCAGCTTCTCAAGCTGCAGCACCGTTTCCCGAAGGAGAAGTTCCCGTCGCAATGGGGTGTTCTTGAGAAGTTGAAGATCGCTTTCCAGAAGATGCGCGCGGAGCTCCATCGTGATTCTGAGCTCGAGGTCGCGGAACTGCGGAAACAGTTCCAGGCTATCGAGCGTGAGGCGCAAGGCGAGACGTTGCAACTGCAGACGTTCGTCTTCGCGCTCTCCACCGTGATGTCCGCGATGGATGAGTTGTGGAGGCTTCGCGGCGAGATTCGGCGCGAGAACCGGACGGGCAACGATCTCTTGAAAGGGGAGCGGACAGTCCTCAGTCTCTTGAACGATCTCGCCAACACGAATGACGTGAAGAAGCAGACGCTCCTGTTGAACCAGCTTCAGAAACAAGAGCACGTCCTCGAAGAGGACCTCCTTCGTTTCAACAAGCTGTTCAAGCAGACGGAGTTCGCGTTCACTCTCGTCATGAAGGTCTGCTCGGATATTTACTTCCAGTTCGTCAAGGACCAGAAGACGTTCGACCAGTTCCTCGACAACTTGCGCAAGGCGAGGTTCCCCGAGCACGACTTGGAGGAGCTCGTCAGGGTGCAAGCGGCTGCGAAAGCGGAGAACAAGCACGAGCTGGAAGTCCTCATGAATGTCGTGCGTCGCGGTTCGCGCCTCCAGCAAGGAAAGCTTTCAATTTGAAAACATCTTTCCCTTTCCACGTTAAAGAGGTGTCCCCATGCATAGCGTTCGTCATTGGTTGAGTTTTTTCGTCGGCGCGGTTATTTTCGTGCTCGGGTTGTTCCCGTTGATCGGGTGGCCGGCGGGAGTCGCCGACGTGCTGAAGAGTTCGTTGCCGTTGGCGGTGCTCATGTACGTGCTCGCGTTCGGCGGCTTGTACGTCATCGTGGACAGTTTTTTCGAGTTCACGTTCCACAGCGGTCTCGGGATTACGACGTTGCTGGTCGGCCTCGTCGTCTTCGGCTTGGGCCTCGTCTCCATCCTGCATAGCATGGGCGCGATCGCGTTCGGGTTCTCCTTGCCCGCCATCCTGTACTACATCCTCTTCATCCTTGAAGGGTTGTTCCTCATGCTGGGTTGTTTCGTGATGGACTGAAAACTGTTTTTCTTCCGTTCTTTCCGTTTTTTCTCGCTTTTCCTCGTGATTCTTTCATTTTTTCGTCACAAAGGCTTATGAATGCGCTCTTCTTGTCGAAAAACATTAAAAGCCGGAGGCGGAACTCGTGGAGATGGCGAAGTTTCACGTGATTGTCGAGCGCGGCGAGGACGGCTACCTCCTTTCGGAGGTCGTCGAGCTTCCCGGGTGTCGTTCGCAGGCGAAGACGCAGGACGCGCTCCTCGAACGCACGAGAGAGGCGATCGCGCTCTATCTCGAGTCGAAAGACGGCGTTCCCCGCGTCGAGTTCCTCGGCCTCCAGCAGGTCGAAGTATAACTCGCTCATCATTCTTCCCCCAGAAACCTTTATAAATCAATAATGAATAACGTTATTCACTTATGGATAACCATCGAGGCGCGCTCCTCCTCTTCCTCGCGAAGCATCACCGCGAACGGTTCACCGTCCGTCGGCTGAGCCTCCTTCTCGGCGTGCCGTACGCGACGCTCTACCGACTCGTCCTGAACCAAGGTGACGACCTCTTCAAAGAGCGTGTCGGCACAGCAATCACGTTGGGAATCGACTGCAGCCATCCGCTCGTGAAGCACCGCCTCATCATCGCCGCGGACGAGGAACGCCAACGTTTTCTGAAAAACAGTCCGCTCCTTCGAGCAATCGCAGAGACGCAGCTCCCGCAGAACCACGCACTCGTCCTCTTCGGGAGCGAGGCGAAGCGGACCGCGAAGGAGCGGAGCGACGTGGACCTCCTCGTCCTCAACAAGGACGGCAAGAAGACCGTCTCCTTCCTCGACCAGGAGCTATTCTACAAGCGGAAGATCAACCCGATATTCCTCACCCTCCGCGAATTCACCGAGATGCTCGGAGCTGGTCCGGAAAACGTGGGGAAACAGATATTAAGCGATCACGTCATCCTCCACAACCCAGAACTCTTCTGGGGTGTGACAGTTGCGACGTTACGAGACGAGGTTCCAAGAACTGTGTGAGACGGGAGCGATCGTCCGCTCGACCGCGAGCTTCAAGAAGCCGCTCTTCCTCGCGAAAGCGAAGCAGAGCTTTCTTCTCGCGCGGCACCTCCATCACGACGCCGCGGAGCCGCAACAACTCTCCTGGTACTCGTGGGCCATCGTCATCCACTACTATGCTATGCTCTACGCAGCAAAAGCGGCCATCCTGACGAGAGGCTACGAGGTGAAGAGCCACGAGGCGGCCCTCGTCGCTCTCGCCGGCCTCCTCGTCCCGACGCCGCTCGAACGGGAAGACCTCGAGCTCCTCGACCAGGCGCAGAGGATCTTTGAGGAAGAGTACCTCTCTTCGTTCGCGCAGGCGCAGACGGAAAGTTATGTCGCGCGCTACGCTGCCATCAAACGCTACACTGAGCGGCAGGTGGCGGAGATTGAGGAGGACGCGCGGCGCTTCCTCCTCAAGATTGAACACGTGCTTGAGTAGTTGGGAGCGTCTGTTCTACGCCATGATCTTGACGTACGTCTTGACGGGTACGAGCGAATACAGCTCGAGACATCGGCGTTCCGCATGCGGATGCAGCCGTCGCTAGCGGGCGCGCCGAGGCCGAGCTTGAGGAAGTCCCGACGATTGCGGTCCCTGGGCGAGCCTGGAGGCTGCTGGGCACAGATGGAGAGAACTCGACGTCTTACTTGAACGTGACTTCTTGGCCAGCGCACTGGCCGGGCATGCCGGTTTCGAAGCGCACCCTGACCGCGCCTTGCTTGCCGTGCGCACTCGCCACAACGCCGGAGAGCGCGCGCTTGCCCGTGTTCCAGGTGACGGTCTTGCCGACGAGCTTGGCGGCCGCGTCACGGTCCTTCACGCCTTCAGCTTGGATGATGAGCTGGTTGCCGCTCGTGCGGTGGCCGCTGCGCTTATAGTTCACGACGACTCCTTTCATGAGGGCCCGAGAACGACGACCCCTTTATAAAGGTTACTGGTCGCTTCCCGGGCGAGTTTCTCGAGAAAACGATGGGGGCGCGCCCGGCGTCGGCCTCGTTCGTTGGCGGCGTTACCATGCGTTCTCCATCGCTCTTTCGACCTCTTCCGGTGCTCTTCCGTCGAGCGTTCCGGAAAAACCGTCAAATTCCGGAGGATTTTCACCCTTGGCCGAATCTTCTTCAGAAAAATCGTGGAAGGTGCTATTAAACCCATCCTCTTCTTTGTTTTGATGAAACGCGTCAAGAGCGGCGGCGAGCGTCACAGCAATCGTCACCGCGAGAGCTCGCCTCTCACGACGCGCACGGAGGTGCCGCCATGCCCATCGACCAGCACGAGAGACTGAAACCGGAACTGCTCGTCGCGCAAGCGAGAGAGTTGCGCACGCTCATCCCTGAGGACGTCGCGTCCGACGCTCAGAAGGCGAGCGGACTCTTCAAGGAGGAGATCCGCCTTGAAGACGCGACGTGGTACGCGCAGAAGCGTCAAGAGTACGCGCGTCATGTCGCGAACGCGAACCTTCTCGAACGCGCGAGCTTCCCGAACATGGCGGAGAGAGTCTCGCTCGTGAAGAGCGTCGGCAGCGCGTTAGACGACGCCGCGCTCCGGCTCGACTTATACGCGGCGGTCCTTCATGAAGAGTTGAAAGCGTACGTCACGCCTGGCTCGGCGAGCCCCTCAAGCCTCAAGAAGGCGCGCGAACTCCTCGAGAGGGAAGGGCCGCTCTTCAAGGAAGCGCAACATGCAGACGTCGCGAAGAGTTTGGAACTGCTCGTCCGCCGGAACGCGACGGCCGTGCTCAACCAGTCACGGCGTGATGAGAGCATCGAACGCTCCTTCGCGGCAGAGCTTGACAAGGCGGCCGCCGAGCTCCAGACGTACGAGGAGGCGTACGACGCGCTGCGCACGCAGACGACCAAGTACAAGACGGTGAAGCGCGCGGAAGAGCTGCAGGCGAACGTGCGCGGCCTCGTCGACAAGGCGAAAGGCGTTGAAGGGCGCATCGATCAACCTTACCGGGCGCAGGAGCAACGAGCGCGTAACCTCGTCCAGGAGGCGGAGACGCTCGAGCACAACGTGGCTCTCGTCCGCGAACGCGCTTCCATCAACATGAAGGAGTCGGTCCTTGACATCGGGAAGAAAGCGACGATGACGTTCGTCGCCGGCGCCCTCCTCATCCTCGGAACGTATGGCGTCGGCACCAGTCTCGACGCCTTCCGCGACGCGCGCTCCCAGACTGGCGCGAGCGCTCGTGAAGCGCCAGAGCCGCGACGCGACGCGCTCGACAAGTTTGACAACGCGCGAGCGACGAGTTCGCAAGCGAAGAGCGCGCTTGCCGAACCCTCAGTCCCCGCTTCTTCTTCTTCTTCTTCTTCTTCCTCTTCAGCGGCCCCTCCCTCTTCCGCTGCCGCTTCGTCTTCCACAGTCTCTCCTTCATCCGTCGTCTCTTCGTCTCTCGCGGCCTCTTCTTCCACCGCCTCGTCCTCGGGCGACTCTGCGCGGCGCGCCGCCAACGCGGCTCCAGGACTCTTCACGACGACGGCGTACGCGGCGACACTGCCGGGAACGAGCGCGGCCGCGAAGTTGCCAACCCACGAATCCTCGCGAGCCGAGACGACGATCCGTCAAGTCTTGAACAACGCTTCCGACCTTTCATGGATCCTCTACATCGACCGCGAAGCGCGGAACGGCACGCTCTACGCTGTCGGCGAACACGGTTGTACGAGCGTCTACAAGGCGCCGTGCACGCTCGCCGCGAACCCGGGAAACAAGGCGCGAGTGAACGATTACCGGACGCACGAAGGCGTCTTCAAGGTTGAGACCGCGGCGATCGGCGACTTTTCCGCGCTGTACGGGAGCGCGTTCCTCAACCTGGAGGACAAGCCGTACGCGGGGTTGCAAGTCACCGGCACGCGCCTCGAAGACCGGTTGTCCGCCATCGCGTCCGGACGAGACTCGACGAACGGCGCCGCGACGTTCCGCGACGCTGACGCGCGCCGCATCGTCTCCGCGGTCATCAATGCCGGCGTTGACCGCGGCCGCGTCGTCATCGAATCGCCGAGCAGGCCGTTATATGCAACGAGAGAACGGACGTGAATGGCACGATGCGGCTGTGACGTTGTTATGCTTCGGTTGTGAGGGAACGATGGAACCTGTGCTCGAGGAGGGAGGAGGAATCGTCGCC
>DASH01000068.1 GCA_002503705.1 Candidatus Woesearchaeota archaeon UBA153 | reverse complement strand
GCCGAAAAAACTGGCCGAGTTCAAAGGCTGGAAGAAAGGCACGATCGTCAAGTTTCGCGACCACAGCCAGACGAGCTTCATCATCGAAGCCGTCAGCGAGGAGAGTGAGAAGCCATGAGTCGCGATTCCCGCTTCTTCAGTGTCCGAGCCCCCACAGACAAGGTGGCGGCAAACCAACGCGACGGGCGAAGCTTCAGAAACTCAATTCTGAACATAACCCCCAACAACACGCCCATCGCGACTTGCTGCTCATCTCGGTGGTAAGCGGCCCGGACACTGAACTTTTTTACAACAGTTTTTCTTTCTCACACACATCTTTCGACGGCGTCATCGCTACCAGCGTCAGGCGAGCCTTTCTCGATGTGGACTGCGGTGAGCGCCGGGGGACGTGCCCCCCACGGGGTGGCGCGGAAGGAGCTGTGAATGAAGCGGTGAGGCGAGCGGCTGGTAGCGATGACGCGCGAAGACGGTACGCTCCCGGCGAAAAATCCGTCTCGTTCTCGTGATTCTTCCGTTTTCCCGATGGGAAGGAATATGAACGACCGTCACTTTGCCTTGCAAGCGAAAACCATTTAAACAACTGTCAATAACATATGTGGTGAACGTTTGTTCGGAGTCCGTTTTCAGGAAAAACAGCTCATGGTGAGCCGGTCGGCGATGGTCGAGCTCTGCAAGGAAGGGCTCGACCTGCACGACGTCCTCGACATACTCGAGAACGGAACGGAAAGCCCGAGAAGACGAGCGCGCGGAACGATCGAGCGACGCCTCGAACGTCGGGGAAGAGTGCACGAGGTCGTCATCGTCGAAGACCACCATCACGTCCTCAATGAGGATGTTTGGCTCCTCATCCACGTCGGAACGTTCACGAAACGGTGAAACTGATGAAATGCCACGCGTGCGGAAAGACGATGGAGCATCGTCGAGATTTGACGTTCAATGGCGAGAAGCTCTCCGGCTACCGGTGCTCGTGCGGCGAAGAGTACTACGACCCTGAGGCTGCGCAGCGAGTCCTCCTCCGGCAGAAGCTCGCGCACGCGAAACTCACGGCGAAGCTCGGCAGAATCCGCTCGAACCTCATCCTCCGCCTGCCGAAAGACGTCGAGAAGGCCCTCGGCCTGGCGGAAGGCGAGGAGGTCCAGCTCACGGTCGAGCGCGGCGTCCTGAAAGTCGCGAAAGCGTGAAACGCGCTTTTCCTTTCTTATTCCGCGCCGCCACCGTCCTGCTCACGTCACGCATATCTGCTGGCGAGGGCTGCGTTCCCGTGGGGAGCAACCCCTCGCAACGCCCTCGCATCTGTATCCGCAAACGTTCGCCCTTAAGGACGGTGGCGTCGTGCGTATTGTCGTGACTCTTCTTGTTCTCGTCGACGCAGAAGCATTTAAAAACACCCTTTGTGTTCTCGACTTCATGGCCCCCGGCGAAGCGACCAGGAAACTGTCAGCGACGGAGAAGTTCCACCTGAAGCACTTCGTGAAGGAACTGCTCAGCCTGAAAGGCAGGCACACGGAGTTCGTCAGCGTCTACGTGCCGGCAGGCTACGACTTGAACGCGATCATCAACCACTTGCAGGAAGAGCAAGGCACGGCGGGCAACATCAAGTCGAAACAGACGCGGACGAACGTGCAAGGCGCGCTCGAACGCATGATCCAGCACTTGAAAGTCGTCGCGAAGACGCCGGAGAACGGCTTGGTCGCGTTCAGCGGCAACATCGCCGAGCGCGAAGGCCAGTACGACCTGCGCGTCTGGGCGCTCGAGCCACCCATCCCGATCAAATTGCGCTTGTACCGTTGCGACAAAGAGTTCATCCTCGAACCCTTGCAGACGATGCTCGCCGACGAGAACGTCTACGGCCTCGTCGTCATGGACCGAAGGGACGCCATGCTCGGACTCTTGAAAGGAAAAACGATCATCCCCATCCGCAAGACGCACTCGGAAGTTCCGGGGAAGATGAGAGCGGGAGGACAATCGAGTGTTCGTTTCGCCCGCTTGCGCGAAGGCGCGACGAAAGAGCATTACAAGAAAGTCGCCGACCACATGAAGGAAGAGTTCTTCATGAAAGAGGACTTGAAAGGCATCATCATCGGCGGCCCCTCGACGACGGTCAACGACTTCATGAACAAGGACTACCTGACCGGCGACCTGAAGAAGAAAATCCTGGGCACGAAAGACTTGAGCTATACCGGCGAGTTCGGACTGCAAGAGCTGCTGGAGAAATCCGAAGACTTGCTCTCTGAAGAGGAGGTCGCTGAAGAGAAGAAGATCATGCAGAAGTTCTTCCAAGAGCTCGCGAAAGACACCGGACTCGCGTCGTACGGCAAGAAAGACGTCCTGCAAGCCATCGCGTACGGCGCGGTGGACACCGTCCTCCTGAGCGAAGCCCTCGACGACGTCGAGATCGAAGAGTTCGAGAAGGCCGCCACGCCGATGGGAAGCAAGATCACGCTCGTCAGCGTCGAGACTCGCGAAGGCGCGCAACTCCGCGACATGGGGAAGATTGCCGCGATACTCCGCTACCCGATAGCGACGTAGAAACAGTTCTCGCGTCCGTGATTCCTCCGTTTTTTCTCGAGGAAGGGATATTAACCAGTGATTCTTACCTGATGGAATGGATTCGCAGGAGACGATTACGTCTTTCCTCCTCGGCTTGGCGAGCGTCGGGCTCGCCGTGTTCGCGTTCCTCTCGCCGACGTATCGGTTCGTGGCGATATGGGCGCTCGTCGCGGGACTCGTCGTCACGCTCCTCTACCTGAAGCTCCAGCAGCTCGCGCAAGAGCTCGACGAGATCAAGGCCGCCCAGAAACTCCTGAAGAACGACGTGAAGAGCGTCACCGAGACGCTCAACCTCCACAAAAAGATTTTTAAACTTGAAAGTGAGGTCCGGAGATTGGTGCGGATGATGGGGCGTCGAGGACGGATAGATCCGATGTGGGGTGTCGTCGTCATCTTCTTCCTCATCCTCTTCTATCTTATCTTCAAAGCGACAGGACTGTTCTAGAAACGAGAAGAGATTGAGAAAAAGGTTTTTCTTTTCACGCGTCTAGCTCGTCGCGTCCACCGCGACGCCCGTGCACTGGTTGTCGATGCACTGGCCCTCGGAGAGGAAGGCGGCGCACTTGCACGTGTACTCGCACTCGATCTCGCGGTAGTACTTCTCGTTCACCCACTCGCCGACGCCGCAGTCGCAGCAGCGCTGCTGGCGGACGCACTGGTCATCGCTCGTGCAGTACCGCTCGTCAACAGTCGCGGGCACGACGCACTCGCCGGGCGCGTACCCGTACACGTCAGGGTCGGCGCACGCGCTGCACGCGTTCCCGTACGTCTTGTACTCGCTCGCCATCGGGCACGGCGCCCTGACGCACCGCACGCCGGTGTCGACGAGCGCGCAGACGGGCGTGTAGTCCATCGTGCACGCTTGCACGCCGCGGCTTTCCGGCGCGCACTTGACGTACCCGGGAAGGAGTTCTTCGTCATCGTCCGCGGGCGGGGTCGTGTCGCCTTGATGGTTCAGGCACGGGTCGGCGAAGTACTGGATCTGGTGGAGCTTGCCGTCCGTGCACGCCCATGACTTGTACTCGTAACCGTCAGCGCACGACGCGTATTTGTCTTCCGTGCACTCCGTTCCCGTCTTGCACCCTTCGTCGCGATACAACGCCCACTCTTCGCAGACGCGGCCGTCCGGCAAGTGGCACATGCCGTACTGGCCGTCAGGACCCTCTTGCATCTCGACCGTGCCGCCGAGCTTTTCGCAATTCACCGACGCGGGGTTCGGGAGACCGACGCCGTTGTCGGCGGGTGCCGTTCCGCACGCGGCGAGCACGAGCAGGCCGATGAACAATCCGGTAATGATGACGTTCTTCATGAGGTTCACCTCGGGAACTCTCCCTCTCCGCCCGGTGAAGTTGTTTTCATTTAAATATGTTCTCGAGGGTGCGACGCGAGTCGCAGTCTTCGCTGGCGCGGCAAGCGTCGTCGTTCTCGTCGAAGGAGGAGTTGTACGGAACGACGACTTCGTACGAGAAACTCACGGCGTACGAGGAAATCACGACGAACACGAACGAGAACATCACCACGTGCGATGACGAGGAAATCCCTGGCCGCGCCAGCATGGCCGGGCACTGCCCGGCGAGTCATTCAAACCATAACCATTAAAACACGCTCTTCTTACGACGAAAGCATGACGCACGATCCTCTCGCTGAGCGCGCGTACCGGGAGCTCTATCCCGGCAAGGAGCCGCCGCGCGAGCTGCGCGTCACGTACTCGGCGAAGTTCAAGGGGTTCAACGCTCGCGTCTTGATGACGCCGCGAGATATCACGTTCTCCTTGTCGCGCAAGTTCGTCGAGGCGAGCGACGAGCTTAAGGTCGGCGTGATGCAGCAGCTCATGAACCGGCTGTTCAAGACGAAACACGAGACGTTGGAAATCCAGCTCTACAGCAAGTTCATCAAGAACATGACCGACTACGCGGCGACGACGAGAGTCGACCCGTACTTGCAAGACCGGTTTGAAGTTATCAACACGAGATACTTCGACGGCTTCATGATGGTGCCGAACCTCGCGTGGGGCACGTACTCGCTCACCAAGCTCGGCCATTACGAGTACGCGACGGACACGATCATCCTCAGCACGGCGCTGAAAGAGGACGAAGAGTTGCTCGATTACGTCTTGTACCACGAGATGCTGCACAAAAAGCTCAAGTTCGATGAAAAGCCAGGCGGGTTCACGCGCAGCCACACGAAAACATTCCGCACGGCAGAGCGAAAGTTCCACGTCAAGGATGCCGAGAAACGGTTGGAACGATTCGTCCGGGAACGTCGCCGCGCGAGAAAAACGAAAAGGGTCCCCCCTCGGTCGAAGCCGTTCCGCAGTCTCGCGGACTTCTTCAGGTTCTAGTTCGGCTTCTGCACGGGCGTCTCGCGCGTGTGCACGTACAGCTGCGCGTACTCGTTCACGACGTTCCGGAAGAGCGCGTGCGCGTCGCCGCACCCGTACCCCGGACTCGTCCGGAACGAGACTCCGTCATTCGTGACGTGCAGGCCGTACCCTTGCTGAAGGCACCCGTACTCAGGCTTCAGCCGCAGCATCGCGTCCCGGACGATCGCGCCGAGATCGAGCATCGCTTGCCCCTCCCGATCGCGCCCCGTCCACTCGAAGCTGCTCAGGACGTGCCACCAGCCCGCTTCGTATTTCGGTGCTGAGAGCACGACCCACCCTGCACGAGCACGCACAGCGCCCTCGCTCTTTTGGTTGGTTCGCATTAAGAAAAAGGTACTCCCCGAACCCTCGTATTAATAGTTTCCCCTTCCAGAGGGCCAATAACTATAAAAACGACCGCGTCACTCCTCAGGAATAGTTAGTGAATCGGGGGTCTCTTCATGGTAGCTATCGAGAATATCGTCGAGGGCGTTGCAGTCGACACGGCGCTTGAAGAGTCGCTCCAACGGGAGGAACGCCGTCGAGCGCTCGAGCTGAGCGTTGCAGACCTCGCCGAGCATCTCGAAC
>DASH01000066.1:5028-6612 GCA_002503705.1 Candidatus Woesearchaeota archaeon UBA153 | reverse complement strand
TTCTGACGGAGGGGCACACGCTCCGAGATGAGGTTCACGAGGTCGTTGGCGTCGCGCACCCGCTGGATGTCCTCGTCACTTATGCGACCCACGCGGCCCTCCTTCCCCGTCGAGAATACCTACCCCAGACAACACCCGTGCTCCCGGAGGCGCGTGGCCCCCGGGAGCACCGGTCTTCAGTGCGATGTCGTGCAGACGCCCGGCCTAGCGGCCGATGAAGCCCCCGCCCAGTGCCACGAACAGCGGCACGAAGACGAGCGAGACGACCGTCATGAGCTTGATGAGGATGTTCATGGACGGACCGGAGGTGTCCTTGAACGGGTCGCCGACGGTGTCGCCGACGACTGCGGCTTTGTGCGCAGCGCTGCCCTTGCCGCCGTGCTTGCCCGTCTCGATGTACTTCTTCGCGTTGTCCCACGCGCCGCCAGCGTTCGCCATCATCAAGGCGAGCATGACGCCGGAGACGAGGCTGCCCGCGAGCAGGCCGGCGAGCGCGTTCAAGCCGAGCAAGAGTCCGACGGCGATGGGCGCGAGGACCGCTAAGAGTCCGGGCACGATCATCTGCTTCAACGCGCCGGCGGTGGCGATGTCCACGCATTTCGCGTAGTCCGCTTTCGCCTTGCCTTGCATCAAGCCTTTGATGCTCTTGAACTGGCGCCGCACTTCCTCGATCATCGCGAACGCGGCCTTCCCGACGGCCTTCATGCTCATGCTGCTGAAGAGGAAGGGGAGCATCGCGCCGAGGAGGAGGCCGATGATGACCATCGGGTCGTTCAGGCTGATCGTCGTGAGCCCCGCTTGCGTGCTGAACGCGCTGAACAACGCCAGCGCGGTGAGCGCGGCGCTGCCGATCGCGAAGCCCTTACCGATGGCCGCAGTCGTGTTGCCCGCGCTGTCCAACGCGTCGGTACGCTTGCGGACGTTTTTCGGCAGCCCCGCCATCTCGGCGATGCCGCCCGCGTTGTCCGCGACGGGTCCGTAGGCGTCGACCGCCAAGCTGATGCCGAGCGTGCTGAGCATGCCGACGGCGGCGATGGCGATGCCGTACAACCCGCCCGTGTAGTACGCGACGCCGATCGCGGCGGCGAGGACGATGACGGGGAGCGCGGTGCTCACCATGCCGACGGCGAGCCCTTCGATGATGTTCGTCGCGCTGCCGGTGAGGGAGGCCTTGCTGATGCCTTTCGTCGGCCCGTAGTGCGCGCTCGTATAATACTCGGTCAGGACGCCGATGATGACGCCCGCGACGAGGCCGGCGAGCGACGCCCAGAAGAGGGCGAGCGAGCCGAAGAACGCCTTCGCGAGGAAGAACGTCGCGGCCGCGACGAGGACGCTCGCGACGACGAGGCCGCGGTGGAGCGCGGAGTTGATCTTCTTGTCGTCGTTCGTGCGGACGAAGAACGTGCCGATGATGGACGCGACGATGCCGACGCCCGCGATGATGAGCGGGAAGAGGATCGCCTTCGCTTGCAGGTCGACGAGCGTGAACGCGGCCACGCCAAGGATCATCGCGCTGATGATGCTGCCCACGTAGCTCTCGAACAGGTCAGCGCCCATGCCGGCGACGTCGCCGACGTTGTCGCC
>DASH01000066.1:0-4998 GCA_002503705.1 Candidatus Woesearchaeota archaeon UBA153 | reverse complement strand
ATGCCGCCGCCGACGCGCGCGAACAAGGCGATGCTGCTCGCGCCGAAGCTGAACCCGAGGATCATGTTCAGCGCTCCCCAGTCAGTCTCGACGCCGTACGCGAGGAAGAGGACGAGGATGCCGAGGATGCCGAGGCAGACGACAGTCAGCCCCATCACCGCGCCGCTCTGGAAGGCGACGCGGAGGGCTTTGCTCAAGCTCGAGCGCGCGGCTTGCGTCGTCCGGACGGCGGCGCTCGTCGCGACGCGCATGCCCACGTTCCCGGCGATGACGCTCAACAACGCGCCGAGGATGAACGCGACGGCGGTCTGCCAGTGGATGAAGTACGCGAGGACTGCCGCGACGATGACGACGAAGACGCTCAAGATGTAGTACTCGCGCTTGAGGAACGCCATCGCGCCCTCGCGGACGTACCCCGCAATCTCTTGCATGCGCGGCGTGCCCGCGTTCTGTCGTTTCACGCTCGCCGCGGTCCACCACGTGAACCCGAGACCGAGAATCGCGACCGCAATCAAAACCCAGATTTCCAACATGGAATACCCCTCCGACTATTCGACTCTTCTTCCCAGTGAACGCGGGAAACCGTCAGGCGACAAAGAGCGGTTTATAAAAGTTACGTCTGAGAAAAGAGATTCGTCGCTGTCACAGAGACGGGTGGCGAGTATCGATGCGCGCGCCCATCACACTCCTGGAAGATTGGCGGGTCTTCTCGCAAAGCAAAATACTCGATTCCGTGGCGCTCATCAATTTTTCTTCGCAGCCAGCCGAGGATGTTTGCGGACGGGATTGTACCTTCGTGCGCGCATGAGTCCTCCCAAGCGATCGACCCGTACCACGTCTTCTTATGAGAGTCCTCGTCTGGGCGGAGCGCGGAGAGGTCGGTGATGAGCACTCTGAAGGCGACGAGGTGACCGCCGTGCTTCTGCACCGCCCGATTCCCGCCGAAGCCAATCATGCCGCGATGAATCAGATAGACTAGAGCTGGGTTCGATTCGAGACTCCGCCCCCCGAAGTCTTGCCCTTCATATGTCGAGATGCCGGTCGCCTCTCGCGGCAGCAGCCCTTCGTTCAGGATGCGTTCGAGGAGTATCGAACTCGTCCCATGGTAGAGGATGACGCCGCTCGCACGCGAGAGCCTCTTCGCGAAACGCACCCACGTACGATCGCCCAACGGACCATTGATGACATCCAGGATCATGACTGACAGGAATCGAACGATCGCTTTTAAAGATTACTCTCAAGTGGTGAAGGAAACGCTCGCGAGCATACAGATTTATATTCTCGCCTTGACGGTGAGCGTGACGAGGGACGGGCTGCTCGAGCAACAGAGCTTGCGCCGACAAACGTCCTGACAACATACCAACACTGGCTGAAAGAACCCGACGGTAGCTGTAACCATTCCGGAAGGATAACTTATTATACTCTTCTCGCACTCCACGACGAGCATGAAGCACCGCTGGCGACTCGATGACATTCTGCACGGCCAGCCCTGGGAAGAGGAGGCCGCCCGACTCCGCACGCTGATGACGCGTTACGGCACGCTCCGACTCGACCCTGCCATGGACGCTCCCGCCTTCAAGGCAATCCTCGCGTTGGAGGAGGAGGCGCTTGAGCTGATGCATCGACTGGACACCTACAGCCTCCTCTGGCACGAGGCAGACCACTCGTCGCAACAGGCCGAGAGCCTCGTCTCCAAGGCGCAGACGCTCGACATCCAACTCGAGGAGGCCCGCCGCCCTGCCGAGCACTGGCTCGTCGGAAAAGGGGAGGGAAGCCTTGATGACGCGAACGCCGCACGGCTGATCGCCGCGGCGCCGGCATACCGCGACACGCTCCAGCATCTACGCTCACAAGCGCGCCACCTGCTCTCGCAGCCGGAAGAACGGGTCGTCGATATCAACGAAGGGACGCTCGGCACCGCATTGGAGCACGTGCATGGCAGGCTCGAAACGAACATCACCTTCCTGATCCGGGATGCGCCGGGGAAGCGGCGACGGCGCGTCACGTACGGCGACGCGATCTCGGTCGCGACACGGCACGCCGATCCCGCGCTGCGCCGCGCAGCCTACGCGACGATCCTCGAGCAGTACGCGGCAGAGGCGGAGATCCGGTTCGACGTCTACCGCGGCGTCGTCAAGGCATGGGACGAGATGGCCGCGCTGCGCGGCTACCCCAGCCCGCTCAGTGCGAGGAACGCGATGAACGTCATGGATGATGCGACGACCGACGCGATGCTGGCGGCAGTGCGCCGGAACGCAGACATCTTCCAAGAGTTCTTCCGCTGGAAGGCTGAGGCGCTCGGCATGGATCGACTCGGACGAGAAGACATCTACGCGCCCGTACAAGGAAAAGAGATTACGCGACCGTTCGATGAGGCGTTAGCGCTCGTCCTCGATGCGTTCGGACGGTTCAGCCCGACGATGCGCACCCACGCGGAAGCGATCGTCAGGAATGAGCACCTCGACTCGCACCCGCGCACGCACAAGAGCCAAGGCGGGTTCTGCACGATAGCCGGGACCGGGACCGCGCCGTACGTGCTGATGAACTACGTCGACGATTTCGAGAGCATGAACACCTTGGCCCACGAGCTCGGGCACAGCGTCCAGTTCCTCTACGCGGCCGAGCTGCCCTTCTCGCTGCAACACCCTTCGACGCCGATGTGTGAGCTCGGTTCCACCTTCGGCGAGATGCTCTTCTTCGACAGCCTGCTCGCGCAACTCCCGCCGGCGGAAGGCAAGGCGTTGTTGATCAGCAAGATCGGCCAGTCCTACGCGACGATCCCTCGCCAAGCCTACTTCACGCTCTTCGAGCGGGATGCGCACCGCATGATCAGCGCTGGCGCCACGCTGGACGATGTCAGCGACCGCTACCTGGAACTCCTCCGAGAGCTGCACGGCGACGCGGTCCACGTACCCGACCACTTCCGGCACGAGTGGCTCGTCGTGCCCCACTTCGTCGCGTCCCCCTTCTACTGCCTCGCCTATGCAGTAGCGGAGCCGATCGCGCTCTCCTGCTACCAGCGCTGGCAAGAGAATCGTGACTTCAAGGCTGAAGTGGAAGCGATCTTCGCGAGCGGCGGCTCCCGCAACCCTCTCGCGCTTCTCGCCGAGAACGGCATGGATATGCACGCGCCGGAGTTCTGGGACGAGGGCATGGCGCCGTTGCGCCAGATGGTGCGGCGGATTAAGGAATAGGAACGCCAACCCCAAAAGAAACAGAATGCGGTCGCAGGATGTCTTCGGATTTCTCCTCGGGACCTGGCGTGAGCCACAACGGGCAGTAAGCCGCGCTCAGACCGCTGTCTGCTGAGGAAGTGCCCCCGCCGGGAGGGGGATGGCGATGTGACGTCCGGGGGGCCGCGATGAAAAAGTCGTGCGACCCTGCCTTGGCGGCCTCTCGACAAGAGTGTCCTGCCGGCTTGCGCCAAGCGGATTGCGCGGCCAGACGAGGAAGCAGTGGCCGCCGCAGGGTCGCCGCGAAGCGAGACTTTCATCGCGGCCCGTCCGGGGGATACTTTCAATTAAAGCCAACAGTTTCTTTGATAATTAACTAATTTTGTATTAATTTTCAGTATCAGTTAATTTTAAAAGTTCAAAGTTTAAATATTATGTATTTTTGTATTAATTTTGCAATTATCGTTAATTTTATAAATCTGGGCATATTTCAAGGAGGCATGCCAACAATCTACGATGTGTTTGCGGCAGTGATCGAACACGCGCCATGCGCCGCTAAGGACTTGCCGTTCGTAGGACGCGTCTATGCGCAGCTCGACACGCTCGTCAAAGAAGGGCTGCTTGAGAAGGAAGGAACGCGATTTGTTCCGAAAAAAACGGAACGGGCCACGCGCATCTTCACCATCATCAGATACTCTTTGAAGAGAGGCCTCAACCACAACATCTTCTTCTCGAAGAACACGCCAACGATCGTGAAAGAGCTCTTCAAGCATGCCCCCGATATGCGACCGGCGAGGCTCCGGGGAAACCAAGACATGACAAGAACCCTCACCTTCTTCGAAGAGAACCAATTCATCCTCCTCACGCAGCTGCGACCACGACGAGGCATCGTCCTTGAGCACACGCTCTTCAACGAAATACTCTCGCTGAACGAAGACCGGACCGAACCGAAACAGATACCATGCATCCCGGTAGAGGAGAGACTGCTGCGATTGCCAGAAGAGCGCGTCAACCCGTTCGACGAGAAAGTCTTCGACTTCCTCTCGGGATCGGCGCAACTCGAAGGAAGCACCGTCACGCCAGGAGAGACGAAAGAGATGCTCCTCAACGACATCTACCCGGACAAGCCGAAGAACGACATCCAGATGGTGAAGAACCTCAACGAAGCGATGCACTACCTCCTGGAGAACCTCGCAGAAGAGATCACGCCGGAACGCATCCAAGAAGTGAACAAGGCCGTGCTCTTCAGCCTCAACAGAGCGGCAGGAAGATACAAGAAGACGCAGAACAAGATCCACGGGAATCCGCGCTTCACAACAGCGACGCCGGAGGAAGTGCCGCGCAAGATGGACGACTACTGCCGGTTCCTCGCATCCATCACCACGAAAGAAGCATGCGCGAAAGAACTCGGACGCATCCACAACGAACTCCAGCACATACACCCATTCACCGACGGCAACAGCCGAACGACACGGATGATCGTCAACTGGATGCTGTTGAAACATAAATTACCATTGCTCGTCCTGAAGAACGGCTGCTTCGAAGCATACATGAACCGAACGAAACTCGCCAAGAAACGAGACGACGAAGAACTGAAATTGCTGCTGCAACAAGTGCTCTATCACGAGAGCATCAGAAAAAGGTAATATGGCTTCGCGCAGCGAAACCCGGGAATGACTGTAAGGAATGACCATGCCCCCGCCGGGATTCGAACCCGGGTCTCGGCCTCGAGAGGGCCGAATGATTGGCCGGACTACACTACAGGGGCCCCTGGTGTTTTCAGTCGGGCGAATAAGGGGGTGTTTTTAAACGTTATTGTTGGGAA
>DASH01000040.1 GCA_002503705.1 Candidatus Woesearchaeota archaeon UBA153 | reverse complement strand
GCTCAAGCAACGGGAGGCCGCCGCTGTGATCGAGGTGCGCGTGGCTGAGAAAGACGCCGTCCAATTCTTTCGTCTCGAGCACGTTCACCGGCGGGGCGAAACCGTCATGCGTGAACTTGATGCCGAAATCGAAGAGGTAACGGTCACCCTGCGTCTGCACCTCAATACAGCTCCGGCCGATCTCTCGAGCCGCGCCGTGGAAGACAAACCTCAAACCAGACTCACCTCTCCTTCGCCTCAGCTCTCCTTCTGCCGAGAGCCCCCTTCACCCCTGCCACCCGCCGAGAGGAAATTTAAAAGTATCGGAGAAGAGGTTGGAAAGAGAGACGAATGACAGTGAAGTGAAACCCACGAGTGTTTCACACGTATCTCGCTGACACCGCCAATATCGGTCGGTCGATGGAGACGTGATTCTCTCCTGGCTCCTTTCTCGGCGCGCCTAAGGGGAAGAGCACCAGCTCTTTCTTGAGAATTGGTATGGTTTTCCGTCCTTCTCGTTGCAGCAGGACGAGATCATACTTGCGCAGTATTCTCAGATCGCGACTGACGGCTTGTTTGGTGCGCGACACCTTCTTGGCCAGGTCATTCAGCGAAGTCGGACGCTCATGTTTGATGACATTGAGCAGTTCTATCCGTCTCGGCGTGAAGAGGTGGACGATGCTGCTCGTCTGAAGAAGGACAAATGCGTCACGAGGAAGACGGATCTTATTGCCGATGACGGCGTCTATCAGGGCGTCAATCTCGTCGGCTTTTTCTCTGAGCGGAGATTTTTTCATGTGTTCACCTTCGGGAATTCTGTTCAAAATGCCGGCGGTATCTCGGGAACTCCGCCTGTATCTTCTCCGTGTATCTCTTCAGCAACCACTGCAGCGGCACTCCTTCAGTCTCGATAGGAATTGGTTTCGGACTTCTCCAAAGCTTCTGTTCGTGATAATAACCGTGGCAATCATCCACGCGATATACTGAAGCCCAACGGTTGCCGACGCGTATCCGATAGTTCAAAGCGAAGCGGCGGACCTCACCCTTCTCGACCTCCAGGGCCACATCCAATAGGTCGTCCTCCGCCAGGCTGACGGTGAGGATTGTCTTCATCGGCCCTCACGCTCCGCCGAGTAGAACTCGCCGTCATGACTCACCGCGCCTCGTACGACCGTCGAAACAGTAAACCTGCAATGTTTACTGATATATAAAGGTCTCGCTTTCCTGACGGAATCGCGCGCGCAATTTTCCGTCGAGAACTTGGCCGGTTCAGTCAGAAAGGAAGAGTCTCGTGAGCCGGGAGATGTCGCCGAAGAAGAGGTGGTTGTTCGCGATCTCGACGGCGAGCGCGTGGCGCTCGGCGAGGAGCTTCCTGACGTCGTCTTCCGTCGCATGGTGGTCGCTGATGCGGAGAGCGCTGCGCGTTTTTATGCCTTCCAGCGATTTTTCCGAAGGATTTCCGACGATGAGGAGAAGGAAAAACGTGTTTTAACGTCTCGAAGCCCTACGCCACCTTCACCCGTTCGCCGTTCACGACGATGCGGATCTTGTCGGGCGTGTAGCCGACCTCTTCGGCGAGGTTCTTGAACGCTGCGAGCGCGGCGGGAACGCCGTGCGTCGGGATGATGTTCTTCGGCTTCAGCATGTTCAAGAAGTCCCGGTGGTCTTCGCGAGCGCCGTGACCCGAGACGTGGATGTCGCTGAACAGGCGGACGTGGCGCGCCTTGAGCGCGTCGTCGAGCCGCTTCTTGTTCTCCAGCGTGACCGGCACCGGGATGGTCTTGCTGCTGAAGACGACGATGTCGTTGTCCGCGAGCGGCAACAATCCTTGGTTGACGATGCGCGACAACGTCGCTTTCGGTTCTCCTTGGTGTCCGGTCGCGACGAACAAGTACTTGTCCGGGTCGGTGATCTTCTTCAGGTACGGCTTCACCTTGTTGCCGAACCCGACGATCTCGACGTCGCTGAAGTCCGCGATGCCGACGGCCTCCGCGGCCTCCGTGTACTTTCGTAGGCTTCTGCCGAGGAAGACGGGCTTGCGCTTCATCATCTTCGCGACGTTCACGATAGCGCGAAGGCGAGCGATGTGGCTGCTGAACGTGGAGACGATGATCGTGCTCCCGCGAGATTGCGTTCCTAAGAGGACGTCTTTCAACATCTCTTCGGCGATCTTCTCGCTCGGCGTCTTGATCTCGGACTCCGCGTACAGCGTGTCGAGGATGAGATAGTCGACCTTGCCTTCGAGCTCTCGCAACCGCGCGTAGTTCGGCTTGGGGCCGAGGGTCGGGTTGTTGTCGAACTTGAAGTCGTTCGCGTACATGATCCGGCCGTACGGCGTGTGCAGCAGGATCATGACGGAGTGCGGCACGGAGTGCGTGATGTAGATGAACTCCGCTTCGATCTTCTCGGAAATCTGGAAACGATCATTCACGTCGTGGCTGACGAGCTTGCCCCGCGAGAGGCGCTTCTCATCATCGAACATCCGACGGACGAGCTCGATCGTGAAGGGCGTCGCGTGGACGTCGCAGTCGAACCGATTCGCCAAGTACGGGACCGCGCCGATGTGGTCGAGATGGCCGTGCGTCAACAGGATGCCGCGGACGTTCTTCCGGTCAGCGCCGAGGATCTCCACGTCCGGCGCAGCGCCGATCTCGATCAAAGTTCTTCCTGAGACTTCGACGAGCTCGTCGCTGTCCGTGTACTCGATGTACCGGTCCATCATCAACCCGAGGTCGAGGATGACGATTTCGTCATCGACGCGGACCGCGACAGAGTTTCGTCCGACTTCCGAGTACCCGCCGAGCGGGATGATCTCGAGACGCGCGCCTTTGATGCGTTCACTCGGCGGCGTGCGCGGGACTTTCGAGTGCACAGGAACGAGCATCGGCCGGTGTAAGAGCGGCTGACCGTGTTCGGAGCGCTGGGGACTGCGACCGTGCTCAGAACGCGGCTGACCGCCATAGTGTTGGCTGGCGCCCGCGCTCCGACTCTTGTTCGTCGAGCGACCGTGTTCAGAACGCTGTTGACCGCGATTGCCGCTGCCCGCGTTCGGAACCCTGTTCGCAGGTTGTCCTTGAGAAGGGGCGCGATTGCCGCGATGCCCGGGGCGTCGGTTGCGTTGACCTTGCCGCGGTCTCTGTTGTTCTTCTTTCTGTTCTTTGCTTATGTTTTCATTACTTACTTCCATTTTGTCTACTCCGAGAGAAAAGGAGGCGCCATTCTGGCCAAAGTGTTTCTTGGTTCGAAAAGGCCCGGCCACCGGGCTTAACCCCTTGGTTTCTCTCTGACGGCGCTTGGCCGTTGGTAGCGGAAAGGACGCGAGCAGGCTTTATAAGCCTTCCGGTCCGTTAACGGGAAAAGAATTATTTTCGATATTACGGAAAATGGTTATGGAGATTATAAACGGGTCTGAGAATTATTTAAAAACTGGGCGGTAGTAGTTTCAGGGAGGAAAAACGAAGGGAGAACCAGTACGAATCCGAACTCCAAAATCACGAACGGACGCGAAACGTATCGTTAGGAGAAAAAGGATGCGGGGGAAGGGATTCGAACCCCTGAACCCACTAAGGGAACAGATCTTGAGTCTGCCGCGTTTGACCACTTCGCTACCCCCGCGAAGCGAAGCCGAGGAGAAATGGATGGTTTAAAAGTGTTCGGGTTTCTGCGACGTCACCGTCACGGCCGCTGCCACCGTCCTGTTCGCGCCTTCTCGGCCATCAGTGGACAGAACGCCGCGTTCTGAACACCGTCGTCTGGCCCCCTCGGCACTCTGCTCGTTCATCGGATGCACGCTCACCCCATGGACAGTGGCAGCGTCGTCGAGAAATGGAAAAACTGCCTCGACCGCAAAAGTTTTATAAACCTCGTGCCGCTCTCGAGAAACCGTTAGGGTACAGGGGGTCCACTCATCATGAAACTCACGCTCGCGGACACGAAGCTCTTGAAAGAGAGCGTCAGCATCATCGCCGACCTGGTCACGGAAGTCCGGTTCAAAGTGACGAAGAACGGCCTCGAACTGGTCGCGATGGACCCGGCGAACGTCGCCATGGTCGTCTTCAAGCTCTTGAGCAGCGGCTTCGTCGAGTACGACGTGAAAGCGGAACGCATCATCGCGATCAACCTGAACGACCTCAAGCAAGTCCTGCGCCGCGTCAAGCCCGCGGACACGATCACGCTCGAGAATCCCGAAGCGAAGCTGAAAGTCACGCTGAAAGGCGCGTCCAAGCGGGAATTCCTGCTCCCGCTCATCGACGTCGAGGACCGCGAGCAGAAAGTGCCGAAGCTCGAGTTCAAGGCGACGGTGAAGACCGACGCTGCCGCGATCAACGACGCGATCGAAGACGTCGACATCATCGGCGAGAGCGTCGCGTTCATCGCTGAACCGAAAGCGTTCAAGATCACGAGCAAGAGCGACCTGAGCCAGGCGGACGTCGAGCTCTTGGCGGACGAGAAGACGACAATCGAGGCGAAAGAGGAGACGCGGAGCAAGTACAGCATCGAGTACTTGAAGAAAATGATTCAAGGCTCGAAACTCGCCGAGCACGTCGTCGTCCGCTTCAGCAAGGACTACCCCTTGCAGCTCGACTACACCGTCAAGGACAAACTGCAGTTGATGTTCATCCTCGCGCCGAGAGTCGACAACGATTAAAGACCTCGTTCTTGAGGAGGTCATGATAACTCTCTTTCTTTTTCTTCTGACAGAGAGGTATGACGCCGTTCTGCAGGACTATGGCGGGGTTCACCGGAAGAAGAGGAAAAGAAAGACGTAGAGCAAAGGCACGAGGAGGAACATGGTGAACTCCGTGCTCCGGTGGAGTTTCTGGACGAGCTTCTCCCGCTTCCGCTCGTGCAGCTCGAGGAGGAGGACGTTGAAGACGAAGCTCAGGAGGACGACGAAGTACGTGAGCACCATGAACTTGTCCGCGAAGGTGAGATAGCCGATCGGCGGGATCTGGTTCGCGAGAGAGAGGTGGAACATCACGGAAGCGACGAGGGAAGAGCCGACCATGGCGAGCCTCGTCGTCACCTTGTCCGGGTCGAGGACGAAGCTCGAAAGCATGACGAGGATGATAAAGATGATGGGGAGGAACGTCTTGAAGACGGAGCTGACGAGGAGCCGCTTGATGGGCAGCGTGAACCGGTATTGCGAATACGTCTCGTCGTAGATCGCGTACTCGTGCAACGACTCTTCCGCGGTCCAGTCGCCGAGCTCCCAGCCGACGAAGGCGATGGAATCGTCGATGCCTGTCCCGGCACCGTCCGGTTGGAAGCGGAGCGTCTCGATGGTGGCGCGCTTCTCCTCGAGGAGTATCTGGAGGCGTTGCTCGTCGAACGGGAACCGTTTCAGGTCGACAGGGCTGTTCAGGTTCGCCTGGATGCGGTAGAACTTCTCCGCGGGCTCGTCGATGATCCGTTCCATGCTCGCCGCGCGTCCGTTGACGAACTCGAACTCGGGATTGCACGCCTCATCGCACTTAAAGCTGAGGTAGAAGTCCGCGGTGAACGCTCCGGTCGAGACGTCGAACTTTCCCAGGTTCAACAAGTACAGGCCGACGGTGACGTTCACGGGTTCCGCCGAGACGAGCGGGGCGGAGAGCGGCAGGAGCAGAGAGAGGAGGAGGAACGCGACGAAGAGCGGGAACGGAGGCCTCATGCGCGGAGGGTGACGCGAAGGGGTTTTTATGCGTATTGCTTCCGCGGGCCGCGTTGAACGTCTCGCTGCGACGCTCGCCTGACGCTGGCGACCTTCACGTTCAGCGCGGCCGTCGCGAACAGAACCTTCTTAAACCCGTCATTCTCTGAAACGCGCATGGCCGCGAAACTCCCCTTCTGGCTCGGCATCCTCTTGTGCGCGTGCATGCTCGCGCCGAGCGCTTTCGCCGCGACGGACTTGTCGAACGCGTCGTACCTCGTCGTCCTCAAGCAGGGAGCGCCGCAATCGGATGTGACGAACACGATCAGCTTCACGTACACGACGCAAGCCGCGACCGGCGTCAAGTATACGGGGACGACGGACACGCTCTTGTACCGGACGCTCGCGCCGGAAGACGCCGAGAAGAAACTCCTCGTCTTCCTCGACGGGAACGACGTGAAGATTTACGTCGGCACGAAGGCGGAGTACCGCGCGACCGACCTCGCACGCCGGGCGGAGCTCTACTTCAAAGAGATCAAGTTCACCGTGTGGAAGGGGACGAGTGACGATCTCGACCGCGCTCGCTTTGAGAGCGAACACGCGCGAGCGGCGCGATTCGACGAGGCCTGGCTGGCGAACAACGCCACGGAGAACGCGACGGGCAATCAGACGGGGAACGGGACGGCGAGCAGGACGGCGAACCAAGCAGGTTCCGCGACGAACGCGTCGAACACGACCGTCGTCTTGCCGACAGACTTGCGGAACCGCGCGGTCGCGCCGACGAACGCGAGCCCGTGCGCCGGCGCCTTGACGGTCCAGTGCGACGGCGTCTGCGTCAACCTCGCGAACGACGATGAAAACTGCGGGGCGTGCGGGATCGCGTGCCCGGACGGCCGGGAGTGCGCGAAGGGCGCGTGCGTCTTGGCGTCGTGCGACGTCGCGTGCACGCGAGACAAAGGGTGCGAGGAAGGGTTTTTTTGCGCGCGCCCCGGCTTGTGCGACAGCGCGTGCGTCGCGAAACGCCCGGGTTTCTTCAGCAGGACGTGGTCGTGGTTCAGAGGGTTGTTCGGCTCGGCCGCCGAGGTGGTGGAGTGATGGCGAGAGTCGTCGTCAAGACGGAAAAAAATCCTCTTGAAGTGAAACCGGAAGGGAAGAGCGCGTGGATCTGCCGGTGCGGCCTTTCCCAGAACCAGCCGTACTGCGATGGAAGCCATCAGCGCGTCGCGGACGAGCCCGAGGACGAGTTGTTCGCGTACGAGGACGGGAAGCGAGAGAGGGTCGCGGTCGTCAAGAAGTGAACTCAAACGTCGAAAAAATTTTGAAGAAACCTTTTCGAGAAGGAGCGCTACGGCAACAATCCCGCGTTCTGCAGCCCGTTCAGGGCGTGTTGCGCTGCCACGAACGTGAGGATGAGGCCCATGACGCGGCCGATGACCTTCATGCCGATCGGGCCGATGACGTGCTGGAACCACTCCGAGTAGCGGAGCATGACCCAGCTGAGGAGGAGGACGACGAAGAGCGCGGTGACGACGATGGTCGCTCCGGAAGCGCCGCCGTACTGGTGCGTGAAGAGCATGACCGCGGTGATGGCGCCCGGGCCGGCGAGAAGGGGGATGGCGAGCGGCGTGATGCTCACGTCGTCTTTCTCCATCGCGACCTTCTCTTCGTGCTCGCTCGTCTCGGTGCGCGAGACGCGGCCGAAGAGCATCTCTAAGCCGATGATGAAGAGGAGGATGCCGCCCGCGATCTGGACCGCCTGAATCTTGATTTCGAAGTAGTCCAAGAGCTTGCCGCCGATGATGGCGAAGAACGCGAGGACGAGGAAGGCGATGACGCACGCGCGGAAGACCATCGCGTGGCGCTCGACGGGCTTGTTCTCTTTCGTGATCGTCAAGAACAGCGGGATGGCCGCGATGGGGTCGATGATGATGAAGAGGTTGAAGAAGACCGTCGCGAACAGGAGGAAGTCGAGCGGCACCACGACTTCTCAACGCCAACGACGACTTATAAAGATGACGCTTTGACAGGCCGCGTTGAAAAAGTCGTGCGACCCTGCCTTGGCGGCCTCTCGATACTCGCGTCCTACCGGCTTGCGCCAAGCAGATTGCGC
>DASH01000095.1 GCA_002503705.1 Candidatus Woesearchaeota archaeon UBA153 | reverse complement strand
TTTCGGGAACGGGTTGTCGGCGTCGTGGCTACGCGAGTTTTCTCTTGTGCTTGGTTGTGGCGATGCCTTTCTCGTCGTTCTTGACGCGGCGTTCGAGCTTCTTGAGGTCTTCTTCGGCGGGCAGGTTCTCGGGGACGATTTTGTTCTTCGCCAAGACCTCGCGCATCTCCTTGTTGTTCTTGACGTGCTCCCCGCTGATGCGTCCTTCGCCTTGCAAAGCGTTCTGCCGCACGTTGAAGTTGGTGATCTCCGTCGCGAAGTTCTTCGCGGCGATGGTGACGGTCGGCAGGAAATCCGCCAACGGCCGTTTCTGAGGGACGGAAAGCTTTCGTTTCATCGCTTTCGTGTCGTGGCCGCCGAAGAGCGCCGCGTCGCCTTTGCTCCGGATGCGCGCGAAGCCCTCATCATCGACGCCGCGCTCGTAGATGAGCTTTGACAGTTCCGTCTCTGCCGCAATGAGTTTGTTCCTCGCGTTGAATCGTTCCTGCAACGCAATCCGTTGCTCAACCAGCTCTTGTTTTCTCGTCTGGACGGCGAAATAGCTCTGGGCGAAGGCGATTTCCTCCTTCCGAGGGTCGCCGTTCTGAGCGATGAGATAACAGGCATAGCGGGTGAGAATGATGTCGTCAATCTCTCGCGTGGCGTTCTTCGGGAGCTTTATCGTTTTGTTGACGTCAACAAAATGATCCTCGACAGCTTGTCCGGCACTGGCGCAGGCGGTCTTCGCCTTCTCGACGACTTTCAGGAAGTTCCTCCACTCGTCATACGTCAGGAGTTGTTGCACCTCGCGTGCGAACCAGAACTCGACGCCATCGGCATCGTGAGCGCACGCTTCGAACGCGCGGTGGAGTCTCGTCAGCCGTTCTTTGTCCATCGTGGCACTACCTCGCCATTGCGAAGAAACCCCTTCTTATAAAGTTCACGCGCGCGTGACCAGTGGTCGTTCGCGAGCCTGACGTGCGAGGGTAGTCTCATCCTTCGTTGTGAAGAAAGAGTCTTCTTATGCCTTTCCCCGTCGTCGACGGAGGATTTTCGGTTCGAGGTCTTTTCGGCTTAAATAGTACTTGACGCCTTCCGGGTCCCAGACCCACGCGATGTGCCCTTCGCGGTCGATCGCGATCTTCCCGCCCTCCTCGAGATAGTCGATGATGACTTTGTACGTTTGGTACATGACGCGTTTCGGCAAGCGTTCCCAGAGCGAGCGTCGCTTGTACGTGCCGGACGTCTTCTTGATGAAGCGCTCCACCATGAGCACGGTCTCGAGGCGCGGCGACCGCGCGGCGTTCGTCGTCTTCATGTCATATCAGATGATATAACTAGTATTTATAGTTTCTCGTCATGAATAAGAAAAACTTATAAATAAGTATTACTTACTCAAGGCCATGGTTGCGATTGAGACGACGAGGATGTCGACGAGAGGACAAGTCATCATTCCGAAACGCGTGCGGGACGCGACGGGCAGTGTCGCAGAGACCCTCTTCGCAGTCTCTTCGTTCGACGACGACACCATTGTGCTCCGGAAGATCGACCGTGAGCGCTTGTTGCAGGATTTCCGGAATGTACGGGCGAAGGTTCAAAAACGATTCCCGCCTTCAGTCATCGATGCTGCAGTCCGTGCCGCGCGTCGTGCTTGATACGAACGTCCTTGTCTCCGCGCTCGTGAGCCGCGACGGTCTCGCTTCCCAGATTGTCGAACTCACCTTCAGCGGTGAGCTCTAGAACTGTCTTTCCGAGGAGATTCTTGCCGAGATCGGTCGTGCGCTCCGCTATCCTCGCTTGCACCTCTCGGAGAGCACCCAGAACGAGTTCCTCTGCGTTCTCATCCAGGTCTCTGACGTCGTTATTCCGCTACAGGTCCACGCCTCTCGAGACCCTGCCGATGACAAGTTCCTCGGCTGCGCGCTCGCCGCCAACGCAACGTACATAGTCACCGGCGACAAAGACTTGCTCGTCCTCGACCCGTGGCGTGGTATCAGAGTGGTCACGCCGAGAATGTTCCTCAATCTGCTGCGCGAGTAGTCAGTCACTTTGCCGCTCGAGAAGGACGGTTCGACTTCAGAGTCTCAATACCGGAGTCTCAGTACTTGAGCGCGCGGCAGATGCCGTGTTTCAGGCCGCCGGGTTGGTACGTGCATTCCGGCACGCCGACTTGGTCTTCCCTGCCCATAAAGCATGATTTGCGGGCCGTCGTCACGAAGAGTTCGACTTTGCCGTCCGCGCGCGGGAGCAAGGCCGCGCCGACGCCGCCGGCGGTGCACGCGAGGTACTCGTTGATCCATAGCTTGTTGAGGTTGACGCCGCCGCGCGGTCCCCAGTGGATTGGCGACGAATCATCACCGCTGAAAACGCCGATGCGGAAGTCGACTTTCGGACTGCCGAACCCTTCGAGACCATCATACGTGAAAATAAATCTTCCGTCGCCGAACGGCGTCGCGGCCATCGGGTCGACGAGATCCGAAAGGTACGCGTGCGCGCCGACGTTCTCAGTCTGTTCTTTGGTCCAGATGCCGGTCGATGGTCGCCAGCGTCCTTCCGTCAAGTATGGTCGTTTGTTTGGGCACGAGAGCGCATACTCGCTCTTCAGCGCCGCGACGTTTGCCGCGTTGCTCATCGGGAGTTGTCGCGGCTCGTCGAACGGCGTCTTGTTCTCCCACACGTCGACGAACGCTCCCTCGTCGTGGCCGAAGGTCTTGTCGCGGTTGAGGTCGAACCGTGCGAGGTACGTGCAGAGGCTGTACGAGGCGGCGTGGCCGAGGAGCGCGTACACCTTCTCGCGTCGTTCATCATAGACGAGGACTCCGTGCAGGTTGCGCAACGGCGCGAAGTCGTAGCTCGCCATGAACGGGCGCGCGGCGAACGCGTCTTTCGTCGGATTCCCATCCTTGCCCTCAAAGTACCAGTCGATGCCGTCAGGACTGCCCGTCAGCACCCACATCTCTCGTTGGTCGCGATAGTTCATGTGGTTGACGAGGCCGAGGAATTGGAAGCCGGACCGTAACGGCCGCGGGAGGTGGAGGACGCTCATTCCCGTGCCGAAGCCGCCTATCGTATTCCACAACTGTCCCTCGGGCGCGGGCGGGAACGCGAGTATGGACTCGCGGTGTCGCCGGTACGAGCCGTCCGGCAATCGTTGGATGAGCATGACGCTGTCCCCTTGGCGCCAGTCGCGCTCCCTGGTCGCCTCGTTCACGATTGGTTTTGCGGGGTACCCGTACCCGTAGATGTTCACCGTGCCGTCCGTGTTCACCGTGCCGTTCGGGAGGATGACGAGTTGCGGGTTCGCCATGTTCTGCGAGCAGAAGTTCTCCAAGTCCGCCGCTTTATTTCTTTGCTCGTCCGCGAGTTCGTGCCGGTTGTCGATCAAGCCCCACGATTCGATGCCGGTCGCGGCGTCGCGCCATAACGACGTCAACTGCTCGAGAGTCAGGTGGTGGAACGGCAGGCGAGGGTCGTCGTACGCGAGGTCGTACGGGAGACGGTCGCACGCGTCGTTCGCGAGGAGGAGTCGTTCGAGGCCGAGTTGCGATGCGACGACGCCAGCGGCGGCTCCTTTCAGGAGTTTCTGGAGGAACGCTCGACGTGTATCGTTGCGGCTCAAAGTGCTGCCTTCCATTGCCTCTCTTGAGTAGTGGCATTCCGGTACGGTTTAAAAACCTTGCGTTCCGTTCGGCTCTGTGGCAAATCGCTGTCGCGCGGTCACCAGCCGCTCGCCTCACCGCTTCGTTCTTCGCTTCTGACGCGCCACCCCGACGGGGCCGACCCCCGGCGCTCATCGTTGTGGACGTCGTGAGAGGCTCGCCTGACGCTGGTGACCGTCCATTTGCCACAGAGCCGTTCCGTCCAACACGTCGACGGTAAGGATCGTCACCCGAGGAAGTAGAGGATGACGGGCAGCAGCAGACAGCCCATCGCGTGCACCCGCGCGACCTTGACGATGGCGGGAATCAAGCCGACGGCCGTCGAAGTGATGAGGATCAACACCCCAGTCCACGAACTCAAGATCGGCGTCAAGATGACGATGAAGAGGATGATGCCGGTGACGAGCGCGCGGTAGTTCACGACGCTCACGAGTCTGCAGAAGACCTTGCCGAACCAGAGCGTGAGGAGCGTCGCCGCGCCCGTCGCCGTCAGCGTAATCGCGAGGAAGAGCATGATGTGCGCGAGCGTGACCGAGGCGAGGAGCTGCTGGATCGCGATGACCGAGCCGTTCCGCGCCTTGTCGAGCACCAACAGCGCGGCGAGCGAGAGGACGAAATTCACCGTGCTGAGCGAGCCTTGCAGGATCATATACCCGTGGTCGCCGAGATTCCGGAAGACCTGCAGCGACAAGACTGCCGCGCTCGCCGGTCCGAGGCCGGGCAGCATCGCCGTCAAGAACCCCGCGATCTGGCCCGCGCTCAACGCCTGCACCGTCACGCCGGGCCGCACGTTCAGTTCGGGCGACTCTTGCTGCGGCGGGAGGGAGGTCGTCTCCTGCAGGCTGACGAAGAGCGTCGCGACGCCGAAGAGCCCGGAGAGGAGCGGGAACAACGGGTTCTGCAGCCCGGGCAGGTTCAGCACGAGCACTCCTAACGCTCCCGCGAGGAGGAAGACGAACGCGCTCCACGCTTTCAGCCGGTCGCGGAGGATCATGAAGAGGACGATGGCGAGGAGCAGCCACCCGATCACCGCCTTGAAGAAGGGATAGGTGAGCGTGACGAGGAGCGTGAACAGGGGGAACAGGAGCACGCTCAGCACCGCGCCGACCAGGCTGCCGACGAGGGAGAGCTTCACCGCCATGAGCCCCCAGCCCCGGAGCAGGTAGCGGTGTCCGGGCAGGACGCCGAGCGCGGTCGCCGCGTCCGGCGCCCCGAGGAAGACGGAGGGGATGGTGTCGAGGAACGAGTGCGTCACGCTCATGCTGATGATGAACGCGCACAGCGAGACGAGCGAGAAATACTGGCCGAGGAGCGGCGCTGCGGTGACGATGAGCACTGAGACAAGGTTGATGTGGATGCCGGGCGTGAGGCCGGTCACGACGCCCGCGAGCGTGCCGAGCAGCGCGGCGAGGAGGAGTTCGAGGAAGACCATCGCCTCACCGTCGACCGTCGACAACAAGTTTTCGTATGACAAGTTCCGGCTCGCCTTGGTACTCCTGCACGTCGCCGATGACGTCGACGACCGCGCCCTTCGTGACGTTGACGACGTCGAAGACGACCGCTTTCCGTTCGAGAGTTTCACTCAACGTGAGGATGGTCACGCTCGCGTTCTTCGCGTGCCGCACGCTCGTCACCGTCGCGCGGACGCGAACGCTCTCGCCCTCGCGGCTTGCGTCGACCGTGGCGAGGCCTTCGAGCGGCAGCTCGCTCGTCGCGAGGAGGATGGCGAGGGCGCCGATGCCGGCGAGCGAGACGGTGACGCTCGCGATGAGGAGTGTGCGGTCATTGAGCATGCTCGGGGAGGGTCTTGACTGGTTAATATTGCTCGTCAGGAAAAAACCGTGATGCCTCCGGATTCTTCGTTCACGTTCCGGATTCTTCGCATCTTTTCCGCGAGTTTCAGCGAACATTTTTAAACCATCGCGCCTTTACTCAACAGTCATCGGAGGTGTCCCTTATGAACTCCACGTCGAACAACAGCCATTCACCGGTCACGAACGCGCCCACCCTCGCGCCCAGCCCCTCATTCACCGTTCTCTTCGCGCTCCTCGCCACCCTCGCGCTCCTCCTCACGGCGTGCGCGCCGAACGCGGCACCCCTGAACGATGACGCCGCGCTCGCGACGCCGGACGAATCGGCGAACGCGACGCCCGCGACGGACACTTGGCGCGACCGCGTCGAGACCGAAGAGGCCGCGCAGCGAGCCGCGCGCGAAGCCCTCCTGGACGACCCGATCAGCGCGATCAACATTGAGTGCAGAGACGACCTCCAGGACGGCAACTATCGAGGACTCCTCCTCTACGTGCAGGCGGAGACGACGGCGAACCCGCGAGGCGTCACGAAACCGCGCGGCCGCACCACCGTGCAGATCCGCGAGGCGAGCGAACAGAAGCAGATTTTCGTCTTCGAACGCGGCGAGATGCTCAAGGAGTTCACCGGCGACATCAGCACGCTCGGCGAGTTCATCGACGACGAGACGAACGCGCGAGACATGAACTACGTCATCAAGGTCCCGGCGAGCATGATTCCGAAGAGCAAGTTCGACTCGCTCACGCGCACGACTGACGCGAACGGCGTCAGCTACCAGTTCGGCAGGATCTTCATCGACGTCACGATGAACGACGCAGGCAACGTCTTCACGGACGCGATCGTCCCCGCCGCGAAGAGCCCGTGCGCGATCAAGTACTACTGACGCTCGAGTTGAAACACCGTTACGTTTTCATCCTCACCAAGGGCCGCGATGAAAGTCTCGCTCCGCGGCGACCCTGCGGCGGCCACCGCTTCCCCGTCAGGCGGCGCAATCCGATGAGCGCAAGCCTGCAGGACACGAGTATCGAGAGGCCGCCAAGGCAGGGTCGCACGACTTTTTCAACGCGGCGCTCCCCAAGCATATCTTTAAAAACCCCCTTTCGTTCCGTCCTCGGGAGAGGGTAGAGTCTCGTGGCTGGGAAAACCGTCAAGAAGTCTTCAACGTCGAAAATGACGAGTTCGAGAACGAGGAACTCACGAACGACGGCGACGACTGCAACGAAGGCGAAGACCTCGTCGAAACCCGCGCTCTCAAAGACGGACTTCTCTTTCACCTCGACGAAAGAGCTCCCCGTCTCGAAGACGATCATCGAACAGGTGATCGGCCAGGAAGGCGCGGTGAAGATCATCAAGAAAGCGAGCCAGCAACGGCGCCACGTCCTGCTCATCGGCGAGCCCGGCACCGGCAAGAGCATGCTCGGCCTCGCGCTCGCGGAACTCCTCCCGAAAGAGAAGCTCGTCGACACGCTCGCCTTCGCCAACCCGAACGACGAGAACCAACCGCTCATCAGGACGGTCAAGGCGGGCCAAGGGCGAGAACTCATCCTGCGCGCCAAGCTGGAGAGCTCGAACGTCTTCAAAGGACAGAACGTCCTCCTCTTCGCAATCGCCATCATCGCCATGCTCATCCCGTGGTGGATCTTCAACAAGTACACCACCGACTACAACAGCACCGTCGGCGCGATCATGTTCGTCGCCTTCTTCCTCGGAGGACTCGTGTTCCTCGCCACGTTCATCATGAGCGTCAACCTGAACAAGAAGATGAACGCCCAGTCACGCGCCATCCCGCCGAAACTCGTCGTGGACAACTTCAAGAAGACGCAAGTCCCGTTCTTCGACGCGACGGGCGCGCACGCCGGCGCCCTCCTCGGAGACGTCCTGCACGACCCGTTCCAGAGCGGCGGCCTCGGCACGCCCGCCCACGAAAGAGTCGTCGCCGGCATGATTCACAAAGCGCACATGGGCGTCTTGTTCGTCGATGAGATCGCGACCTTGCAGCCGCACACGCAGCAAGAGCTCCTCACCGCGCTCCAAGAAGGCAAGTACGCGATTACTGGCCAGAGCGAACGCAGCGCGGGCGCGATGGTGCGCACCGAGCCAGTCCCCTGCAATTTCATCCTCGTCGCCGCGGGCAACATCGAAACCGTCCGGAGCATGCACCCCGCCCTGCGCAGCCGCATCCGCGGGTACGGCTATGAAGTCTACATGCAAGAGACGATGCCGGACACGCCGGAAAGCCGGATGGCGATCGCGCGCTTCGTCGCGCAGGAAGTCACGAAAGACGGCAAGATCCCGCACTTCTCACGAGCCGCTGTCGAGGCGATCATCGAAGAGGCGCGCAAGCGCGCCAACCGGAAACAACGACTCACCTTGCGCTTCCGGGAACTCGGCGGCTTGATTCGCGCGGCAGGAGACCTCGCGCTCGAGGAGAACGCCGAGTTCGTCACGCCCGACCACGTCGAACGCGCGAAGAGTTCCGCGCGCACGCTGGAGCAGCAGATGGCGGACAAGTTCATCGAGCAGAAGAAAGAGTACAACGTGATCATCACGACGGGCAAGAAGGTCGGCCGCGTCAACGGCCTCGCCGTCATGGGCTCTGGCGGCTCGTACAGCGGCATCATCCTCCCCATCGAGAGCCAAGTCACGCCGGGCGGCAAGGAGAGCCAAGTCATCGCGACGGGCAAGCTCGGCGAGATCGCGAAAGAGGCGATCACGAACGTGAGCGCGATCGTCAAGAAGATTTTCGGCAGCGACCTGCAAGGCAAGTACGACATCTACATCCAGTTCCTCCAGACGTACGAAGGCGTCGAAGGCGACTCCGCCTCCATCGCGGTCGCGACGACGATCATCAGCGCGCTCAACGACGCGCCCATCAAGCAAGAGTACGCGATGACCGGCAGCTTGAGCGTGCGCGGCGACGTCCTCCCCATCGGCGGCGTCACCGCGAAAGTCGAAGCGGCCATCGAAGCGGGCATCAAGTACGTCATCATCCCGAAAAGCAACCTGAACGACATCGTCCTGAACAAGGAGAAGCTCGCGAAGATTACGCTCATCCCCGTCGAACGCATCGAAGAAGTCCTCGAAGTGGCGCTCGACTGGACCGGCAAGCGAGACATCCTCGCCAAGATCAAGAGGTTCTGAATCAAGAAATTCCGAATCAAGAAATTTTGAATCAAGAAATTCTGAAACGTACCTCTTCTCAATAACTCTCAATTCTTCTCGACGATACGAGCTTCTCGACGCGGGATCGCCTGACGCGCCTCACACGCGCCTCACGCACGCCTCGCGCTCGCTACAAGAACCGGCCCGGACCGAGGAGACTCGTCTCCGTGAACCGCTCCGGCAGGACGACGAGATACCATCGTTCCCCCGTCTTCCGCATCCACAAGTCGAGGAATGGAATCCGATGGAGCGAGCGCCAACCACCATCCCCGTTCACGTCGAAATAGTTGACGACGTTGCCGCTCAGCCCGCCAAAGAGAAAATAATGGCCTGAGAAACGCCGAACGCCCTTCTTCGTCGACGGCACGAACCGGTGCAAGGTCGGCGTCATCTGGTGCTCGAACACGAGATAGTCGAGCGTTTCGAGATTCCCCTGACGGCTGCAGAAGACCCTCACCTCTTCACCAGTCTTCCGCTTGATAATCCGCTTGTACTGGTCGGCGAGCGCCAAAGGACTCGTTCCGTCGCTGCGAACCCTGTTCGTCGAGCCGTGACGACGATAATACCGGTCGAGCAGCTCGACGAGCCGCCCTTCAGGCTCGAAAACACCGTAGTCGGACGCGAGGACGGAACGTTCCGTCGCCGGACCGCAACAATTATCCCTGGTGAGCCGATAGACATGCGTGACGGGATGCCACGCGTCGAACCCCCTCCTCGCTTCCATCAACGCTTCACCCGTACTGCTCCACTGTCGTCACTTCACCACCGCCCCCGCAGCGCCGTCGCACACCCTCGAACTCGCGCCATCACCGTCATCATCATCGTCGCTCACCGCCACGTGACGACGACCTCATCGGTTCGTTCGTACGGGTCAATCTCCAGCGTCGCCGCGTCGTCGGCAATCCCCCCTTTCACGTGCATCAGCCAGCCAGTCCACGCGATCATCGCCGCGTTATCGACGAGCAAACCATTCTCCGGAATAAAACACGACGCGCCGCGGTCAGCGCACATCCGCCGCGCCATCTCTTGCAAGCGCTTGTTGCACGCGACGCCGCCGCCCAGCACGAGCTCTGACTTCTCACAATGCGCCATCGCCCTCTCCGCAACCTCGACGAGCATGGCGAAGACGACCTCCTGCACGGAATACGCAATCTCTTCCGCCGGTTCCTTCCCGATCGCTTTCCGCTCGAGATGCGTCAAGATCCCGGAGAACGCGACATCCATCCCCTTCACGCTGTACGGCAACGCGAAAAGTTTGTCTTTGTGCCGAGCGTTCGCGGCGAGCCGCTCAATCGCGGGTCCGCCAGGGAAACCAAGCCCTAAGTCTCGCGCGAACGTGTCCAGGAAGTTCCCGACGCCAGTATCAAGCGTCTCGCCGAAAATCCGATACTTGCCGCCGTCGTACGCGATCACCTGCGTGTTCGCGCCGCTACAATAGAGCAAGACCGGGTCTTTCGCCGTCGTGACGAGGGAAGCGACTTCAAGATGCGCGATGCAATGGTTGACGCCGACGAGCGGCTTCTTGTGCCGCAACGCGAGACTGCGCGCGAACAACGAGCCCATCTTCAACGCGTGACCCAACCCGGGAGCGTTGCTCACCGCGATCAAGTCGACATCTTTCATGGAGAGGCCGGTCTGCGCGAACGCCTTCTCGAGAACCGTGCCGCAAACCTCCTCGTGATGCTCGGCGAGCTTCGCCGGAATCATCCCGCCCTTCTCGGTCGTATAGACGTCCCGGAGATTGCAGAGTACCTTCTTCTCGTTCTCAGACTTCACGTCCAGCAACGCGATACCGAACGTGTGCGCCGTCGTTTCAACACCCAGGACGATCATCTGAACCGAGCCGGAAAACGACCATCGCTTAAAAAACTCACGTTTTGCCGAGACGACAAACTCTCAGCTGACGCGTTCCACCGGCACGTGCAAGTCCGGACGGTAATAGTGGAAGTTCGGCCGGCCCTCGCTCACCTCCTGTTCGACCCTCATCATGAGCTTGAAGAGCTTCGCCTTGAACTCCTCGAGCTTCTTCTGCAGGACATCGTAGACGTCGTTCTCGAGATAGCCGAGATCGCGCGAGAGCAACAAGAGGACGTCAAGCTCCTTCGCGGACTTGTACGCGTAACCAAGATACGTCAAGAAGACCTTGTTCGAATGGCAACCGGCGCCTTCGGCGATGTTCAACGGAAGACTCGTCACCGCCCTTCTCGTCTGGTCGACGAGGTTCCGATGCTCGAAATCAGGATACTGGCCGAGCAACGGATAGAGGTCGAGCACGAGCTGGTACGAGATGTGCCAAACCTCCATCTTCTTGAAATCACGACCCATGCGAAGCACTAACATGGTGGGAAATAAGAGCTTTACGGACGAAAAACCGACGAAATCACGAACATGAGATAAGATTTACGTCGATGACGATAAATTCTTGGTCGAAACCCGGTAGTCTTCCGACTAACAATCTGAAAATCGAGAAAAAATTAACGAGGAGGACCGTGCAATGGAAAGCGACTTTCGTAACTGGTTGGCTTCTAAGGACTGTAGGTACGGACGATTGGTAACAGCGGGCTGAACACCTCGCCGAAGCTTGGTGCGTACACCCCTGTCCCATCAACCCCGTCTTGTGCGGGAGTCCTCATGTCTCTTTTCGAGGAGGGCTTCGCGCTTAGATGCTTTCAGCGCTTATCCCCGTAACGCGTAGCTGCCGGGCATACCCTGCCGGATAACCCGTCGACCAGAGGCGTCGATTCGCCGTTCCTCTCGTACTAAGCGATCCTTCCCCTCAGACATGTAACACGCCCAGTAGATATCAAACATACTGCCTCACAGCGTACTGAACCCAGCTCACGATCCCTTTTAATGGGTGAACACCCCCACCCTTGGCCGCTTCTGCACGGCCAGGATAGGAAGAGCCGACATCGATGTAGCAAGCCGCGCCGTCGATAGGAGCTCTCGGGCGCGACAACTCTGTTATCCCCGGAGTAACTTTTCGGTCAACACTAGGCCCCAACAAGGAGCACTAATGGATCGCTAGGCCGAGCTTTCGCTACTGAGAATCGTCACGTTTGAATCCCAGTTAGGCCGGCTTATGCCCTTGCACTCTACACCCGATTTCTGACCGGGTTGAGCCGACCTTTGGGCGCCATTGATATTGTTTCAACGGCGTGCCACCCCAGCCAAACTGTCCACCTGCTGGTGTCCCGTTCTCACGGTGAGTGGCGTAAACCACGGAGGGTAGTGTTACATTGGTGTCTAAACACGAACTGGCGTCCGTGCCTGGAACGACTCCTACCTACGCTATACAACGCGATCCACGTCACAGCAACAGGCTACAGTAAAGTTTCACGGGGTCTTCGCTTCCCACTGGGCGTCACTGGCCTGTGCACCAGTACAGAATATTCGGAGGGTTCCGGTTAGGGACAGTGGAGATCTCGTTGCGCCATTCATGCAGGCCGTCAATCAAACGGCAAGGCATTTCGCTACCTTAAGAGAGTTATAGTTACTCCCGCCGTTTACCAGCCCTTAGCTCCCTTGAAAAGGAGTTTTAGGTACTGACACTGGGCAGACGTCACCAACTATACGCACCTTTCCAGGCTAGCAGTTGGTTACGTTTTTGTTAAACAGTCGGACCTCCCGAGTCACTGCGCCCTACAAACGCACCCATACGAGTACGAAAATAGGGACCCCTTATGCCGAAGGCACGGGGCTAATATGCCGAGTTCCCTTAACCGGATTCTCCCTACTCGCCTTAGGCTTCTCACCTAGGGGCACCTGTGCTGGTTCTTGGTACGGATTGCGATGATCTTTCCACGTTCCCTTTTCACGGGTTCCAGGCATGACCGGAACGGATTTACAAATCCGCTCGTCCGGGGATTGCTCGTGTTCTCACCATGACGGTACTCCCACGACCTCTCCACTGTTGACACACTTGGCAGCTTGTGTCCGGCTAGCCCGAAACGTCAGAAACATGGCTTGCGTTGCCGCGTATACATTGCAAGTACCGGAATATTGACCGGTTTCCCTTTCGCGAACACACTCCAACTAGGAGCTCGCTTAGGACCGACTAACCCTTCCCTGACCTTCATTGGGAAGGAACCCTTGCCCTTTCGGCGACGGAGAGTCTCACTCCGCTCTGTTCTTACTCTTACCAGGATCCTCATTCGTGCACGGTTCACGCACACTCGCGAGCGCGCTTTCGCCCATGCACGACGCCTGCCTACCTCACACCTTGCGGTGGACTGCAGTATCGGTTGCTGATTTAGCCCCGTCCATTTTCAGCACCCGCACCCTTGACGAGTAAGCTGTTACGCACTTTTTAAA
>DASH01000037.1 GCA_002503705.1 Candidatus Woesearchaeota archaeon UBA153 | reverse complement strand
ACTCTCTGAAGTCAAAGGGATTTCTTTTGAAATCCTGACGACCCAGGCCATGCAAGTAGTTCTGCATCTCAGCAAAACCATCGTGCTGATTGAAGTCGAACCCTTTCTGGAGGCGAATTCTCGAGAAGTTCCGTTCACCTCGCGTGACCTTCTCGATGAACTCCTCTCCCATCATATAGCTCCGTTGCACCATACGAGAGAGAAGGATTGTGCGGTTTATAAAGATTTCGTTTCGTCACTACTTAAAAGTGGGAATTATTACTCCACCTCTGCATTTCACAGCACCGTCGCGCTCTTCGCTAAAATCACAGGACGCTGACGCACTTAGCAAGGTTTCTCGGTTTGTCGATGGGGCACCCGCGCGCTTTCGCGAGGTGGTAAGCAAGTATTTGTCCCACGGTCGCGGCGAGGATGGCGAACTCCGCTTCGCTCTTCGCGTCCAGTTGGATGTCGTCGCCGGGCGTGTTCCCGATGACGATGGTGCGCGCGCCGCGCGCCGTGACTTCTTGCGTCGAGCCGCGCATCTTGTGGTCGTCGTTGAAGACGAGCGACAAGACCGGCGTTCCTTTCTCGATGAGCGCGATCGTGCCGTGTTTCAACTCGCCGGCCATCATGCCTTCCGCGTGCACGTAACTGACCTCTTTGATCTTCAGCGCGACTTCGCGCGCGACAGGATATCCCAATTTGCGGCCGATGATGTAGAGGTCGTCTTTCTTGTGGAGCTCCTGGGCGAGCTTCTCGAGCTCTGGCTCGAGCTTCAAGACTTTCGCGAGCTTCTGCGGCAGCTTGTCGAGGCCGTTCTTGTGCCCGAACGCCTGCGCGAGCGCGAGCATGACGGTCGCCTGGTTCGTGAAGGCTTTCGTCGACGCCACAGCCACTTCTGGACCGGCGAGGATCTGCAAGGACAACGAGCTCATCCGTTCGATCGTGCTGTACGGCACGTTGACGATGGACATGACGGTCGCGCCGCAGTCGAGCGCGTACTTCAACGCTTCGATGACGTCCATCGTCTCGCCGCTCTGCGAGACGGCGATCACGAGCGTCTCGTCGTCCACCGTCACGAAGTTCTCGAATTCGGAGGCGATGATGGCTTGCGCGTTCACGCCTTGCGCGTGCAGGAACGACGCGCCGAGCAAAGAAGCGTGGTACGCGGTGCCGGCCGCGGTGAAGACGATTTTCGACGAGGTGCGGATGGCGGCGACGACTCTCGCGAACGGGGAGCGCTGCTCGCCGTTCAGGCTCGTCACGATGCGTTGGCACGCGACCGGCTCTTCCTGGATCTCTTTCAGCATGAAGTGCTCGTACGACTCTTTCGTCTCTTCGGCGACGTTCCACGTGAACGTCCGGACCTCTTTCTCGACGCGCTCGCCGTTCGCGTCGTAGAATGCATACGACGTCGGCGTGATGACCGCGTACTCGTCGTTCTCGAAGAACAACGCCCGGTCTGTCGCGTCGCTGAACGCGTAGAGGTCGCTCGCGACGATCAGCCGGCCCTCGCAGATGCCGAGCGCCAAGGGCGAGTCGCGCTTCGCCGCGTACAGGTTCGTGTCGCCGTCGACCATGATGAGCGCGGCGAACGTTCCCTCAAGCGTCGTGACGAGCTCTTTCAGCACGTCCTTCATCGGCGCGGCGGCGGCGAGCCGTTGTTGGATGAAATGAGCGATGAGCTCGCTGTCAGTCTCCGAACTGAACCGCGCGCCGCTCTTCTCGAGGTCGGCTTTCAATTCTTTCCAGTTCTCGATGATCCCGTTGTGGACGATCGTCACGTTCCCCGCGCGGTGCGGGTGCGAGTTCTCGACCGTCACGCCGCCGTGCGTCGCCCAGCGCGTGTGGCTGATCGCGAGCGAGACCGGCTTCGCATCGTCGAAAATCTCGATTTTGCCCGTCTGCTTGACGAGCGTCTCGCCGTTCCACAAGCCCCACGAGTCGTACCCGCGGTACTCGAGCTTCTTCAAGCGGGAGAGGACCTCCTTCGACGTGAAGGGTTGTTCGGAGACGATGCCGATGATGCCGCACACGGTCAGTTCACCTGTTCTCGTTTGTCGCTCTTTCTGTTCTGTTCGATGCGAACGTTCCTGTTCGAGTTTTTCCGCACCGGCCTTTACCCGCCTTCGCGGCGGCCAGCATCATTGCTTTGCCGAGCGGTGCTCGGACGGCTCCGGTGCGGCACGGATTTTCTCGTCAGGCCCGTTGCATAATGACGATGTTAAATGAAAATTGACGGCTTTTCACTCGCCTCGCTTGTCGTGCGTGACGATCTCGCCCGGCAAGGTCGTCATGCGCGGCCACAACTTCCGCCCGGGGTAGAAGAGCGTGCCCACGCCCGTGCGAACGTTATCACCGAGGAACGCGCCGACCTTCTTGCGGCCAGTGTCGACCTTCCGCTCGCCGACGAACGTCCGGTGGACGCCGCCGTCGTGGCGATAGTCGCTCGTCACCGTGAACGCGCCGATGTTCACGCCTTCGCCGACGACGCTGTGGCCGAGGTACGCGACGTGCTTGCTCGTGGAGTTCGGAAAGAGAACGCAATCGACGACTTCCGTCTTGCCGAGCCGGCAGCCGTCCGCGATGGACGTGTGCGGCCGGAGGTGGCAGAACGGCCCAATCTCACAGCCCGCGCCGAGAGAGATCGGCCCTTCCAAGTAGCTGCCCGTCTTGACGACGGTGCCGCTGCCGATATGGACCGCGCCTTTCATCGTGACGCCAGGCTCGATGACCGCGTCCCGCGCGAGGACGTTCTCCCGGACGGTCGCTTCGAGGACGCGCTCGTTCGCGCTCAGCAGCTCCCAAGGATAGTTGAGGCGGAGCGCGTCCACCACCAGTCGCGGCGTGTCGTCGAGCCCGAGCGTGGCGAGCAACGCCTTCGCCGCGCCGCCCTCTTCAGACTCGTGCTTGGCTTCGATGAGGAGCAGCCTCCCTTCCGGCGTGAGCGCGTCGAGCGGCAGCAAGTCGCCAGGGAGGAGGTAGCTCGCCGTCGCGAGCGCGTTCGCCACGTCGTCGAGTTCGGCGACGTCGATGAGCGTGACAGGTTCGGCGAGGCGGTCGTTCGCGAGCTTTCCGAGCGCCGAGAGATTCTCGGCGGTCGCGATGAGGACGACGCTCGAAGCGCCACCCATCGCGCGGAGCTGGTGGAGGAGGAGCGGCGTGTTCGCCACGAGGAGGGCGCCGTACGGCCGCGTGCTCGTGACGGGAAAGCCTCGCTCGTTCTTCGTCAACGCGGTGATGACGACGGCGCGCTTCACGATCCCGCCTCTTTCTGGAACGCGATGACGATCCGCTCGGCGAGCTTCGCGGGGAGGCTGCCGTCTTTCGCCTCGACCATGACGCGCGCTTTCAGCTCGGTGCCGGAGTAGCGGACGAAGACGCGGCCATCGCTGCCGAGGCGGCGTTCCGCTTCCGCGATCGCGGCGGTCACGCCGGGCATCTTGTCGAACGGCCGTCGCTCTTTGACTGCGACGCTCAAGACGATTTGCGGCCAGGAGGACATGACGCTCGCGAGCGCACTCAACGGCCGGCCGGACGCTTTCAGGAGGTTCAGGACTTGCAAGGCCACGATCGTCCCGTCGCCGGTCGTCGCGTAGTCGAGCAGGATGAGGTGGCCGGACTGCTCGCCGCCCAAGACCGCTTTGCGCTTGTGGAGCTCTTCCAAAACGTACCGGTCGCCGTTCTCGACCCTGACGACCTTGATGGAGGCTTTCGCCATCGCCTCATCGAACCCTTTGTTCGTGTACTCGGTCGCGACGACGAGGTCGTGGCGCAGCCGTCCTTCGCGCTTCAGCTCGAGGGCGAGGATGGCCAAGAGCCGGTCGCCGTCGATGATCGTGCCGTGCTCGTCGCACATGACGACCCGGTCCGCGTCGCCGTCGAGCGCGATGCCCGCGTCCGCGTTGTGCTGCAACACCGCTCGCTGGATGACGTCCGGGTGCGTCGCGCCGCAACCGTCGTTGATGTTCAGCCCGTCCGGCTCGTCGTGCACGGTGATGACGTCAGCGCCGAGCTCTTGCAGGATGACGGGGGTGATATGGTAGGCGGCGCCGTTCGCGCAGTCCAAGACCACTTTCAGCCCTTTCAGCGAGTTGTTGCCGATCGTTGATTTGCAGAATTCGATGTACCGTCCGCGGGCGTCGTCGATGCGGCGGGCTTTTCCGAGCGCCAAGGGCGCAGCGTCAGGACTCTGAACGCGGGCCGCCGATTCCAGCGAGTGGCTCATCTTGAGTCCTTCGAGAACGTGCTTTTCAATCTCCAGCTCTTGCGCGTCCGGCAGTTTGAGGCCGTCGCGGTCGAAGATCTTGATGCCGTTGTGCTCTGCCGGGTTGTGGCTCGCGGTGATGACGATGCCCGCGTCGGCGGCGAAGCTGCGCGTCAGGTGCGCGATCGCGGGGGTGGGCATGGGGCCGACGAGGTAGCAGGTCGCGCCCGCACTGACGAGGCCCGCTTCGAGGGCTGATTCGAGCATGTACCCACTCAGCCGCGTGTCCTTGCCGAGGATGACGAGCGGACTCTTCCCGTTTGTGAAGAGTCTCGCGACCGCTTTGCCGAGCTGCAAGGCGACTTCCGGCGTCATCGGGTGCTTGTTCGCGATGCCCCTGATGCCGTCGGTGCCGAAAAGGACGCGCTTGCCTTCGGGGAGGGGTATCTTGCCTTCTGGGAGGGTCATGGGTGTGACGAAGAGCAGGTGGTTTATAAGTATTATTAAAAAAGTTTTAATACTAGTAAAAAATATTTTATAATTATGGCCCGTCGTCAGACGGGAAACGACTGGCGCGACAAAAATCACAGTCATCGTTCAGAACAGTACAGACATACCCGCGAGAACTCGGACGAGAAAAACCGTGTCGCGCCAGCAGCGACCGAGCCGCGCTCGGCGGACAAAGGTGGACACTCATGGCGCGTTTTGTCGACGAGAAAGAGGACGGGTTGCGAAGCCTCGCCTGCCTCCCGCGGGACGCGGGACAGCTCAAAGCGAGCAGTTCGAAGCTCGCGCAACGAATCCTCCACGCCCTCGCCGCTCAACCACGCTACAGCCACGAACTCGCGAAAACCCTCGGCGTGCACGAGCAGAAAGTCTACTACCACGTCCGCAAGCTTGAAAACGCGGGCCTCATCAAAGAAGAGCGGCGTTCCGAAGTCCAAGGCGGAAGCGCGAAGTACTACGAACTCGCGGCGCCAAGCTTCGCGGTCCTCTTCGCCGAACCGCGCGAGACGACGAAAATCACGACGACAGGAGCGACCGCGGAAGCGCTCCTCGCGCCCTTCATCACGAACGGCAAGCCGGAGTTCCTCATCGTCGTCGGCAGTCCCGAACCCCACGGCCCGAGCATGGCGCGCGCGAAGGACGGGAGCTACGCGATCGACGTCGCCGTGTTCTTAGGGAGCTTCCTCGCTGAACGCCCGGGACCCGTCGTCAAGCTCGACACGGAGCTCCGCGAAGAGGAATTGCGCCAGAATCTGATCGTCATCGGCGGCCCCATCGTCAACACGGTCACGGCGCGGCTGAACGAGAAGCTGCCGTTACGGTTCACGAACGAAGGCCGGACGATACGCTCGACAACGACGGGAAACGAGTACGAGAGCGACGAAATAGGGGTTATCGTGAAGATGAAGAACCCGTTCGCGCCGACGAAAGGCCTCTTGTTCATCGCGGGCAGGAGCAGGTCTGGCACGAAAGCGGCGATCCTCGCGTTGCTCCGCCACTTCGACGAGCTCGCCGAGGCGGCGGTGAAGCGGCAAGGGTTGCTCGCGAAGGTCGTCGAAGGC
>DASH01000023.1:10510-10957 GCA_002503705.1 Candidatus Woesearchaeota archaeon UBA153 | reverse complement strand
ATCACGCTCACGAACTCCCAGCGGTCGAGGCTGCATCGGCCCATCCTCATCGAAGGCCTGCCCGGGATCGGCAACGTGGGCAAGATCGCCGCGGACATCCTCGTCGAGCAGACGAAAGCGAAACGGCTCGTCGCGGCGAGGGTCGACGCGAAGCCCGGCCTCGTGCTCGTCCAGCAGAACGGCCTCGTCAAGTTTCCGGAACTCGCGCTCTACCACGCGCGCGTCAAGCAACAGGACTTTCTCTTCCTCGTCGGCGACGGCCAGCCGTCCAGCGACGCGGCGACGCACGAGCTCGCGGAAAGCNNTCGTCCGGCTCGTCGAATCCCTCGACGGCCGCGCCATCGTCACGCTCGGCGGCATCGGCTTGCACGAGCTTCCTGAGAGGCCGAGCGTCTACGTGACTGGCACGGACCGCGTTCTCATCGCCTCGTTCAAGAAGCTCGGCGC
>DASH01000023.1:10114-10473 GCA_002503705.1 Candidatus Woesearchaeota archaeon UBA153 | reverse complement strand
CTCGGTCTCGCGAAAGGGCGAGTCCCCGCCGTCGCCCTCCTCGGCGAGACGCTCGCGCACCCCTTCGCGATCGGACTGCAAGGCGCGGAACAGCTCTTGCGGCTCTTTTCGAAGGCGTACGGGTTCGCTATCGACTTGGAGACGCTTCGCGAGTCGATTGACGCTTTGGAAGCGGCGATGCGCGGACAACCCGCCGGCGACCTTCCGAAGACTCGCGACGAGACGAGCTACATCGGGTAGCGCTCTTTCCTCGTTTGCCGATTCTTTTTCCTGCTTGGTGTTTCTTTCTTGTTTCCCGCTTCGTTCCTGTTTGGCGCCGCTTCTCGCTAACACCACCGGCTCTGTGGCAAATCGCTGTC
>DASH01000023.1:0-10012 GCA_002503705.1 Candidatus Woesearchaeota archaeon UBA153 | reverse complement strand
TGACCGTCCATTTGCCACAGAGCCCAACACCACCATCATCTTTAAATACTCCTTTCTCGGGAGAGAGTCGAGGGAGGTGGGTTCGTCTTGGTTCACGCTCGTACACGGCAGTCGTCACAGCTCTCCTCTTCGTACGCGGTTCGTTCCTCTTCCGTTTCTTCCTCTGTTTCTTCCTCTGTTTCTTCCTCCGTTTCTTCCTCTTCCTCATGCGCATCGCGTTTCTCGCGGAGCTCCTCGTGTTCGCGTTCACCCGGCTCTTCGCGCTTCGCGCGTTCGCCACGAGCGCGCACTCGCGGTCAAGTCGCGATGGAGCACCTCATCATCACCGGGTTCGCGCTCCTCCTCATAGCGCCGATGATCATCGTCTACTACACGCAGACGAACCAGCTCGACGAGGAGACGACAAGCGTCTCGGTCAGCAGGGCGGCGACGCAGATCGTCCAGGCGGCCGACGCCGTCCACTACCTCGGCGCGCCATCCCTCCGGACGATCACCATCGACTTGCCGAGCAACATCAACGGCGTCACCGTCGCCGGCCAGAGCGTCAGCTTCCTCGTCGACTCGACGGCGGGCGATTACGAGCGCGTCGCGTGGAGCGCGGCCAACCTCACGAACGGCACGCCGCTTCGCACCAGCAAAGGGCCGCACGTCCTCTCGATCGTCGCGCTCGAGGACGGCAGGGTGAACATCACCGAGCGGTGACTCGACGATGGGCTCTTCCAATCGTACGGCGCAGATCGCGATCGAGTTCTCCTTCATGGTGATGCTCTCGTTCGCCTTCCTCATCGTCATCCTCCTCATCGCGTACGCGTACTTCCACCACGCCGCGGAAGAGCGTCGCAACGCCGCAGTCCAAGACCTCGCTTGGACGCTCAAACGAGAACTCCTCATCGCCGCGACCGTCGAGGACGGCTATCGTCGCAACGTGACGCTTCCGCTGACGCTCGACGGCCTCTCGTACAGCGTCGACGTCTCCGAGACGACCCTCACCGTCTCGCTCGCCGATGGGACTTCCGGCATCGCGTCCATCCCTGCAGTGGTGGCGGGAACGTTCGCGCCGGGAGCGAACGAGTTGCGCCAGGATGACGGCGCGCTCACGATCCATCAGCCGTGAAGCGACACCGCGTCCGGCCGCGCAACAACCATGAACGCAACCGTGCAACAACCATGGACGCAAATGAACCCAACTGTGCAACAACCATGAACCTCGCGCTCTCTCGTCGGCATCGCGGCACGCTCGGCTCTCGCGGCACGCTTCGTCATCACGCTCCTCGCGTCACTTGCACTCCTCGCGCCACTCGCGGTCATCGGGGTACGGGCGTGACTCTCGGGACGCTCGGCCAAGCCTGGTCGTTCGACTACATGATCGGCTCCCTCCTCTTCCTCTTCACGCTGCTCATCGTCATCTCCGCGCTCGGCCGGACCGTACTGCTCCCCGACTCGTTCGCTGAAGTGACAGGGAGCGTGGAAGCGCTGTCGGAACAGCTGCTCGCCGAGGGGTACCCGCGCCACTGGCGGCAAGGCAACGTCACAGCGCTCGGGCTCTTGACCGACGGCGAGCTCAGCATGCGCAAGGCCGAGCACCTCGCCGCCATCATCACGGACGATTATGGCGCTTCAAAGACGCTACTCAACGCCCGATACGACTACGCGGTCACCCTTCGCCACCGGAACGGCACCGTCCTTCCCGTCGCGACCTCGTGCGTGCTCGGCAGCGACGACGTCACGGTCACGGCGAACGCGACGACGAGACGCTTGGACGTCGGCTACTACGCGGGGCCGGGAAGCGCGCAATCGCTCGACGACGCGGTCGAAGCGCTGAACGGCACGACGATGCAGGACGATGAGCTCGAGGCGTTCCTCGCGACGATTCGGCGGCGCGAACTCGTCATCTTGGAAGCGCCGAACCTCGCCGTGACGGCGCCGCCGTACGACGACGAGAAAGCGGACCTTCTCGAAGCGTTCGTCGCGCGCGGCGGCACCCTCCTCCTCATCGGCAACGTCAACCTGCCCGAAGCGTTCAGCCTCAACCTCACGCTCGTCGGCGCGCTCGCGCCCGTGCCCACGACCGCGAACGGCACCGCCGTGACGGACTCGCTGCTCAACCTGACCGGGCTCGAAGTGACGGGAATCCCCGCGACCGCGTACGCGTTGAACCGTTCCGACCAGCAACAGTACGAATCCCTCGCGCAACTCCCGGACGGCCACGACTACGCCGCGCGGTTCACGCACGGCGACGGCACCGTGTACTACCTCGGCGGTCTCGACGGGTCGATCCCCGCGACGGGAGAGACGCTGCTCGCGGCTGTCGAGCGCGGAGTCAACCGGACCGCGACTCCGCCCTCCGTCTCGTGCGCGGACGTCGAACTTCCGGTCGGCGACGCGAAGCAGCTCGTCGTCGTCCGCCGCCTCGTCGCGTACCGCGGCGAGATCATCACGCTCACCGTCGCGGCGTGGGAGGAGCGGTGAACGATGCCTTCGCCTTCCGTCCCGACACGCCGTTCTCGACGACGCTGTTCGCGCGGCTTCCTCTTCACGTTCGACGCGCTCTTCGCCTCCATGCTCTTGCTCGGCGCCCTCCTCGTCATCCTGCACGGGACGCGCGACGACACGGTGTCGAGCCAGCCCGACCAGTACGCGCGAGACGCGCTCCGCGCCCTCAACGCGATCGACGTGGTTGACCTCCGCGACTCTTGGGTCGAGGCGCTCGTCGAGAACGGGACGATCGACGATCCTTCGCGCTCCGCGCTCGACCAGATCGGCGCGTTCTGGGCCGCCGGCGACTTCGCCGCGGCGAGGAATCTCTCGTCGCTCCTCCTCGACGGGCTCGTTCCGGACTCGTACGGCCTCACGCTGCGCGGCGGGAGCGACGTGCTCTTCTCGCAGGACGCGCCGGACGCGCCGCGGTTCACGAGCGTCGGGCGGCGCATGGTGACGGGTGTCGCGCAAGGCGAGCAGCTCGAGGGGAGCACGAGCATGGCGTACTTGAAGCGTATCCGTTCAAAGTCGACGAACGCCTTCGCGTACTTCGGCGGCTTCGTCGGGCAAGGGACGCTCGCGGTCCGCCTCGACAACCTTCCTGACGACTTGAACGCGACGAACGTGCACGAGCTCCTCTTGGAGGGCGAGTTCGACGACGACTTCATCGTTTCATTCAACGGCGTCGCCTGCGGCGGCCTCCGCGCCGCGAGCGGGAACGTCGTCCAGTCGTTCGACCTGACCGCGTGCTCCGGCGACCTCGTCTCCGGCAACAACACCGTCACGCTGACGTTCCCCGCCGGCGTGACGAACGCGAGCGTGAGCGGCGGGCTTGTCAAGGTCGCGTACGAGACCGCGACGCTGCAGGAAGGCGTGAGCGAGACGGTGAAGACGACGTGGCTGCCCGGCATCGACGGGGTCATCAACCTGTACGACGGCTTCTCCACGCCCGGCACGTTGACGAACCTGACGCTCCACTTGCACTATTGGGTGACGGGGAACGCGACCTTGCCCATCTATCTCGACATCGGCAACACGACCGTCTTCACGTTCAACGAGACGGGCGAGCACACGTACACGTTCACCGACGCGCTCCTCGACGCGATGTTCGACTACGACTCGCTGAGCAACACGACCGTGCCGCTCCGCCTCGGCTTCTACGACGGGAACGCCTCCGAAGTCTCCGGCAACCTCTCCGACGTCTTCCTCCTCACGAGCAGGCACAACAGCATGTCCGAGAACGACATCGTCGTCGACGCCGTGACGAACCGCACTCGGATCGCGCAGGCGAAGATCGTCGACGCGCTCTCCGTCGGCATCATCCTCAACGCGACCGGCAACCGCGTCGGCCTGGTCAGCTTCGGCACCGGCGCCTCCGTCGACCTCGACTCCTCGCTCACCATCGATGACGCGGCGCTGTACGCCGAGATCGACGGGTACGCTCCGCACCCGACGGACGCGCAACGCTACCTGTGCGGCGCGATGGAGACGGCGAAAGCGCAACTCATCGCGACGAGCAGCAGTTCGCGCAAGCGCGTCGTCATGCTCATGACAGACGGCGACCTGCTGAAAGAGAGCGGCAACACGGCGCGCTGCGACGGCTCGCCGACGAACAACCGCGCGCTCGTCTGGAAGGACGCCGTCGACCAGGCGTGCGAGTTCTCCGACCCCGTGCACGGGAACCCGCAGAACATCACGTTCTACACGATCGCCTTCGGCCCTGTCGCGGCGAACGATCCCGCCATCGTCGCGAACTTGACGAGGATGGCGGAGTGCACGGGCGGCAAGTTCGCCCTGGGCACCAACTCCTCGGACCTCGAAGAGATCTACCGCCAGTTCGCCGCCGAACTCGCCGCGAGCAGCGTCACGTACACGTTCCAGCGCGCGACGAGCGCGACGAACGTCGAGAGCATCCTGTACGGCGACTCGTACGTGCGCGCGACGTTCGTCCCCGTGACCCCGCCGATGGGCCAGTACCAGATCCCCGTCACGCTCCAGACGAGCCAGTTCGGCAGTTGCGCGCCGAGCGTGACGATTCCCGGCGGACTCCTCGTCACGAGCGCGCAGTTCGTCTCGTACTCCGGCGACTACTGGACGAAGCGCTTGAGCGTCGACGGCGCGATCGTGTACAACTTGAGCGTGTACAGCTCGACGTACGCCGGCCTCGGCGACCCGTACCTCATCCTCGTCCCCGCCGACTTGCTGGCGCCCGGCACGCACACGTTCAACATCGCGATCGGCGCGAACGCGACGCACGAGGCGGGTTGCTCGTTCAACGACTCGCTCATCTACACGGCGCTCGTCAACGGGAGCACGACGCGCATGCCCGTCCTCCCCGTCGCGGACGGCTGCGCCTGGTCGATTGAGTTCGACGACGGTACATGGCTGAACGTCACCATCCCCTCTGATTACGCCGGGAACAAGTCGTGCGTCTACTCGAACGCGGTCGTCTCGTACGATTCTTCCGACGCGTACGACGCCGCCGTGCACGCGCTGCTCGAACGCCTCGACCTCGACGACGACAACCGCGTCTTCATCAACCTCGCGGCGGCGGACTTGGAGATCATCGTCACGCTCGTCGAACAAGTGCCGTACTTGTGGGGGCCGTCCTTGTTCTCCCTTGAGGTGCGCCGATGACGCGCCTCCCGTTCTCCGGCCGCCGCGGCATGATCTTCCTCATCGGCGCGCTCTTCCTCGTCGCGGTGGCGCTCATCGTCGTCGCCGCGCAGCGTTCGCCCACCGAGGCGGACCGGGCGCAGAGCGCGCAGACGCGCATCGCGACGATGAACGACTTCCTGCGCGACTTCAACGTCGACAGCGAGCGCGCCGCGTACATCGCGACGTACCACGCGCTCATCGCGATCGAGCAGCACGTGACGGAGAACGGCGCGTACCGCTCCGACCTCGATGTCGCGTTCCGCGAAGCGTTCCTCGACGGGACGATCAACGGCACCGCGTACGCGGTCATGGAGAACAGCACGTTCAACGACTACGTCCAGCGCGTCAACGTCGAGGCGCGCAAGCTCGGCTTCGCGCTCGCCGCGAACGTGACGGACGTCGCGCTCTCCCAACGGACCCCGTGGAGCGTGCACGTCACGTACGCGCTCGCCGTCAACTTGACGGATACGCGTCGCCTCGCGCGGTGGGACTCTGAGGGAGTGCTGGACGCGGACGTCCCGATTCTCGACTTGCGCGACCCGGTCTACAGCGTGAGCACGTACGGCAAGGTGCCGAACACGATTCGCAAGTCGCCGTACGGTCTCGCGGAGCTCGTCGTCGGGAATGACACCGCGAACTTGAACGATGAGGCGGTCCACATGTACTATCGTGAGGATCCATACGCGCCCTCGTACTTGCAGCGGCTCGCCGGCGACCTCTCGCCCTCGGTGAAGTACGGCATCGCTTCGCTCGTCAACCTGGACGAGCTGAACGCGCAAGGCGTCATCGTCAAGAACGGCGTCTCGACCGTCGACTATCTTTATTTCAACGGCACGGGCACGACGAACTACTGTCCCGCTTTCGGCGACCCCTTGCCGTCCTGGCTGAAGATTGACGAGGGGCACTACCTCGACCCGTTGCGCAACTACGAGCTGGACGACTTGAACGCGACGACGTGCTGAGCGCGGCGCGGCGAAGGGTTATGTGTTGGCTCGTTGCTGTGCTGGTGTGTTGGCTCGTTGCGGTGTTGGCTCGTTGCGGTGTTGGCTCGCTGACTCGTCGCCGTGTTGACTCGCCGACGCGCGGTGAAGGATAGCAAATTATTTAAACCTCTTGAAAGGGGGTGTTCCTCATGGGTGCGAAGATTGAGACGGGCGTCGACCGGCTCGTCGGGCTGGTGCAGGAGCGGAAGCGGCTCTCGCTGGACGACGCGTCGAAGGAGCTCGGCGTCTCCAAGCAGGTCGTCCAGGAGTGGGCGGAGTTCCTCGAAGAGGAAGGCCTTGTCGGCGTCGAGTACACGCTGAGCAAGACGTACCTCGTCGAGCGGAAGGTCGCGAAGAAGGACTTGGAGCGGAAGGAGAAGGAGTACGAGCAGAAGAAGGAGGCGTTCGTCCGCAAGGTGGACACGACGCTCCACCAGCTCGAGAAGGAGTCGTCCGGCTTCGAGGAGATCAAGACCGCGTACAACGCGCTCAAAGAGGATATCGGCGACGAGATCGACCAGGTCAAGTCCGAGCTGGACGAGCTGAAGCATTACGAGACGCTCAAGCAGTCGATCGACCAGGATATCATCCAGCAGAAGGTCGACTATCAGAAGATGGTGGACGACGTCCACCGCAAGCTGTACGCTGAGGAGAAGCGGTACGAGAAGCTCTTGCACGAGATCAAGGACGAGGAGTCGAAGCTCGAGACCGAGCGCGAGAGCTTCAAGACGCTCGAGGAGAAAGAAGGGAGCTTGAAGCAGCGCTTGGAGGCGTTGAAACAGGTCGTCTCCTCGATTGACGCGGAACTCGGGAGCACGTCGAAGTCCATCACCGCGAACGAAGAGCGCTTGACGCGGCTCCACGACATCGCGAACGACATCGAGAAGGAGATCCGGCGGAAGAAGGAGGGCGAGCTCGGCGGCCTCGTCAAGGTCTCGAAAGAGCACGGCGACAAGATCCTCAAGGTGCAGGACAGCATCATCTCGAAGGTCCAGTCGCGCAAGGACGAGTTGACGACGGTCGAGAAGAAGTCGAAGGATATCTCGGACAAGTTCGACGCGTTCTTCAAGAAGCGGATGGCGACGGAGAAATTGTTGAACGACTTGGAGCGGCAGAAAGCGGAGATGTCGCACGAACTGGACGGCTTGAAGCGGAAAGCGCTCGCGTTCTCCTTGCTGAAGGGCGGCGACGTCTCCAAGCACACCCTTGAGCTCGAGAAAGGGTTCAACGCGTTCGAGCAGAAGCGCTCCGGGTTCAAGGCGGAACTCGAGAAGCTCCGGGGCCTTATCGGCGGGTAAAGTTTTATTCTCACACTCACAATCAATTCATTTAACGAGCAGTACCGTCCTCAGGTCGCACCGTGGCGGCCTCGACGTCCAGGAAGGAGCGGGGGACGCCCCACCCGGGGTGCTCCGTTCTCTCAAACTCCGACCACGGACGGTGCGAAGACGGTACTGCGAGTGCACGACGTAGGATGAAAACATGCCCTTGAAAGACGCGAACGGGAAACTCCTCGCGCGGAACGTCGTCACGTGGCGGAATCCGTTGCGGCAAAGCCTCGGGCTCTACTGCCAGAAGCCGAAGCCGGACACGGCATACCTCTTCCTCTTCCCGCGCGACGTCCGGCACGCGTTCGACATGCTCCTCGTCTTTTCTCCCATCGACGTCTACTTCCTCGACGAGCGGAAGAAGATTGTCGACCTGAAGCAACGGTTCAAGCCGTTCACGCTCTACCGGCCCTCCAAACCGTACCGGTACGCCATCGAGACGAAAGCAGGGATGCTCGACCTCCGCGTCGGGGAGAAACTCTCGTTCTGAACGGTCACGCGGACGTTACGAACGCCTTCGTGACAGGCGGAACTGTTCTGTGACGAACGACCTTTCCGTCTTTACTGAGGCGAGAAGACTCGTCGGGAGTGTTGATTCACCGTAACATTTATAATCTCTCGTCTCGAGAAACCCCTCCAGGGTTCCCGGGAGAGGTGGTCATCCTTGTCACGACGCTTCCTGTTATTCGGTAGTGCGATTGCGCTGCTCGTTTTGTTGTCTGCAGCCCCTGTTTTCGCAGAGGGCTGTTGCCTTTTTGGCGTACCTGATCCTGATGGTTCCTCTTGTATGACTCCGGAACAGTGTCAAGCTTCCCCTCGCGGAAACTGCAATAGTGATGCTGGAAAGGGTATGCCTTGTAATCCACCGGCTGACTGCACGCAGGTTTTTACGTATTGTAAAGACCTCGACGGTGACGGGTTCGGCTATTGGCACGAATTTGATGGCGGCGTGTTGTTCTTGTGTAACAATCCTGATGTTCCGCCTACTTATTCGCGGTATTGCCACGACTGTAACGATGACCCTGCGAATAATGGCGCGCGGATGGTGCCGATAATCTGGGGTCCGGGTGGGACGACCTCGCTCGAACGGTCGTACTGTAGCGATGGCATAGATAATGACTGCGACGTCGCCTTCGACGGACTCGACCCGGATTGCTACGAAGTGACGAGTATTGCCGGGCCGGGTTCCTCAGACCCATCGGCGAAACCCAACTCACCCTTCCCGTTGTACTGCACCGCGACGGCGCCCTCGAACTGTGTCGATGCGGCCCTCACGACAGCGTTCACGAGTGTTGATTGTCCCTGCACGTTCGTCTCCTGGTCGGGAAACACGGCGAAATTCTCTTGCGTGTGCGCAAATTCCGGATCTTATACTGCGGTTTGTACTGCTCCTTTGATTGGCGACAGCGGTACCTCTGAAATCGGGTGTACCATCGCCAACGGCGGCCCTGGTAACGTTGGTTATCTCGCCGAAAGGTCATTTGCTGAGATGCCGTTCTCCATCCCGACAACTCCTTGTGAAACATACGTGACTGCGTCGAACTGCGCTGAGCACCTCGACCTCTGCGTCTGGAAGCCCGACTGCGACGCGACCTCGCCGCCAAAGAGCAGGGTTGGCGCGCCGGTTGCAGCGGGCGGGGTGTGTATCTCAACGAGCAGTACGGTCAGCTATTATTGTCAAGCGGGCGTCTGCGGCGCGTCGTGCGGACTTAATACTGACTGTCCTCTGGGGAGCGTCTGCGACCTGACGACGTGTACGTGCAAAGGCGACTGCACTTCTGATGGTGATGGTGACGGCTACGTTCCCGGCACGAACTGCGGTAGCGGTGGCGGCGATTGCGACGACACGAACCCGAACATCAACCCTTCACGGCCGGAAGTTTGCGATAATGGCCTTGATGATGATTGTGATGGTTGGATTGATTGTCTTGACACTGCTGATTGCGGTTCGATGTCGTATTGCGACGCGCTCTCGTGCTTGAGCGATACAGGTTGCACTGGCAAGCTCGGCGCGAGCCCGTCTCCCTGCGCTGTCGAGCGGTGCGATCCTACGGTGAAGGTGTGCTATTGGGACGAGACGATGCGGTGGTGTGACTTGAACGGGAACTTTGTCGTTGACAAGCCGGGTGAGTGCGGGACCCAGTATTGTTGTTGCGGCGACGGAAACTACTGGTCTGCAGTCAAGTGTCCGTTCTCTTTCGTTTCCTGCGCGAGTCTCGGTTACGAGTGTGGCTTGTGGACTCCTGTGTGCGGCTCGCCGATGGACTGCGGTCCGTGTCTTTCAGGTGAGACGTGCGATAGCGCTCACCAGTGTGTGGTGAGCGCCGCTTGTTCTGCTGATGGTGATTGTGCCGCGGGCACTCCTTGTTGTCAGGATGGCGTGTGCGCCGCGCCGGAGTGCACGTCTCATGCAGAGTGCGGCTATGGTTGTGTCTGCGAGAACTTGGGAACTTCGGGTGATTGTGATAATTATTGTGATGTCTGCTCGTGTGACGCCCGTGTCATCCCTAATCGTCCTTCGGGGGATGTGTACGGTGCGGACTACCAGCCGATTACGCGACAGTG
>DASH01000059.1:20277-24860 GCA_002503705.1 Candidatus Woesearchaeota archaeon UBA153 | reverse complement strand
TCTTCAGCGAGGACGACACACATCGATTTCTCGAGAGCCACAGAGCCTTCCGTTCCTTCAAAATGGAATTCCGTCGTGCCCTCGATGCTGTGCACGAGGATGGCGTCGAGCGGACGGCCGCCGTCGTCACTGCGCGCGACGGCGAGGGGAAGGGTGCCGACCATCCAACCGCCGCCGCGATACATCCCGAGACCGAAGTCGGAGACGTGGCGCAACAAGACCCCGTCTCTCAGACAAAAGTCACCATCCTGCAACACGGCATACTGGTAACGATGGGAACGACGAATATCGTTCTCGAAAGAGAAGGCGAGTCGATCGTTGACTTGGAACTCTCCAGCACCCGCGACGCGTTCGAAATCCGTGAAGCTCTCGACGATTCGATCATAGAACGGCCGCACCGAGGGACGATTGAAGCTCATGCGCGGTTGAACTCGAGACCGCATATAAAAGATTTTCGGCGAGAACCCACTCCGGAGTGAGAAAGAAAAAAATTCACGCGAGGCTTTCGTGCGTGACGAGCGCCAAGAACTCGTGCTCCGTGAGGACGTTGCGCGTCAAAGCGCGGATGGACTCGCAGCCCGCAGTCTGCCGATGCAAGGGCTCGTTGTCGAGCGTCGTGATGATGCTCACCGTCTCGCACTCGTGCGCGCCCGCGATGCCGTAGATCACGCCCCAATCGTACAGGAGCGCGTCGTCGAAACGATCCACCGCTGATTCCGCAGCATACGTGATCTCGTACCCGTTGCCCGCGACGCGGATCGCCTGGATGGTGACGCCTTCCGCCTTGAGCATCTTCGCGATGGATTGCGCCTGCTCCGTCGTCGCCTTCTCGTCCGAGAAGGAGCACGTCGAGAAGAGCAGGAGCGAGAGGAGGATGAGCGCGACGAGGAGTATTGTGATGAGGACGAACTTGTTCCGCGCGTGCTTCGCGACAGCCGCTTTCGTCGCGCGCGCGCCGTTCTTCGTCTTCTCGATCGCGTGGTCGAGGCGCTGTCCCGCCGTCTTCTTCTGTTTCTCAGCCATGAATCTCACTCAGTACCCGCTAATCCCGTCAGTGTCGCAGTTCAACGGGTCGGTGAAGCAGTCGTCGAGCTTCGTGCTCCGCTCGGCCTTCTTCTCGGCAACGCTGATGGCGACGCCGAACGTCTCCTTCGTCACCTTCGACGCGGTGTCGCCGAGAACAGGGATGTACGAGGTCGCGTGCTCGAGGCCTTTCCCGAGAAGGACGCCGCCCTTCAAGACCTTACCGCGCTTCTCGTCGATCTTGCCTTGCGAGACTTTATCCTGGATCCTGTCGATCTTGTCCGTGACGTCCTTGACTTCATCGTACACGCCTTTCACCTTATCATAATACCCCTTCGCCTTGTCGAACTTCTCGCCGAGCTTGTCCATCTTCTCCTTCGCCTTCCCGTACGCCGCAGAGGCCTTGCCGAGCGCCTCTTTCGCCTTCGGCGGCGCGTTCTTGTCAATCCAACCCGTCGCCAAGTCCTTCATCTTCTCCTTGGCGGCGTCGCTCGCGGCGTCCGTCACCGCGTCTTTCGCCTTGTCGTACGTGTCGCTCTTGATCGTGTTCGCGAGGTCGTCGAGCTCTTTGTTCTTCGCGTGCTGCGCCTTGATCGCGTCGAGAAGCTTCTGCTGCTCCGCGAGCGTCCGCGCGTCTCGCGCTTCGCGCTGTTTGAGGAACTCCTTGACGATCTCGGCCTTCTCGGCATCGTCTTCGACGTCATCGAGCTGGTCGGAGAGGCGCGACCCCTGCTCTTGCTCAGGAGTGGGATCCGGATTCTTCTTCACGTCCGTGAAGACGTCCGCCACTTTCTCTTTCGGCGAGCGCGTATCCGTGACGTCCTTATCGGTGCCGAGAGGAGAGTCCGAGTCTTTCGTCGTGCCGGTAGTCGGAGTCGTCGTCTCTTTCGTCGACGTCGTGGTCGTGGTTTTCGTACTCGTCGTGGTCGTCGTCGGCTTGTCGGCAGTCGTCGTCTCAGTCTCCTTCTCCGACGTGCTCGTCGTTCCCGCCGTCCCGGCCTTACTCGTCGATGTCGTCGTGGTCGTCGTCTCCTTATCAGCGGTCGTCGGCTTCTCAGTCTCCGGCGCCTTCACGCAGCTCCCGCCACCGAGACCGCCCGCCGCCCACGTGTAACCCGCGCCGCAACTCGGCACGAGTCCTTCGCTGCTCTGACCGCGCGCGACGCCGGTGCGGCACTCGATTTCCGCGCCACCAGTGAGGCCGTCGCATTGGTCCGCGCTGCCGCCAGTCGCGCCGACACTCTGGTAGCACTCATCCGTCGTGTAGCTGTTCATGCCGCCTTCGATGTTCGCGCACGGCGCAGGGTCGACGTTCTTCTCCGCGACGAGCAAGTAGCACTTGTCTTTCGGCGGGTTGCTCCCTTCGAACCCCGTCCCCGGAATCTTCTCACAGCCGGACGCGTCGCCCGTCATGACGGCGAGCTTCTGATAGCAGTGGTCGACGCCGCGATCAGCGAACAACGAACCCGCCTCGCACGCGACGCACCCGCTCAGGCAGCCGCCGAGGAGGAATAAGGACAGGAACAATGAGATGAGGATGAACGTTCTCCGAGCCAAGCGAGACAACCCCTGTTGACGAGGAGGCCTGAAAACCGATTTATAAAAGCTTTGGTGGGGCTGGCCGCGTTGAAAGTCTCGCTTCGCTCGACCGTCACCGTCCTGCTCGCACTCGTCAGCAGAATCGAGCGGCGACATTCCCCGGCTGGGGCTTCCCCCTTGTCGCCTCGCAGGTCTTTCTCGTAGGTGCTCGCCCGTAAGGACGGTGACTGACTTTTTCATCGCGGCCCTTGACGCCGATACTTTTAAATAGTCCGGTGGTCGTGGGGACGGTGAGAGAGGTCGGAGGAGCATGGGCTTCGCGCCAGCAGGACTCAAGGTAAAAGGGGGCATCAAAGGGTTCCCCGGCGACCAGCTCCCCAGCCAGACGCTTCTCATCCGGTATAAGGGCCCGTTCGACTTCACGTACTTGTATCGGAGCGTGCAGCGGTGGTTTGAGCAACGCCGGTTCCGCTTCTACGAGACGAGAGTTAAGGATTCGGGGAAGCGGATCAAGTGCGATTGGAACGCGGAGCGCCGAATCGACGAGTTCTTCAATGAAGGGTACGACATCAAGGTGGAGATGTGGAACTTGACGACGAAAGAAGTCATGGTGAACGGCGAGCCGCGCAAGATTCTCAACGGCATGGTCCAGTTCAGCATCAAAGGGACGATTGATACCGACGTGAGCGGGTTCTTCAAAGAGGGGAAGTTTCGGCAATTCCTCGGCAGGGTCTTCATGAACGTCAAGTGGCGCGAGATCGAATCGCAATACCTCGACGTGATGGAGTACCGCGCGCAGGACATCCAGACGTTCATCAAGCAATGCTTGAACATGACGACGAAGGAGAACGCGGCATGGTGAGCTGTGGTCAGAACGCGGGGTACGGTGAGCAGCGCACAGCGTTCAGCAGACAGTACCTGAACCCGTCGCTCGGCTCACCGTCATCGAACCCCGCGCCGAGTACACTGGAGGCGACCTCACGTGTCTGAAGTCAAGTATCTCGTGGATGGAAAGCAAGTCCAATACGAGGGCTTGTTCGACCTGCCGGGACTCTTCAAGGCGATGGACGACTTCTTCCGCGAACGCGGCTATGACCGGTTGGAGACGAAGAACTTCGAGGAGGTTTTCGACACCGGCCGCCAGATCACGATCGAGCTGATTCCGTACAAGAAGCCGAACGACTACATCAAGATGGAGATCCGCGTGTACGCGTTCTTCAAGGACTTGAAGGAGCGCGTCGTCGAGATCGACGGCGTCAAGCGGAAACTGTTCCACGGCCGCGCCGAGTTCTGGTTCGACGCGAACCTGTATACTGATTTCGAGCATCGCTGGCAGGACCGCGTCGTCCTCTACGTCATCCGCACGATCACGGACAAGTACATCAAACGCTCGCAAACAGCCCTCGTCGAGGAGCTCGCCGTGCGCGATTGCTGGGACGTCGTCGACCTCGTCAAGAGCTTCCTCAACATGAACCGGTACAGCGTCGCGCCGAGAAGCGGCACGTACTTCATCGGGAACTGAACATTCTTTTCTTACTACGTTCGTTCCGTTACGAGGAGCGCTACCGTCCTTACGGGCGAGACTCTCGCGACGTCAACAACGGTGAGCGCCGGGGAGTGTGCTCCCCCACGGGACAAACGTCCGCCACCGGCGGGTCGTCGCTGGCGCGGCACGGATTTTTCTCGTCCGGGTTCTCGCGAGTCAACGTACAACTCAGAACGACGACGAGGAATTTTGCCGCGCCAGCACGGGACCGGGCTACACGCCCGGCAGAGAGCACGGTAACGCGAGCAGCCGGTGGCGCTCCGACCCGTAAAGAGCATCATTTTTATAACCGGGAAGAGTTCTTGAGAAAGATAACCCTTTTCAAGCCGCGGTGGCACAACCTCTCGCCCGACGAGGGCGTTCGGAGCGCCACCACGTCACGGATAGCAACTCTTTTCAAGCCGCGGTGGCACAACTCGGTACTGCGCCAGCCTTGAGAGCTGGTCCCTCTGGGATTCCCGGTTCAAATCCGGGC
>DASH01000059.1:20116-20240 GCA_002503705.1 Candidatus Woesearchaeota archaeon UBA153 | reverse complement strand
GACGAGGTTGTCCGGGCCGCGGCGTTCTCATCAGCCTAACAGCAATCGATTGGCCGATTTGAACCGGGTCCCGAGCGCTCGACGCGAGGACCACCCGGCTCAAATCCGGGCCGCGGCGTACTCA
>DASH01000059.1:18798-20047 GCA_002503705.1 Candidatus Woesearchaeota archaeon UBA153 | reverse complement strand
ACGAGGTTGTCCGGGCCGCGGCGTAGTTTCTCTTTTCAACAATAACCTTATAATAATAGACTTTCTCCAACAACACCATGACCCTGCAGAAATCAACGTCAAAACCGAAGACGACAGTGAAGAAGTCCGCGACGGGAGCGCGTACAACGACGAATTCGAAGAAAAAACCGACGACAACGACGACAAAAGTGAAAGCCGCGCCGCAGCACGTGACTCGCGACATGACGCTCGGTGACGTCGTCCAAAAGCACCCGATTGCCGCGTTCGTCATGATGAGTTACGGCCTCCATTGCATCGGTTGCCACGTCTCCGCGTACGAGACCGTCGAGCAAGGGTGCCGCGGCCACGGCATGCCCGAGCACGTCATCGACGAGATGGTCGTTGAGATCAACAACGCTGTCGAAGCGGAGAAGCGACGGTCCGCGGACGCGAGCAGGGACGTCAAGGCATAACCTTTTTATTCGGGAAACCGTTCCGTGCTCGCATGAAACACGCGCCCGCCATCATTCTCATCGTGCTCATCGCGCTGCTCGTCCTCTCGGCGTGCGTGACGCTGCCGAAAAACCCGGGGGAGACGACGAAGACCGTCACGGCGGGAACGACGTCGGCCACGTCCAAGGAGACGGGCGGCGACGACCTCGCCAACGAGGTGGCGCGAGGAACGCCGTGCACGGTCACGATGCCGGAGACGTTCAATCTCAAGTATAACGGCGGGAGCGTCGTCCAGCCGCTCGACGAGACAGAGTGGAAGAAGGTCTCATTCCAAAAACCGTTCATCCGAGGCCTCGTGGAGACGAAGCCGCGCGACGCGTCGTCGGAGAAGTGCTCGTTCGAGCAGCGCGTGGGCTCGACGACCGGCAACCTGCACTGCCGAAACCTGTGGTACCAGCCGGAAGGCGAGCGCACCGGGACTGATGCCGCGTACAAGATCTCCATCGTCCTTTCGCCCAATTTCGGCGCGGCGACCGAAGAGTACCTGTACGGGAAGCAGTACTCGTTCCGCGTCGTCAGCTCGACGTGCGTCGAGGTCTGAAGGGCGTTTCTGATTCGGCAAGCTCTTGAGTGAATGCTAAAAAAGAGCATTACTGTTTACTGTCTCTCAACATTCGTTGACAAAATGAAAACAATCTTCCGTCCGATGCCGTACGCAATCCTCAAGCTCGCGACGATACTCTTCGTCCAGAAAGCGAAGAGGATGGTGGAGAGGGAGAGGGCCAAAAAGGATCTTAGGCAAATGGATGGTCGCCAG
>DASH01000059.1:0-18759 GCA_002503705.1 Candidatus Woesearchaeota archaeon UBA153 | reverse complement strand
GGCGACCACGCGAAAGCGATTTGCCGAAGAGCCGGCCAAAAAGCAACCTTTATAAAGGGCCTCTAATTCTCGCTCGAATACGACTACTTCGGTAGGAGTTCATTCGGGTTGACCGAGTATGATGAACGACAAGGAGCTCACGGCAGCGATCGAGACCTTGAAGAAGGATTCTCAGCGCAAGTTCAAGGAGTCCATCGACCTTATCGTCGCGCTCAAGGACCTCAACCTGAAAGTTCCGGAAGAGCAGGTGGAGATCTTCGTGCAGGCGCACAAGACGCTCGGCAAGCCGAAAAAGATTTGCGCGATCGTCGGTCCGGAGATGGCGGAAGAGGCGAAGAAGGTCTTCGACACCGCCATCGTCCTCGACGACAACCAGAAGATCGACAAGAAGGCGATGAAGAAGGTCGCCCATTCTCACGATTATTTCATCGGCCAGGCGAACCTCATGCCGAAGATTGCTCAAGGCTGGGGCCGCGTCCTCGGTCCCGTCGGGAAGATGCCGAATCCGAAAGCGGGCTGCATCGTCCCGCCGAAAGCCTTGCTCGCGCCGCTCTACGCGAAGCTGCAGAAAACGGTGAAAGTGAGCGCGCGGAAGAGTCCGAACGTCCAAGTCCTCGTCGGCACGGTCGACATGGACCTTGAGGACGTCATCGACAACATCAAGACGGTGTACTCGCAGCTCGTCGCGCACTTGCCCCGCGAGAAGAACAACGTGAAGCACGTCTTCGTCAAGCTCAGCATGAGCAAACCCGTCAGGATCCACTAGAGTTGATATTGCAATGAAGCATGAGGCGAAGGTGTCGGAGGAGAAGCGGACCTCAGTCCACGAGTTCGTCCAGCTCATCGACTCTTACCCGATGGTCGGCGTCGTCAACATGGCGAACCTTCCCGCGCCGCAATTGCAGCGCATGCGCGCGTCCCTCCGCCAGCAAGGCATCGTCCTGCGGATGACGAAGCGCCGGCTCATCAAGCAAGCGTTCTCGCAGTCGAAGAAACCCGGCTTGGCCGCGCTCGAGCCGTACGTGCTCGGCATGCCCGCCCTCATCTTCACCAAGGAGAACCCGTTCGCCTTGTTCAAGCTCCTCAAGAAGAGCCAGTCGAAGGCGCCCATCAAGGGCGGCCAGACGGCGAGCGACGACATCGTCGTGCCCGCGGGTCCGACGAGTTTCGCGCCCGGCCCGGTCATCGGCGAGCTCGGCAGCGTCGGCATCAAGACGGGCATCGAGGACGGCAAGGTCGCGATTAAGCAGGATTCGACCGTCGCGAAAGCGGGCCAGGTCGTGAACGCGAAGCTCGCGGGCATCCTGACGCGTCTCGGCATCGAGCCGGTCACGATTGGTCTCGACCTGGTCGCGGTCCTCGAGAACGGCGAGATCCTCACGAAGACGGTCCTTGACGTCGATGAGGACGCGGTGAAGGCGCAGATGGCGCAAGCGTACGCTGAAGCCTTGGCGCTTGCCATGGAGATCGCGTTCCCGACGAAGGAGACGACGGAGAAGTTGTTCCAGCGCGCGTTCATGGATGCCGTGACGTTGGCGCTCGACAAGAACGTCGTGAACGGCGAGACGATCAAGCCGATGCTCGGCAAGGCGTACGCGATGACGCTCGCGCTCTCGGGCTTGCTCCCGGACGAGGCGTTGAGCGCGGAAGCGAAGGAGGCTCTTGACGCCGCGCCCGTCGCGGAAGCTGCGCACGGGAAGAAGGAAGAGAAGAAAGAGGAGAAGAAGCCCGAGGAGGCGGCGGCCGGTCTCGGGTCGCTTTTCGGATAACAATTCAGCACTGTCCATTCAAGAAGTATTCAATGCTTGCAAACGGAGGAGATGAACGATGGAGTACGTCTACGCGGCCCTCGTGCTGCACAAGGCTGGGAAGGAGATCACTGAAAGCTCGCTCAAGAAAGTCCTCGAGGCTGCCGGCGTCCAAGCGGACGACGGTCGGCTCAAGGCGCTCGTCGCCGCGCTGCAAGGCGTGAACATCGACGAAGCGATCAAGAACGCTGCGCCGGTCGCGGCGGTCGCTGCGGCCCCGGCTGCTGGCGGCGCGAAGCCGGAAGCGAAGAAAGAGGAGAAGAAGGAAGAGAAGAAGGCGGAGGAAGCCGCTGCGGGTCTCGGGTCGCTCTTCGGATAGAAAAGTGATTCGGGTTCGGAGCCGGACTTCTCCTTAACTCTCTTTTTCCTCTCTTTTCCTTAAAGATAGGCTCGAATACGATGACGGAGAACGAACAACCAGTGGACGAGCAGCGGTCCAGTCCTGAGACTGCGCCGGAGACGACGCCCGATGCGACGACGTCCACGACGAAAACCCCTGCGGTGTCGAGCGCTGACTACGACGCGCTCTCTGTCGACGACCTCTTGCGGCTCCTTGAAGTCGCGAAGAGCGACGTGCAGGAGTTGAAGGTCAAGGTCGCCGCGGCGAACAAGAAGAAAGAGACCGCGTTCCGCGCCAAGCAGGACGTGGGGAAGAGCATCGGCGACAAGATCGGCGAGATTTCCGGGAGCAAGCACGAGCGGAACGCGATTACGGCGGAAGTTCGTGACTTGAAACGGCAGCGTGACGCGCTGAACGCGCAGATCCGCGAGAAGGTCGCGGAGATCAAGAAGCTCACTGAGGAGAACAAGGACGCGCTCGCGAAGGCGACGGCGGCGATGTCGACTGGCCGTGACCGCGATCGGCGCGCCGCGAGTCCTGGATTCTTGAAGAAGCAGATTGAGGAGATGGAGTTCAAGCTGGAGACGCAGCCGATGGGGTTCGATGCTGAGCAGAAAGCGAACAAGAAGCTCAAGGAGATGAAGAAGCAGTACGCGGAGCTGAAGGGTTCAAGCGAGGCGTTCGAGCTGATTCGCGAGAAGAGCCGCGAGATCGACCAGTTGAAGCGCGAGGCGAACAAGTACCACCGCCAGGTGCAGGAGCACGCGCAGCAGTCGCAGGCGAAGCACGAGAACCTGCTCACCGAGTCGAAGGAGATCGACGACCTGAAGAAGAACGAGCAGGAGAAGTATGACGAGTTCTTGGCGCTCAAGAAGGAGTACACCGACCTCAACAACCAGTTGAAGGAGAAGGTCGCGGAGATGCAGCGCATCAAGGATGCCTTGTCGAAGCAGAACGTGAAGGTGAAGGAGGAGGCGAAGCAGGAGGAGCTGAAGACGCTCAAGGAGCGCGCGCACGAGGCGGAAGAGAAGGTCCGCACGAAGAAGAAGCTCACGACTGAGGACTTGCTCGCGCTGCAAGGATTGAACAAGTAAGAATTTAGTCTAACTTTTTCTTCTCGTCAAACAATAATTTCTTCTTACAATCACGACAACAGCCACGAGGAGCGCCACCAGCATCAGGCGAGCCTCTCGCGATGAAAAGAAGCGGAGAGGGTCGGGGGATGTCCCTCCCGGGGTGACCCGCTACAGCAGCGTCAACAACGATAAGGCGAGCAGCTGGTGGCGCTCCGAGAAAAAACTTTAAAACACCTCCATGATTCTCTGCCGCCATGACCCTCTTCCTCATCGGCCTCGGCCTCGGCGACGAGAAGGACATCACCGTCAAGGGGCTCGAGGTCGTCAAGCAGGCGGACGTCGTCTACCTGGAGCACTACACGAGTATCCTCGGCGTCGACAAGGCGAAGCTCGAGAAGTTCTACGGCCGAGAAGTCATCCTCGCGGACCGCGAGCTGGTCGAGCAGCACGCGGAAGAGCAGCTCGTCAAGCTCGCGAAGCACAAGAATGTCGCGCTCCTCGTCGTCGGCGACCCGTTCGGCGCGACGACGCACACCGACCTCGTGTTGCGCGCGAAAGCGGCCGGGGCGAAGGTCGAGATAGTCCATAACGCTTCCATCTTGAACGCGGTCGGCGTCGTCGGCTTGGAACTGTACAAGTACGGCGCGACCACATCGATACCGTTCTGGGAGCCGGGCTTCGAGCCGGAAACCCCGTACGACGCAATCAAGGAGAACAAGGCGCGCGGCCTGCACACGCTCTGCCTGCTCGACATCAAGGTGAAAGAGCCGAGCAAGGAGGACTTGCAGAGAGGAGTCTCGACGCCGCGGCCGCCGCGGTTCATGACGGTCACGCAAGCCCTCGAGAGTCTCCTCGCGATTGAGCAGCGGCGCCGTGAAGGCGTGCTCGGTCCGGAGACGCTCGTCGTCGGCGTCGCGCGGATCGGCCAGCACGACCAACGCATCATCGCTGGCACGATCGCGGAGCTTCTCAAGACAGATTTCAGCAAGCCGTTGCACAGCCTCATCGTACCGGGAACGTTGCACCACGTCGAGGAGGAAGCCCTCGAGCAGTGGCGTCGCGGGTGAATCGTCGCGCGAACAAGCACTACGGCGACGGCAAGAAGGGTGAAGCCCTCGCGCGGGAACGAGAACGCTGACGTTCAGTCATTCTTTGCATGGATCATAAGAGAAAATTTTCCTGTAGTCGGTGAAGAAGGGCTCTGCAATCTCGCCGCCGAGCGACGCGTCCAACGTGCGCACACCATGCTTGAGGAACTTCAAGAAACCGCCTGCAGCGACGAGCCCGACGCCGACGACAGCGGTGTTCGGCGACTCATACGGGAGGAACGCGAGGAGCGCGTACGGGACGCCGGTCGCGACGAGGGCGTCGGAGAACGCGTCATTCCAGAGGCCATAACTGAGAAACGTGCGTTCTGGCCCGGGAACCTGTTCCGGCGTGGGCGCTTCGTGAACGAGGTCTTCGACGCGCGCGTTGTCTGGGACGAGCAACCGTTGCGGCAGGTTTGGTCGTTCATTCATGACAGCGTGGAACCGGGAGAGAATTATAAACTTTTCTCCTGCGAAGTGAGGACAGAGGAGGGCGGTTCTGAGGAAGACGCGATGACGAGGAATTTCCCTAATAGAAATCTTTAAATACGCTCTCTCGACAGGAAGCGACATGGTCTTCGACTCGAGACGCGGCATGTCCCCGCTCATCGCGACAGTCCTGCTCATGGCGTTCGCCGTCGCTCTCGGCGGGATGATCATGAACTGGAGCAGCGACGTCGGCTCGGGAGGGGCGGTCGACTGCAGCGCCGTCAAGATCGACGCGACGCAATTCTGCTCTGACGCGCAAGCCATCAGGGTCCGCGCGCGCAACGTCGGCGAAGCGACGATCACGAGTCTCACCTTGAAGATCGTGAGCGAACAAACGGGCGAGTTCAGCATCGGCATCCAGAACTCCGCGCTGCGCAAGGGCGAAAGCGTGGACTCGAGCATCCCGTTCCTCGTCGCGCCGGACGCGAAGGTGAGCATCACGGCGAGCGTCGGCAAGAAAGGCGAGGAGGCGTTATGCCCGTCCCCGCACGTGACGAGACAACCCTTGCCGAAATGCTGAAAAAGGGCGGCGGCTCTTCTCATCGTATGAACGCCCGCCGCGTAAGCGAGTATTGGCTGGCGCGGCAAAAAATCATGGTCGTAGTTCCTGACCGTACGGACGTACACGCGAGAACTTTGACGAGGAGATCCGGGCCGTGCCTGGCATCAAAAGGTGAATCATGGTGAAAGTCGTCCTTGACATCCGCGAGAGCGTCGACACGAACGCGCGACGCTACTTCGAGGCGGCGAAGAAGGCGCGCCACAAGGCGAAGGGCGCTGCCGAGACTGTCGAGCGGTGGAAGGCGAAGAGCGCGGAAGAGCTCGCCGCTGTCGAGGCGAAGGCCGCCGCTCCGAAGACTCCTGTCGTGAAGCGGAAGAAGGAGTGGTTCGAGAAGTTCCGCTGGTGCTTCGCGAGCGACGGCACGTTGCTCATCGGCGGCCGTGACGCGACGAGCAACGAGGTCGTCGTGAAAAAACACACCGAACCGGTCGACGTCGTCTTCCACACGGACATGGCGGGCAGCCCGTTCGTCATCGTCAAGACGGAAGGGAAAGAAGTTTCTGCCGCGACGCTCGAGGAGGCCGCCCAGTTCTGCGCAGCGTACAGCAGAGCGTGGCGGAACGGCTTGTCGATGCTCGAAGTGTTCCACGTCAAGCCAGAGCAGGTCTCGAAAGAGGCGAATACCGGCGAGTTCTTGCCGAAAGGGGCGTTCATGATCCGCGGGAAGACGCTGTATCATAACGCGTTGATCGCGATCACGCTCGGCCTCGACGCCGAAGGCAGAATCATGGCTGGCCCGTCGTCCGCGGTCAAGAAGCGTTGTGAGAGGAGCGTCGACCTCTTGCCCGGGAACGAGAAGGCGTCCGACGTCGCGAAACTGGTGCAGAAGATGCTCGGCGGCGGCGAACTCGACGAGATCATCGCGGCGTTGCCGGCGGGCGGGTGCAAGATCGCGAAACGGAAATAATTCTCCACCGATAATTTTTTAACTGGTGAGTAGTTCCACTGAGAACTACAGTTTGTTGGAGGAGAGAAACATGGAGAGATATGCCGGTACACTTGCGATTTCTGAACCTGAAGTTATCTACACTATAAAGCTCGACTCTTGCCACGACCTCAAGGGCCTCTTCATCGAGTCATTTAAGGAGATGGCACATCTGAACGCTGCGGCACAAGCTGTCATGCAAGAGCATCCTGATGTCACCGTCGCGATTGGCCCCAGTCCGGAAGATAGTTTCACAAGACTTGGCGTCATGCTCGCCTACGCTCCTCGCGAAGAGGTGAAACAGCAGATTTGGTCGACAGGAGAGTTCCGCGAGGCGAGAGACGGTGCACTCCGCGAGAGTTTCCGAGACTTCTTCCATTATGCAGGCATCCCCGACACTATCGCGCGACCAGAGCCTAACTGCGCGCGCGAACAGGCGCTCAACGAACTCGGATTCGTCATCCTTCCCAACGGGGACGTCGCTCGAAGAGCATCCGTGCCGCTCGAGCGACGCGTGTGAAGAGAAAACTATTTTCACAGTCTTTTTCTCGCGCGGTTACTGTCCTGCTCGCTCTCCGATGAGAACGTGGAGTGCGGTTCCCCCCGGACGGGGCATCCCCCACCGCAACCGATTCTTCCAATCGCAGCAACGCTCACCCGATGGACAGTAACCGCGCTCGGTTGTGCGTGGATTGTTGCACGGGAACCGTAGACCATGAGCGGAGAAAGGGAATCTTTTTATACCCTGGTTCTCGAGGAGGGTTGATTCCGAGGTTTTATCATGGGAGCTCCGTTGTGCGACTTGTGCAATGCGCCGATGACGAAGACGAAGACGTTGAACAGCGGGAACTCCCGGTTCGAGACGTACTCGTGCAAGACGTGTAACATCCAGCGCACGATCTGCACAGGCGTGACGTCGCAGGAGTCGTGAAGGGAGAGGGTGCGCAGGATGGACTTGCAGATGCTGAACGATCGGTTGAACGACGCGGTGAACCGTTGGGTGCGAGCGGTCACCGAGTACTTCTCGGAGTTGAACCGGAACGAGCAGTATGGTTGGATCGCGTTCGCGACCGGACTCGTCCTGTTCGTTGTCGGCATTGTTCTCTGGTGACCAGTTTTGCTCAGAAGATTCAGGCAAGCTCCGTTTCGAACTGAGAAAAATTACAATATAGAAAATTAAATGGGGTTTAAAAATGAACTCTCGCCATTTTTAAATAAACTAGGAAGGTTTATAAGGAAAGTCGTTCTACCAAAATCAGTTGGGGTGGCCACTATCGGACAGCAAGAAGTCTACGATTTCCTGACGCAGCACAAAGGCACATGGTTCACGAGCAGAGACATCTCTGAACAGCTCAACGTGAGCATCGGCTCCGTCACCATGAGCCTGAAGAAACTGCGCAAGACCAACCTGATCAAGTACCGCAACACCGGCGTGCGGAACACGTTCATCTACACCGTCGAGCCGGAAGGCGTCACGGTCCCGCCCCCGCCCGGCGTCGCCGACGTCGAAGAGGAAGAGGCGCAGTCACGGCCGAAGACGCCGGCGAAGAACGAGCGGATCATCCCGAAGATGGTCTTGCAAGAGAAGCGCGTCCCCATCGTCGTGCCGCGCAAGCTCATGGAGGCGAAGCTCGAGCCCGTCAAGGCGAAACCCTCAGCGAAGAAGGCGAAGCCGAAGAAGGCCGAGAAAGCGGCGAAGAAGAAAGTCAAGAAGACCATCAAGAAAGTCAAGAAGACCGTGAAGAAGACAAACAAGAAACTCGCGAAGACAACGAAGAAAACCGTCAAGAAGCTCAAGAAAGCGACGAAGAAAGCGGTGAAGTCGACGAAGCGCGTCGCGAAGAAGGCCAAGAAAACCGTCAAGAAGTCGCTCAAGAAGAGAGCGATCAAGAAAACGGTGAAGAAGGCGGCCAAGAGAATCTCGAAGACGACGAAGCGAGTCGCGAAGAAAATCGTCAAGGCGACACCCGCCAAGAAGGGACTGATGCACCGCATCTTCGGACGATAAACATCTCTCAGTCTCCAGTTCTCAAGTGCGACACCGTCCTTCCTCACCGACGTTCGGAATCCGTGACTTCTCCGAAGTCTCGTCTTAAGGGCGAGCGATCACTCGAAGAAGAACGACGAATGCGGGAGGGGTCGTTCCAGCCGGGAAGGACCCGCATCTCGATGAAACCGACCGAGAAGCGAGCAGGACGGTGCCGCGCCGAATAAAATTTATAAACAATCCTCGCCCCGCGAGTTGCATGGCGTGGCACAAGTGTCTCGAGCAGGCCTGCTACTCAGGCATCTTCCTCTTGTACACGTGACGCGCTCTTCATTCTCGACGACAAGACCGTCAACCACGCTCTCAGGCGTAACCTTTTAATACCGTCCCGGAAGGCCGGGAAGGGAAGAGCCCATCCAAACAAGACAAACCACAAGGTGAACACGCATGTCAAAAATCAACATCACATTCCCGGACGGGAGCAAGCACGAGTACGACGAAGGCATCACCGCCGCGCAAGTCGCCAAGCAGATTAGCGAAGGGCTCGCGAGAGCGGTCATCGCGGCGAAAGTCGACGAGACAGTCGTCGACCTCAGCAAGCCCCTCACCGAGGAGTGCACGCTCACCCTCTTGAAACCGGCAGACCCGGAAGGCCTCGAGGTCTTACGGCACAGCTGCGCGCACCTGATGGCGCACGCGATCAAGCGCCTGTTCCCGAGCGCGAAGGCGACCATCGGTCCTGTCGTCGAGAACGGGTTCTACTACGACTACGCAAACCTGGAAGTGACGGAAGCGGACTTGCAACGGATCGAGCAGGAGATGCGCAAGATCGCCAAGGAAGCGCTCGAGGTCAAGCGCGTCGAGCACAAGAGCAAAGCGGAAGCGCTCGCAGTCTACAAAGGGAACAAGTTCAAGGAGGAGATGATTGAAGAGTTCGAAACTGGCGCCTCGAGCTACGCGCAAGGCGACTTCCAGGACTTGTGCCGCGGCCCGCACGTGCCGAACACCAAATTCTTAGAAGCGTTCAAATTGACGAAGATTTCCGGCGCGTACTGGCGCGGCGACGCGAAACGCGAACAACTCACGAGGATCTACGGCCTCTGCTTCGCGACGAAAAAGGAGCTCGACGAGCACCTCAAGCTCCTCGAAGAGGCGGAGAAACGGAACCACCGGAAGCTCGGCCAGCAACTGAAGCTCTTCTCGATCCACGACGAGGCGTCAGGCATGCCGTTCTTCCACGACAACGGATACTTCATCATCCGACGATTGATGGAGTTCATGGTGGAGGAGATGGAGAAGCTCAACTACGAGTTCATCAGGACGCCGCTCATCCTGAACAAGCAGCTCTGGCTCCAGTCAGGCCACTGGGACCACTACAAGCAGAACATGTACTTCTCCAAGATCGACGAGCAGGACGTCGCGGTCAAGCCGATGAACTGTCCGGGACACCTGCTCATCTACAAGAGCGAGCACCACAGCTACCGCGAGCTGCCCATCAAAGCGGGAGAGTTCGGCATCGTCCACCGCCACGAGCTGAGCGGCGTGCTGAACGGCCTCTTCCGCGTCCGCTGCTTCACGCAGGACGNNGACGACGCGCACATCTTCTGCACGGAAGAGCAGATCAAAGAGCAGGTGCGCGAGCTCATCGACCTCGTCCACCGCGTCTACAGCAAGTTCGGCTTCGCGTACAAGGTCGAGCTCTCCACCAAGCCGGAGAAGGCGATGGGCGACCCGAAGCTCTGGGAACTCGCGGAACGGCTGCTCGCCGAGGCGATGCACGACGCGGGCATCGAGTACAAGGTGAACCCTGGCGACGGCGCGTTCTACGGCCCGAAGATCGACTTCCACGTCAAGGACGCGATCGGCCGCTCGTGGCAGTGCGGCACGATCCAGGTCGACTTCAGCATGCCGGAGAAGTTCGACCTCGCGTACGAGGGGAGCGACGGGCAGAAGCACCGACCCGTGATGATCCACCGCGCCATCTACGGGTCGTTGGAACGGTTCCTCGGCATCCTCATCGAGCATTACGCGGGCAAGTTCCCGCTCTGGCTGAGCCCGCGACAGGTGCGCGTCCTCACGATCGCGGATAGACATGAGCCATACGCGCGCGAGGTCGTCGCGAAGCTACGAGCCGCCGGGTTGCGCGCTGAAGTGGACGCGCGTTCCGAGACGACGAACAAGAAGATCCGCGAGGCGCAATTGGCGTTCGTCAACTACATCCTCGTCGTCGGCGACAAGGAACTCGCGGACGGCACGGTGAACGTGCGCACGCGCGACAACGTCGTCCACGGCACGAAGAACGCGGACGAGTTCCTTGCGCAGGTCCTCGCCGAGGCGAAGCAGCGCCAAGTCAACCTCGAGGACTTGCAGAAGGAATGAGTAAAACGTTTTCAAAAAATTATTTTCTTTCTCTTCGCGCCACGGAGCATTTCCGCTCGTCCCTCGCGGCATTTGCGAAATTGCGCCTGCATGAATCGGCGCAATTTCTGACCGCGCTCCAAGGTGGCGCTCAGAATCAAGAAGAACTCAACGATAACGACTGAAAACAGTCACATCGTCTCAGAAACTCGCGAGCGGAACCCCTTGGCGGAAAGAGTATGAGCGTGAAAGCTCTCTTACTCTTCCTCCTCGTCGTCATCACGGACCGCGCGGCGCTTCTTCTTGCCCTTGACGGGAGCGGCGAACGCCTTCTCGTACGAGTCGCCCTTCTTCTCCTCGTCCTCCTTCTCGGCGTGGTCGTAGCCCTCCATGAAGGCCTCCTCCTCAGCCGAGATCTCACCCTCCTCCATGAGGGCCTCGCGCGCCTCGCCACCGTAGACGTTCTCTTCAGTCTCTCGCGAGTCGTCAGACATGACCACTCCCGGAAGAGAACTGTTTAAAAAGGTTGCGGTGGGTGTGAAGACTGTGAGAACTGAAAGAGAACAGAAGACGCTCAGCCCGTGAACGACGTACCGGGGCCGCCAATCTTCCGCAGGTATGAGTCGGCAATCTCACCGTAGAACTGCTCCGTCAACGGCCGATCGCGCCACTCCTGCGGCGCCTTCCGGACGGAGTCGATTGTCTCGAAGAAATGCCTGAGCTCTTCATAAGGCATCACCTTACTGAAGAGGATGGCAACTTCGAGCGTGTAGTCGCGGACGAGCTTGCTGATGTGCTCCGCACGGTCTTTCGGCGCGAGGAACGGGGTCGCAGCCATATTGAAGACCGCTTCGACGAGCTCTTTCGGCGTCGGCCGTTCGCGACGGGAGACCTCGGAGAGGTCGTTCATGTCGAGGTAGAACATGAGCTTGCTCTGGTGGCCCGGATCACCGCCCACATCAGAAGACTCGGGATTCTCGTACGCATTCTCGACGACGTCGCGCGTCCGGGAGAACAGGTTTCCCATCGTGAGCGGGCTGACGCCTTGTGCGAATCCGAGTTTGGCGAGTCGCGCAATCGAACGGTATGCGACGGGATCGTTGTAAACTTCCGCAGGCTCGTACCAGAGCTGCATCTTCCGACCCTTCGGATTCGTGGTCGTCGCGGGCGTAACACTCTTCTCCAGGCGAGCGACTTGCGCGGGCGTGCCGTGCTCCTTCAAATATGAGTGGAGGTACGCATACCATTTCTCGTCGAGCGGAACGCTCACCTCGCCGCGAGCCTTGTGCGCCTCTTCGACCGAAGCAGGCTCGGCCGTCAACGGCGCCATCTTGAGCTTGAGCCGAGTCTCCCGACGGTAGCGTTCCTTGCTCTGCTGCGCATAGTGCTCCTTCGTCACGTTCTCGAGCCTCCCGAGAAGGTAGTCGGCGAAGCCGAGCCACGACTCGTTGAAGCGAGGGTTGTGGCCGACGACGTGCCGTGACGCGAAGATCGAGGCGACTTTCTGGTCGAGCGGAACGGGCGCCGTGTTCGCAGCGGCGAGGAGGCCTTTGAGGATGCCGTCCACGTGCGCGGGCTTGGTCTGGACCGTCATCCGACCGTCCACTTTCATCTCATACTTCTTCAGGAACTGAAGACCTGCAGAGGGCACGGGTTTGAGCATGAGATCTTGCAAGTAGAGGGCCGTCTGGGCATACGCTTCGCTGCCGAAGAGCTCGAAGACGGTGTGGTCGTCGAGCGCGATTGACGCTTCGCCTTTCAGCGCATCCTTATGGTTCCTCGTCACCCGCACAAGAGCGTAGAAGACGGGACCGGTCATCGCGTCAGCAGAGTCGGACTCGACCAGATTGCGGTCGGCAGCGACATGGATCTCGCCGTGCTCGCACGCGACGCTGATGCGGAGGTTGCTCGTCTCCGCCGGGATGGAGTACTTGGCGAGGAGGCTGTGCCAGAACCCTTCGTTCATCGTCGCGACCGCTTTCAGGAACTCGTCAGGGTTGACGATGGCGTCGACCGGGACGTAGAAGTCGAAGCGGTCCTCCTTGCCGTCACGATGGGCGATCTTCCCGCCCGTCACGTCGACGAGCCGTTGCGTCAGGCCGCGGCGGTATTCGTCGCGAAACTCCGCTTTCGTCTGCTTGACGAGCCCGAAGCTCTCTTCAGAAGGAAGGCTGGCGTATTCCTGCCGCGCCCACGCTTCGACGGCTTCCGAGACCTTCCGCCATTCGCCAGCGTCGACATTGATGCCGATGTAGCGTTTCGGCTTGGAGAGCAGCTTCTCGAGACCGCCAGCCGCATCGCCAAAAAGGTCGAGTGGGTCATTCATGAGGATACACCGAAACACGCCATGTGTAGTTATCGCTATTTGTGAGTAGTAATATATTGTACTATTTAAATGTATCGGTCTCGAGAAAGCAACACCCGACTGAGCTGAGACGACAAAGAACGAAGACCACGAATAGACAATAAATAACCCCTAAAAAGTGGTAAAAAACGAAATATTTATAAACTTCAACGTCCTGCGTCCCCGTAAGACTCGAACTATCGAGACTGGATGTTGTGAACCACCATGACTAATCAAGATTCACCCGGACCGAAACTACCCATAGGAGAACGACCGTCCCTGGCGGCGCGGCTCAGCAGGCCAATCTTCACGCTCCGCGAAGGAGAACTCCAAAAGTTCCTCGACGCGCTCAAGACGCGCATCCGCGAGACGCCACAACCGGCGACGACGAGCACAATCAAGCCGCTCTCCGACACAGATATCCTATACGGCTGCAAAGAGGCGTACGAACTGTTCCGCATCGCCGAGCACGGCCACAAGACCCAGCAAGGCGACGACTTCGAGGGCGACCGGGAGCTCAGCGACGCAGAGAAACGGTTCATCGCCGGCATCATCGACGACCAGTTCGGGAAGCACTCGCCCTTCTCCTACCACTTGTTCGAGAGCATCGCCGGACCGCACGCGTTCCTCACCGCGGCGACCGCGATCAGAGCGTTCGAAGGAGCGAACGAAACGCTGAAAGACTATCTCGTCACGCCAGAACAGAACCGCGCGAGCTACGCGCGCTACCTGCGCAACTTCATCATCACGGACGAGTTCATCGACCGACGCACCGACGCGGTGAAAGAGATGATCGACCTCGCGTACGCGATTGGCAAAGACCACTTCCTCCTGCCGGACCAGGACAACAGGAAACTGCTCGAGGACAACTTCGGCAGGGGCCCGCTCCGAGGGGATCGAGAAGAGACCCGGACGCGCAGACGACCCTCGCTGAAAGAACCGCGCGCCGAAGCGAACCTCCACTGGATCGTCAGCCGAGCGTTCACGAGCGGCGGCCAGTGCCAACCGGAAGAGGTCGACATGATCGTCAAACTCGCGCAGCAAGAGTACAACGATTTCCACCTCTACCAAGATCCCGGCATCTTTGTCACCTCCCTCTACGCACGAGCCGCGTACCGAGAGGCCGCGCTCGAAGCGATGGTGGACACGTTCGGCAACGACCTCTTCGAGACCGACCTCGTCCGCGAGATGGAGGCGAAGCGACCGTTCTACCTGCGCGACAAGGCGATGGAACGGTTCACACACATCGTCAGCCACCAGGAGGCGACGCCGGAACAACGCCACATCATCGGGATGGCGATGCGAGAGTACGTCCAGGACGACCACTCCGCACTGCTCTGCTACGTCTTAGAGGAGCTCGACATCTACAACCGACGCTTAGGAATTGCACGAAACGTCCTCGCCAGCTTCGAAGAAGAGCGACAGTTCGCGATTGCGCAAGAGCTCCCACCCATGCTCGCACGCCTCGCGGAAGGGCGCGGCTTGAACTTCGAAGCCCTCCAGGCGGCGCAGATTGGCCCGAAAGGGCAACAGAGGTAAATACTCCATGGTCGACAACGTCAAGTTCAGCGCTGGCGGCGGTTTCGGCCCGAGCAGCATCCAGACGAACGTCCAGCACTGGGTGGCGGACGTCGTCACGAAACTCATCAAGGAGTACTACTCGCTGAAGAAGGCAGGGAGCACGATTCCCGCGTCGATTCTCGAGGACGTCCGAGGCCAGCTGCAAGTCAGCTCGCCGCTCACGACCGCGGCGATGCTCTACCTCGGACTGCAGAACGCACTCATCCTCAGGATGCGACCGGAAGAGCAGTACCGCATCCTCCAAGAGATTGAAGAGCACCAGCAGTCTTGAGACCGAGATGACCCTTGTGAACGGAGCACCAGAATCCCGCCGGTTGATGCCGCTCCAGATGCTCCTCCCGAGGGGATTGGAGAAGCTCGCGTTCGAGCTGTTGAAGCTGCAATACGCGCCAGGGGAGCAGTTCCCGTTGCCGGCGAGCGTCATCATCATGCCGAAGACCGGGGGTGAGGAGTACCAGACACGGATGCAGTCATTCCTCGAGAGCGTGTATCGCCAAGCGTACACGAATCCTGGGGAGAACCGTCTCGAACGTCGCATCTTCAACAGGGAGTGGGCTGATCCGACCTATTTCAAGCTCCAGCTCGCGTCGCTGTTCAGCACGTTGCAAGACGCATATCAAGGCGCGGAAGCGATCGATCCGAAGTTCAAGGAGCGAGTCCACATGCTCCTCAGCCGCCTGGAGCTCGGTGACTTGAAACTCGAGAACCGCGTCCAAAAATTCATTCTGAAAGACCCTTGGGGTCCGGCGATACTCAGTTTCAACCACACTGACGAAGTCACAGACATCTTCCAGGAGAAACAGCTGAAGGTTAAGGAGCTCTCGAAGACCTTTCAAAAGTACAACAACAAGCTCGAAGATCTCAGGGGCGAGGAGAGATCGTGCGAGAAGACGAGCGACGTCCCTACTGTCGAAGGATTGACAGAGAGGGTCGAGGCCGCATATCAGGAGTTCCTCGCAGAACTGTCCGGGAAGGTCTCTGAAGTCTATCAGGCGACCCACAAATACTATGCTTCAGATTCACGGCCCGCGGCGTTCGGATTCACGATGAAACTCGAAGCGGTTGGTCAAGACGTCGAGACGAGGATTCTTTCCGGTTGGAATGCGGTCAGCAAGGGAAGTGGGAGCGCAGAACTGTTCGACCCGGAAGTGTTCGAAGGAGATGACGTCGTGCACCGAGAGAGTAAAGATCCACTCGCCGGGCTCACCAAGAAACTGCGTGACGAGTACACCGACACCCTGGCACGACAGAGCTTCACGTATAGTCGTCGTAACGGCATCGCGTTCCCGATTAAGCTCGACGAGAACGGCACGATAGGTTTCTTCTTCGCCCTCTATGACGGGCGGATCGATGCGCCGGCGAGCGAGTTGACGAGAAACCTGTTCGAGGATCTCATCATCCCGCAAGCGGACAAGCTCGAGACAGTCAGCTACAAAGCCAGGATGACACTTGAAGCGATTGAGAAAAAGCATTCACATCTGACGGACCTGCTCGAGCATGAGAAAGTGGAGAACAGAATTTTGACGAACGAAGAGTACCGGGAAGCATACAAAAACCTCCACCGTGCGATCAGTAGCGAACAGTCGCCGATGCTGGTGAAGCTCCACTACGAGAGCCCTATCGTCGTCGAACCGAAACAGGTGTATAATGTCGCGGAGCACCTCGTCAGGGGGAAAGAGGAAAGCGGACCGACCAAGCTCGTCGCGCTCCTCCTCGCGAAGAGCTTGCAGGACATCAGTGCTGACGACATCCATTTCACCATCAAGGAAGGAAAGGCGCAACCTGAAGGAATATATCAGCTGCTCGAGCAGAACCTCAGGAAGTACTTTGGCGACTTCCTCATCAACAGACCGTGCCAGACGCTCTGGGGCGAGTTCTCGAAGCTGAAGACGGACATGACCAGCAAAGCGTATAAGGTGACGCAAGAGCACACCGAGCTCATCCCCATCGTCGTGAGCAAGATGCTGCCGACGTTCGACATGGACACGACGATGATTGGCGGGGAACGCCGGGAAGTGGCTTCGATTGAGGAAGTGTTGATGACGAAAACCGAACGGCAGCTTCTCAGAGCATACCTCACTATCGACGAACAACGACGACAGAAATCGGACAGCGTCGACGGCGTCCAGACTGCCGTTCAAGACCGGATGGACGCGTTCGGATATTAGTTCTTACGAGACGAACGTCGTTTCCGCATCTCAGTCAAGAATTTGACGATCTCGTCGCTCCAGTATTTCGGCACCGGCTTCGACAAGAGTTCGTCGATGAACGTCCAGAATTCTTTGTCGTCGACTGTGCCGGTGTCGATGAGCGCGTCCGCCGCCCGGACGAGCGCGTCGGCGTCATCGACTCGCGCGCGTTGCGCCCCTTTTCTGAAAGCTGCGCGCAACGCGCTCTTCTCCTCTTCGCGGGCGAGGAGCTCGTCGTCAAAAGGAATCGAGAGCGCGGTGAATATTCTTCGAACGAGCGCCGGCGTCCACGTCCGCTCAATCTCCGACTTGTGCAGCAGGAGTTGCGCCTCGACGTCTTCGCGGATCTTCGTCGCCCCGTCGAGCAAGCCGACAATCTCGCGTTTCGCGAGGACGGGGACGTGCGGCAGGTTCCACGCCTCGCGCTTCAACCGTTCCAGCTCCTCGTCACGTTCGGCCAATCGTCGCTCTTCAGCTTCCTTCCACACAGTCTCGTAGCTGAACGCGTCTCGTTCCGCGGCGAGCTCTTCGCGCGTCGCCGCGCGTTTCTTCTCGGCGGGCGCGTCAATCTCTTTCAAGATCATCTCGTGCATGCGCTGCAGGAACGCGCGGCGCTCCTCGACCTTAAGAATGTCAGTATAGCTTTGCAGGATGATATTGAAGGCGAACGGGCTCGGCAGCGCCGCGTGCACCTCTTCCACTTTGATTGTCCCTTTTTCGATACCGTGCAGGACTTCGGTGGCGCCGTGCACGTCCATCAAGTCCTCAAGCACCTCACGACGCGCCTCTTTCAGGACCGGGAAGTCGTCGCTGATCCGCTTGACCGCGCTCAACAACAATCGAGAGTTCATCTGCTGCTTGCCGACGCTCTTCGACTCACCCTTATACATCCGAAGAATCATAAGAGAACGACCCGCGCAGTGGCGGAACCGGCGAGCGAGAACTTCGCTCTTGTCGAGCGCTTGGCGCATGACGAGTCCGAGCTCCTCCGCCTTGAGCGCATCCAAGGCCTTGCGGATGTTCATCATGCTCGTGCTGCGTAGCGAGAACCCGGTGTCGGTGATCGCGATGGCGATGTCGCGCTCGTGCAGCCGTCCGAGCGCGTACGCGAGGGCGCGGGCGAGGACGTCGTTCACCCGTCGGCCATACAGCGTGTGGACGATGGCGACGCGGACGTTCTTCTCGGTCGAGTGCTCGATGACGATGCGGCGCGTGTGCGGGACGAGCGCGTACCGGTACTGTTCTCGGAAGTACTCGTAAATCGAGGAGAGCGTCCGCTCGTCGGCGTACAAGTAGTTGTCCATGAACTTGACGATCTCTTTCTTCGATTTCTCGGCGACGAAGAGCTCGTCCATGCTCTTCCGGAACCGCTGAATCTCGAGAGCGAGGTCGTAGCTGAGCGGGAGCATCTCGCTCGCCCAGCTCGGCACGGTCGGCGGCCGTCCCGCGCTCGACTTCACCTGCGCAGTCAGCCCTCTGCTGAACCGGAACTCGTACGTCTCCCCGCCGAGGACGAAGACGTCGCCGGGCGTGAGCCGTTCCAGGAAGCCTTCGTCGATGGTGCCGATGACCTCTTCGCCGATCTTCACCTTGACGCTCGTCTCGTCAGGGATCGTGCCGATGTTCGTGAGCGCGATGAGGCGCGCCATCTTGCCGCGCTTGCCGATCATGCCGGATTCGCGGTCGTACCAGATCTTCGCGTAGACGGAGCGCTGTTCGAGGCTGACGTGCTCTCCGGAGAGGTAGTCGATGACCGCTTGGAAATCTTCCTTCGTGAGCGTCGCGTACGCGTGGCTCTGCCGGACGATAGCGTACGTCTCTTCGAAGCTGCGGACGCGCTCGATCGCCATGCAGAACAGCTGTTGCGCGAGGACGTCGAGCGCGTTCCTCGGGATGTGGACTTTGTCGATCTTCTTCTCGATTGCCGCCTTGAGCAGGACGGAACACTCGACCATGTCGTCGCGGTCGAGCACGATGATGCGCCCCCTCGCCTTTTCATGCAACTGGTGGCC
>DASH01000014.1 GCA_002503705.1 Candidatus Woesearchaeota archaeon UBA153 | reverse complement strand
CGGCGGAAGGCGCCGATGGCGACGCCGAGGTCGTAGTCGCGCCACATGGCGTCGCCGCGCCAGAAGGGGATGCGCGGGACAGCTCCAGGCGCTTCGCGTACCAAGACTTTGTCCGGCGTGACCTCGGTGACGCGCCAGGTGTGGCTGCCGAGCGCGAAGACATCGCCGGGGCGTGTCTCGTAGACGAATTCCTCGTCGAGCTCGCCGATCTTGGTCTTGCCGTCGGCCAGGGTGGCCGAGAAGACGCCGCGATCGGGAATCGTGCCGCCGTTGCTGACGGCAAGGAGGCGGCTGCCTGGCAGCGCATGCAGCACGTTGTTGATCCGGTCCCACGAGATGCGAGCGCGAAACTCGCGAAACGCCGTGCTGGGATACTTGCCGGAGAGCATGTCGAGCACGGCGGTGTAGGCCTGCCGGGAGAGGCCGTGGTAGGGATAGGCGCGGCGGATCACCTTGTACAGATCCTCGACCGGCCAATCCTCGGCGGACACCATGGCGACGATTTGCTGTGCAAGCACGTCCAGGCAGTTCTGGGGTGTATGCGTCGGCTCGACCTCGCCGGCCAGCATGGCGCGCACCGTCGCTGCCGCCTCCAACAGGTCCTCGCAGTGGGTGGCGAAGATACGGCCCTTGCTGGTCTGCCCGACGAGGTGGCCGGAGCGGCCGATGCGTTGCAGGCCGCGCGCCACTCCCTTGGGCGACTGGAGCAGCACAACGAGGTCGATGCTGCCGATATCGATGCCGAGCTCGAGCGAGGTCGAGCAGACGACCGCCTTGAGCTCGCCTTTCCGCAGGCGGTTCTCGATGTTCAACCGGTGCGCTTTCGACAAGCTCCCGTGGTGCGCGCCGATGAAACCCCGGGACTTCTTCGTACTCGTCACCGTTGCAGGAACCGGAATGAGCAGTTCTGATTCGGACGTGTTCGAAGAAACGACAATGCCTTCTTCTTTCTCAGTCTCCGCTTCGATGACCGCTTCTTCGACGTCGCCGTCGAGGATGCCTGTATAGTGCCGCGGATAGCGCGCCTTCAATTGGTGGACGACGCGTTCGGTCGCGGAACGAGTGTTCGTGAAGACGAGCGTCGTCCGATGGCCTTGAATGAGGTCGTGGAGCAGGTCGTACATCGCGGCGTGCTGTTCGCCATGGCTGGCGCGCATGATGTCGGGGACTGGGCAGAGGACTTTCAGGTCGAGCCCTTTCACGGCTTGCACGTCGACGATCTTGCACGGCCGATAGATGCCTTTGGAGGGGTACTCGAGGCCGACGAGGAACTTCGCGACCTCCTCGAGCGGGCTGACCGTCGCGGAGAGGCCGATCCTCACGAGAGAACGACACTCGTCCAGCGCGCGGCCTTCGTTGGTCAGCTCGTGCAACCGTTCGAGACTCAAGCTCAAGTGGACGCCGCGCTTGTTCTCCGCCAACGCGTGGATCTCGTCGATGATGAGGAACTCCGCGGTCTTGAGCATCTCGCGGAACTTCACCGTCGTGAGGCTGATCGCGAGGCTTTCCGGCGTCGTGATGAGGATGTGCGGCGGCTTCTCCAGCATCGACTGCCGCTTGGAGGGCGTCGTGTCGCCGGTGCGCGAGCCGACGCTGATGTTCACTTTCACGCCGCGTTGCTTCGCGAGCTCCTGGATCTCTTTCAACGGCTCTTTCAGGTTCTTCGTGATGTCGTTCGCCAACGCCTTGAGCGGGCTGAGGTAGACGCAGTAGACGCGCTGCTCCAGTTCTCCACCTTGTTGCAGGACGATGAGCCGGTTGAGGATAGCGAGGAACGCGCTCAACGTCTTTCCCGAACCTGTCGGCGAGGAGATGAGCGTGTTCACGCCGGAGAAGATGTTCAGGATTGAGTACTGCTGCGGCGGGCTGAGCGCCTTGAACTTCGTCGTGAACCACTCGCGAACGAGCGGATGGAGGCACCCGAGCGTCGCCTCGTCGGGATGCGGCTCGTTCATGAACTCGATAGCCATGGCCGCAAGATATCCGGCCTATTTAAAAGGGTACTGTGGGAATGTCCAGTGGAGGGTTGCTCGTTATTGATGCCGTCCTCTGACGAATGCGAGGCTGTCGCAAGGCAGGTACGTCGCTGGCGCGGTAAGAACTCATAGTCGTCGTTCAGAGTCGTACGCAACGACCTTCGCGTATCGGTACGAGAAATTCACGACGTACGTTGACGAGAAAATCCCGACGGGCGAGAACGACGTGGACGAGAAAATCCGTGCCGCGCCAGAATCGACCGAGCTGCGCTCGGCAAAGGAATTCTCAGAACCGGTCTCAAAGCCCTAAGCTCTTGACGATCTCTTCCTTGTCGAACCGTTTCAGGTCGCCGTACGCCTGCCCGACGCCCAAATACAGGATGGGTTTCTTCGTCACGTAGCTGACGCTGAGCGCGGCGCCGCCTTTCTCGTCGACGTCCGCCTTGCTGAGGATGATGGCGTCGATGCCGGCAATCTTGTCGAACTCTTTCGCCTGCTCGACGCAGTCGTTGCCCGTGATGGACTCGCCGATGAAGATCTTCAGGTCCGGTTTGGCGACGCGGATGACCTTCGCGAGCTCAGCCATCAGGTTCGTGTTGCTGTGCAAGCGACCGGCCGTGTCGATCATGACGACGTCGATGGACTTCGCTTTCGCGTGCTCGACAGCGTCGAACGCGACCGCCGCAGGGTCGGCGCCGTACCCTTGGCTGATGAGCTTGACGCCGAGCGTGTGCGCGTGCTCCGCTAATTGGTCGATCGCGGCGGCGCGGAACGTGTCGCTCGCCGCCATGACGACGCTCAAGCCCTCTTCTTGGAAGAGGTTCGCGACTTTCGCGAGCGTCGTCGTCTTGCCGGAGCCGTTCACGCCGATGAACGCGAGGATGTACGGCCGTTTGCCGGACTTCTTGACGCGTTCGACGAGGTCGAACCCTTTGATGTCGAGGACCTCTTCGACGCTCTCGCGGAGGCTGAGCAGGATGAGGTCTTCGATGCCGAGCCTCGAGACTTTTCCGCTCGTCAGGGCTTTCTTCAGGTCCGCTTTGAGCTTCTCGATGACCTCGAGCGCCACGTTGTTCTCGAGGAGCGTGACTTCAAGCCCCCAGAAGAGCTCATCGAACTTCTCCTCGGAGAGCGACTTCTTCGTGAACGTCTCTTTCAGGCGCGTGAAGAACCCGCGCGACTCTCCCTCAACGAGCTCGGGGATTTCGGGCTCGGCTTTCACCTCGGGCTTCGCCGCGGGCGCGACCGGAGCGGGAATTTTTACGGAGACCGGTTCAGGAACTCGTTGGTTTCGTTCAACACCCTGTTTCTCTTCGATGACAGGTTGCTTCTCAACGACCGAGATTGGTGCGGCCGGTTTCGCGTCTGCTGGCTTCTCCTCGGCGGGTTTCTTGCCGAAGATCGACTTGAAGAAACCGGCCTTCGACTCCGGCTTCTGCTCCAGCACAGGTTTTTGTTCCGACTTGGGTGAGACAGTTGGTCGCGGTTCCCGTTCCGGTCGTTCTTCTCGTCGTCGTTCGGGTTCGCCTCGTTCGGGTTCGCGTCTCTGTTCGAGCGCCGGTTCGGGTCTCCGTCCCTGTTCTTTTCGCACGACAACCGGTTTCGGTCGCGGTTCCGGCGTCTTCTCGACGACGGGTTCCGGCGCCGCGGCACGGACCGGCTCCCGTTCTTTTCGTTTAACTTCCGCCCGATCTTCGGTGCGGTCGGCAATCGTGATGGGCGTCGTGACGATGAGCTCATCGACACCGGGATCCGGAGACGGTTTCGCCAACGGCTTCGGCAACGGCTTCTCGGCGAGCTTCTCGACAGGGGTCTCGACGGGCCTCTCGACCTGTCTCGCCGTCTTCGCCTCGCGCGCGCGGCGCTCGCGATCGTGCTGCGCGCGCTCTGCCGCGGACTCGGGAACCTCCTCGACAGGAGCTTCCAACGTCTTGAGCAGCGCTTCCTCCTCGCGCTTCGCCGCCTCGAGGGCGGCGGCGTCCTGGACGACCTCTTCCTGGACGGCCTCTTTCGCGCCTTTCGAGAAGACGTTCAGCGCGTCTTTCAGCTTCTGCTTGAGAAACCCGAACATGCGTGCTCACTCGTGCTGCTTGGAACGGGAACGCTTCTTCTTTTCATGCGACGAAGCGGCGGACGCGTCGTGAGCCGCTCCCGTCGAAGGAGAGGCGCCGCTCGGTTCGCCCGGCGCGTCGCTCGTCTCGTTCTCGATCGTCATCTCGATCTCGCGCAAGCGCTTCGTCACGCTCGACGCGTCGCCGAGCGCGCGGTCGCGCAGACCCTCAAGGTCGCGACGCTGCCCTTCCAAGAGCCGCTTCGCGTCGCCAACCGTCTTGTTCACGACGACCTTGCCGCCGACGTTCAAGCGCACGTGGTGCGGGTCGCGCAGGGTCGCGTCGAGGAAGATGCCGTTCGCGATCGGCGCGAGAATCTTGGCCCCGACCTCCAACGTGTCGAGCCGGTCGAGCGACTCGATAACCAGGTTGACCTGGTTGATGTTCTCCACCGTCTCCTGCACCTACGCTTGCATCTTCTGCAACTGCTCCGTCAAAGAACGGTACTCGCCGTACAGCTCTCGCGCTTTCCCGTCGTCCATCGCTCACCGCCCCTCCAGGTAGCCGAGGCTCTCCTCGACGTGCACGATCTCCGGGCCGCCGCTCAGGCTGCTGATGACGAACCCGTGCTGGTTGTTCAGGATGCCCGCTTTGAGGTACGGGCTGCCGAGGCTGACCGAAGCGGGCTCGAGGCTGTCGAGGCCGAGCGTCGTCTTGACGAGCTCGATCTCGTGCTCCGCCGCGTCACGGTGGATGATGCCGTTCTTGCCGTTCAGGACGAGGCACGCGCCCGGCGTGTCAACGCCTGCAATCATGGCGCGCTTGACAGGCACCTTGAGCATGTCGCGCAAGTCGTCGATCTCCGCGTCGGTGAAACCCGGGTTGACGATGCACCCGTGGTCGTTCGCGACGATGTTGTTGCCGAGGCACGTGAGCTTTCCCTTGAAGATCTTGACGGGAAGCTTGAGGCGTTCGAGCCGTTCGACCTCTTTCGGGAACGCGATGACGGGGACGAGAAGCGCGTGCGAGTTCCCCGCGAGGAACAAGCCCGGCATGGGCGTACCCGCGACGGTGACGTGGTGCAACTCCGCCTGCAAAGCCTCTTGCAGCTCATCGTGCTCCGCATCGTTCAAGCGCGGACCGAGGAGCAAGAGCTCTTTCTCGCCGGCGACGGCGCAGTACCCGTACAGGCCGACGTTCGGGTTGCCGTGGAATAGCGTGGTGACGACTCTCATCTCGACGGGAAGAACTCGGAAGCCCTTTTAAAGGTTTATGTCGGAATGACAGCCGTTTGCCTCGAAAACCGCCGGAACCAATGGCTCTTAGGCAAATGGATGGTCGCCAGCGTCAGGCGAGTCGCTTTTGACGTGAGGTTGCGGTGAGCGACGGGGGACCTGCCCCCTACGGGGTGGTCGCGACGCCTCGGAGCGACCCGCGAGGGCTTCGCACGAGCGTGTCGCGGAAGAAGCGAAAAACGAAGCGATGCGACGAGCGGCTGGCGACCGCGCGAAAGCGATTTGCCTAAGAGCC
>DASH01000018.1 GCA_002503705.1 Candidatus Woesearchaeota archaeon UBA153 | reverse complement strand
TTACTTAATTAAGACAATACCGAAAAATGCCTTCTCGAAGACTCACTCTTTCTTCTTCTTCGTCTTCTTGATCTCGCTCTCGAGGTCAAGTTCCGAGAGGAGCTCCTTGTACCGGTTCCGGATCGTGACCTCCGTCACGCCCGCGACATCCGCCACTTCGCGCTGCGTCCGCTTCTCGCCGTTGATGAGCGCGGCGACGTAGAGCGCGGCGGCGGCGATTCCGGTGGGACCGCGTCCGCTCGTGAGCTCGATGTCCTGCGCGTTCTCGATAATCTCGACGCTCTTGCTCTGCGTCTCCGCGGTCAGGTTGAGCGCGCTCGCGAACCGCGCGATGTAATCCGCAGGGTTGCTCGGGAGAATCTTGATGCCGAGCTCGCGCGTGATGAAACGGTACGTGCGGCCGATCTCCTTCTTCTCGATGGACGAGGCTTCGCTCAACTCGTCGAGCGTCCGGGGGACGTCGTGGCGACGGCACGCGGCGTACAGCGCGCCCGCGACGACGCTCTCCATCGAGCGGCCACGAACGAGCCCTTTCTGGACGGCGAGCGTGTAGATGCGAGACGCCTCTTCCTCGACGCTGTGCGGCAGTTTGAGGAAGCTCGAGACGCGCTTCAACTCGCTCAAGGCGAGCTTCAAGTTTCGCTCAATCGCTGTCGAGATACGCTGCTGCCACTTGCGCAAGCGGAAGAACTTGTTCTTCGACTTCGCGTCGAGCGCGTACAGGTCGCCTTTGCGGCCGACGTCCGTGCCCAAGCCCTGGTCGAAGTGCGTGTAGCTCATCGGCGCGCCCGTTCGGCGCTTCTGCGCGGCGGCGTCGCTGTCGAACTCGCGCCACTCCTGGTCGAAATCGACGAGCTTGTCCTCGATGACCAGGCCGCAGTCGCGACAGATGACCTCTCCTTTCTCCTTGTTGAGCAGAAGGTTGATGGAGCCGCACTCAGGGCACTTCTTGACGAACGCCATTGGAAAACTCCCCCTTTTTTGCCGGACCCTCACGAACCCCCCGCCCGGGAATCCGGCATCTTTAAATAGGAGAACCGCGAACCATTTATAAAGGTTTCTTTTTTTCTCCTCCGTGTCGAGCGGCGTCGGGAACGAGAAAAGAGAAAAGTTTTTTAAGGTATCGCCTCGGAAGAGTCTCCGGTGCATTGGTGTGCGCGCTTCACGACGACAGTACGGAACGGCCCAAGTCTGGTCGATGGACCTTATCATCGCCGTCGTCGTCTTCCTCCTCGCGATCGGCATCTTCGCCTTCTTCACGAACAGCAACACCAACACCGACCAGTCGACGCTGAAGGTCGAAAGCCAGATCATCGCGGAGAAACTGACCGGCGACGAGAGTTCCTCCCTCTTGAACGGCACGAGCGTCGACGAGACGAAGCTCGAGACGCTCACGACCAAACCGTACGCAGAGCTGAAAAAAGAGCTCGGCGTGAGGAGCGACTTCTGCATCGTCTTCCGAGACCAGGAAGGGAACATCATCCTCATCGGCCCGGACAACCAGGTCGGCGCCGGCAACGCGAACCTGACGCTCGAGATTGGAGAAAAACCGTTCACGTGCGGCGAACCCTACCGAGCACCCTGAGAGGCGATTTCCGTGACGCTCGTCTTCCCTGGATTCCTGCTCCTCCTCCTCGCGCTCCTCCCGCTCGGCACGACGCTCGCTCGGACGTGCGCTGACGAGCTCGCGAAAGCGGAGCGCCACGCGACGCTCCTCGTCGCCGCAAGCCTCCTCGCCGCGACGGCACTCCTCCTGTACGGACAAGCGTTGTGGCTGCAACTCGCGCTCGTCGCGCTCCTCTTCATACTCACGCTCACGTTCCCGCCAGGACTCTTACTCCGCATCCTCCTCGCGCCGCTCGCGCTGCTCGTCACGTTCTCGACGAGCACGCTCGCGTTGACAGGAGCCGCCGTACTCATACTCGGCGTCCTCGGACTCGCGACTCTTGAAGCGCGTCGATTGCCGAAGAAGACGACGGGGAAAGGCGCGCTCCTGGCAGGCCTCCGCGCGGCGACATTGCCCGCAGGAATCGGCGCGGGCATCACCATCGTCCTGCTCCTCATCTGAGTTCGTCGTCGTTCTCCTCGTCCAAACGCGTCGTGGCTCCGCGGCCGAGACCTCCCCTTCCACTGCAGCCCCCTCCGGGGAAACGCTTAAAAACTACTCCTCTTCTTCTCGCGACATGCTCGGGCTGGTGAAGCGGCAGTTCGCCTCGTTCGCGTTCAAGACGAGGCTCTTGTTCACCAGTATGGTCCTGTACATCTTCCTCTTCAGCATCATCAGCTGGAAGACGGGAAACAAGGAGTTCCTCCTCTACGCGGCCGTCACCTTCTTCCTGTACTTCTTCCTCTTCGCGTACTACCACAAGCTCCGCCTCGGCAACCTCCTCCTCTTCGGCATCGCCAGCCACGCGATCCTCCACTACCTCGGCGGTTTCGTGTACCTTGACGGGACGAGACTGTACGAGAACTACCTCATCCCCGGATTCTTCCGATACGATAATCTCGTCCACACGTTCGGCATCGTCATCCTCACCCTGTTCGCGTACAACCTGTTGCGGCCGCATTTCCTCCTCAAGTCGCGGACGGCGCTCTTCCACTTCAGCTTCCTCCTCGTCCTCGTCACGATGGGCGTGGGCGCGTTTTCGGAGATCATCGAACTGTGCGCAGTCCTCTGGGCGGACGCCGCCGTGACGGTCGGCGACTACTTCAACAACGCCTTCGACCTCGTCTGGAACTTGACGGGCGCGGTTCTCGCGTGCACGTACATCAGCTGGTACGAGTATCGCAAGCTTCCGAAAACGAAGAAACAGGAGAACTGAATTCTCGAAAAGATAGCTTTAAAAACGACCCGTCGTCTCTCCTTCGAGTCGTGCGCCCATAGGCTAACGGATAGACTACCGGGTTGCGGTCCCGGAGATCGGGGTTCAATTCCTCGTGGGCGCGTCGAACAGAGTGAGATACGCACGCGAGGACACCTCGTGGGCGCGTCGATTCGTTCAAAACAATTTTCTTGTTGCGCCCATAGGCTAACGGATAGACTACAGGGTTCCGGTCCCTGAGATCGGGGTTCAATTCCTCGTGGGCGCGTCGAACAGAGTGAGATGCGCACGCGAGGACAGGAACGAAGTGACTATTCCTCGTGGGCGCGTAACGCAGTAAAGCCACCACGAGGTCCCGAGCGTCAAGCGAGGACACCTCGTGGGCGCGTCGAGCGGGACGATAGATGCGAACAGAAGGAGATGACAAGTATCCACTCTCAGTAACTATCAACGGATATTTTAAATAGATTATAGACGGCTCTCAAGACGATGAAGAGACCTTTTTATCTGAGCGACCGAAAGAAAGGATTCAGACCACAGTCTTCCTTGTCTGAAGAACCCATAACCTTTGAAACGACAAACTCTGAAGGTGGCGTCTTCTACCTTCCGACTGAAGAGGTCGCGGGAGGGGATTCTTTCGCCATCAAGGCAGACGAATACTTTACCGTCTCTCTCCTAGAAGACATGACTGGTCACGGCCGCATTGGAAACCTGAGAATGACCCCGTTCATCTCCGATTTAGAGACTTTGACAATGAGCGCCTCAAAAAAAGATTTCGAGCCGAAAGAATTCGTGAAGAAAATCGCCCAATTAGACGCGAAACTCGACCCGTCAAGCCTTATCGCGCTCTCGTTTGCGAGAATCCAACCAGACGGCACTCTCTGCTATCTCAACGAGGGCGAGAATCAGTTCATCCTGTATCGTGAAGGAAGAATCGAGAATGTATCTCGTGAAGTCTCGCATGGAAAGATTGGCTTGTTCAAGTTCGTCATCGGCGATACAAAAAGTATCGTGGAAGCCGTTTCACTCTCCACACTGAGACTCAAGAAGGACGATAGGCTTCTGATTTGCAGCGACGGGGTGGTCGACCTCAACTCGATGGACTCGAGCGAGGAGAGAATTGAAGAGATAGAAAATTGTCTCGCATACGCCAACTCAACTCAGGAGATTATAAAGGATATCAATAATGCCGCCGAACGACGATTAAGAAGGCGAGGGGCTGAGAGACCTGATGATGACTATACGCTGATTGCCCTCCAAGTGAAATAGAAAAGAAAGAGAGAAAATTTATATACTTTAAAGACTATATACTCCGACGAGAACAATGATTCGAGAACTCATTGAGAAGGACAAGACTCTCGTCATTGACGAAAGTTACCTGGCCGCAGTCAAGGGTCGAGCCCCCCTTCACGAAGAGTTCTATCTTGTCCTTGAGAAAGACATCTCAAGACTCGGTGAAGACGCAATCGTCGCGTTCCAGTCACCTTCAAACGGAGTTCTCGCTCCGCTCTATGCCGACGTCCTCGCCTACGTTTGTTACAAGGCGACACAGCAAAACCTCACACTCAAGCCATCGAACGCGTACGACGCCGGCAAGATTCGCGCAATACTAGGAAACAAAGTCGCCGGGGATCTTGAACACGGTTACCAATTTCGAAGAGTGGCATAGATACTGCAATAGGGCATACTGTTCTATCTCGCGTTCTCGTCCAGGAACTTCAGAATCTTCGCGCGCACGTTCTCGTCGTCGAGCAAGTACGTGCCGTGCGCTCTCCCGGGGACGACGAGGAGTTCGTGCTTGCCGAAGAGGTTGTTCGCGTCAATTTCTCGCGACGAGTCGAGAGAATACGAGTCCCCGTCGGCAACGATGGTGAGGACGGGCGCGGGCGTCGTGACGTTGTTCACGTCGATGCCATGATAGGAGAGTCCGGGGCTGAAGAGGACGACGAGCGTCTTGTGGTCGCTCGCGTAGCGCAACGCCGTGTTCGCGCCGATGGAAGCGCCGAGCACCGCGACGACCGGTTGGCCGCGCTGATTGAGGAACGCGGCGGCGGCGTCGACGTCTTTCGTCATCGCTTGGAACCCTTTGTCGGTGAAGCTCTGCCAGCTCCCTTGGCTCTCGCCGTGCCCTCGCAGGTCGATGGCGAGGACCGCGTACCCTCGCGCGTTGAGAACTTCCGAGAAGAGATTCCAGGAACTCTTGTCGTGGTTCAACTGGTGGAGCAAGATGACCGCTTTGCTCGACGAACCGTCAGTGTAGGTGCCGACGATCGTCACGTCGTCCGTCGTCGTGAGCGTGACGCGCTCTTTCGTAACGTTCATGAGTTCACCGTTCGCGGAGGGAGGTGCTGCCGAGTCGGTCGTCGCGGGAAGCGTTGCCGGCGTCGTCGTCGCGCACGCCGTCAGGACGATGACGACGAACGCGAGCGCGACGGCAAACTTGAGCACACACCCTCACCAGACCGAGAAGGAATACGATTTTCATTTAATAGTTTTCCCCTTGACCCTTCCGGCAACTACCGGAAAGCCTCCGGTTTTCCGGCAGATAGGCATTTATTCCCGTCGGACAACAGCCACGAAGCCATGATTGTCTACTACGTCGACACGTGCATCTTCCTCAACATCTGGAAACGAGAAGTCGGACCTGATCCAAGAAGGCCATTCTGGAAGGGTTCAGAGGAGTTCCTGAAGCCACACGATGATGAAATCGCCATCAGCACCGTCGTGATGCGAGAGCTCGAGTTGAAGCTGCAGAAGGAGTTCCTCGAATTGAGAAAAGGTATCGAGACGGTTCCGAGGCTCACACCTGACGAGGAAATCTTCCGACGCGCTCGGAAGATAGAATCAACAGAACGGTTTACTCTCTCATTCTACGACATCCTCCACGCGCTGCTCGCCCGTGAACACAGTCTCGTTCTCGTCACTCGCGACGAGAAGTTGCTCGCCTTCTGCCGGCGCTCCGGCGTCGCCGCAGCTCGCCCAGAGGAGTGTCGAGGTCGTTGAGCTCGTCGGCGGTGAGGTTCATCTTCGAGAGTTGCCGACGGACTGCGCGCACCTCCTCGACGGATTCGCCCGTGTCGGGGAGAACGCCGACGCTCAGCCGGACGTTCCGCCGCACCGCGTCCCTAATCGCTTCCGAGCGCGTCGCGTAGACGCCGCGCTTGACGAGCGCATCGAGCCGCGCGACCTGCTCGTCCGGAAGCCGAATCTGCACCAAGATGGACATTGTAAGTCGTTTGTAATGCGTTCGAGTATATAAGTTTTTCCTCTGTTTTTCCGGAACTTGACGGCAGCGCCGTCCTGTTCGCTCTCCGACACGTTCAGGGTTCTGAGCACGACGAACAGCCACGACGCCGTCGGCTGNNCCCCCCGCCGCAACCGATTCTTCCCCTCATTTCATCGCTCACCCGATGGACGGTGCTACCACTAAGAACGACATCGTTGAGGCAGAAATCTCAGTCCTATCTCGTGACCTGGTAGCTCTCGACGAGCTCTTTCAAACGCTTCGCTTCCTCGTCGTTCGCGAAGTGCTCGCGGATCGGCTCGAGGATCTCGTTCACCGCTCTCGCCGTCGCCGCCTTCAAGTCCATCGGGTGCAGCTTCTTCTCGACGAACGCCGCCTCGAGGTCGGCATAGCTCGCGTACGTGACGTTCCCGCCGAACTTCTCGGGACGATCGACGGTGAGTGTGTCGTTCAGCGCGAAGATGATGTACTTGCAGTACTCGAGCACCGGGTTCTCGTTCGCTTCGCCTTCCGGACAGTACGCCTTCTTCAGCTTGCGCACCACCTCTTCCGCGCTGTCGTCGACGAAAATAGCGGTGTCCGGTTTCGACTTGGACATCTTCATCGCGATCGCGCGCTCGACAGCATCCGCGACCTCCTTCGGCGGCTCGCTCAGCCCCATGAGCATGTGGTGGCTGACGATGACCGGCTTCGCGAAGCCGAGCTTCTCCGCAATCTCCCTCGCCAACACGTTGACTTTCCGCTGGTCCATGCCGAGCTGGCAGACGTCAGCCTTCAAGTAGAAGATATCCGCCGCCTGCATGCACGGGTACAAGATTTGACTGGCTTGCAGGGAGTCGTTCTCCGAGCGCCCCATGATCTGCGTCGTCCGCAAGACGCGCTTCAAGGTCGTCGCCGTCGCGACTTTCATGACGAGCTTCCAGTACGCATCATCTTTGACGAGGTCGCTCGCCCAGACAAACTTGACGTTCTTGAGGTCCATGCCGCTCGCTTTCCAGACCTCGATAAAGTACTTCCCCGTCGTCTGGATCTTCTCGAGGTCGCCGCCGAGCTTGTTGTTCGCCCACGCGTGCCAATCCGCGACGAACATGGTGAACTGCGCGCCCGCCTTCGTCATCCGGTTCACGTTGATCGCGCGCAAGACCGCCTGCGCGATGTGAATTCTTCCAGAGGGCTCGAACCCGTCGTACGCGACGAACGAGCGCTTCTCCTTGAGGAGCTCTGTGAGCTCCTCCTCGCCGATGAGCTCCTCGCCGACCTGTTGGATGAGAGCTAGCCGTTCTTCAACGCTCAACGAAGCCATGGATGTGTCGAGAACAAGGCTTCTTTTAAAGGTTTCTTCTTTTTCAACGTCCAGCGCGGCAAAAGCTCATAGTTGAAGCGAGACGTCGTACGAAACGAAAAACTCTACGCGAGAGAATCACGATGCACGACGATGAGAAACACGTGCCGCGCCAGCAACGACCGGGCGGTGCCCGGCGAACGCTCTCGTCGTGAAAACGCCACGGCGGGGTCGCACGACTTCTTCAACGCGGCCTTCCCCGGGAAAAAACTTATAAACTCTCCGACTCAGGGCGAGCGCATGGTCGAGGTGAGCCGCGACGAGGCGTCGTTGGAGAAGTCTGCGCGGATGCGCGAAGGGAACATCTCGCTGATTCTCGAGGGCTACCACGATATCTTCTCGAATTTCGACCCGCGGCCGTACTCTGAAAAGGCGTTGTCCGACGACTTCTTGAGCGAGTGCCGCCGCGCGGCCCGCGACAAGGACGAGCAACGGCTCGAGCTCCGGTTCATGATTCCGAAGGCTCGTCGCGATACCGCCGAGGAGAACAAGATCAAGCATCGATTGAAGGAGCACTTCCACAAGCACTATCGCGAGGAGCAACGGGCGGTGAACCGCATCATCCGCCATGGCGTCAAGTGGCTCTTCTTCGGGGCGGCGTGCATGCTCGCGGGCGCGTACTTGTACAGCCGCGCGGAGACGGGCGTGCTCGGGTTGACGGATGAGCATTTCCTCTTCCACCTGCTCATCGTGATCTTCGAGCCCGCCGGGTGGTTCTTATGCTGGGAAGGCCTCGACTTGTTGTTCTTCAGCGCGAAGGAGAAGAAGCCGGACCTCGACTTTTATCGGAAGATGACGACCGCGGAGATCGAGTTCTTCGGGTACTGAGCACAATAATTATGCTGGGCGCGTAGCCCAGTCCGTGCTGGCGCGGTAAACAGCCATAGTTGTTGTTCAGAGTCGTACGGGAACGATTGTTCGCATTTGTTTGAGAAAATCACGACGAACGAGAAAACCGTAACGGACGACGAGAAATTCCCTGCCGCGCCAACACATGACGGGCTTCGCCCGAGAGGAAGATGCTCCGCAGCCCACTTCGAACGAAAAAAGAACAAGAAAGACTAATTCCAGTCATCTTTCTCATCTTTCTAGTCAAAATCGTCATTAAGTTTATATACTATCGCGCCTCAAAGAGCTCTGCGCTTACGCGCGGGAACGCGTAAGATGCGCCTCCTGTGAGGGATTCTTATCTCCTGAGGAATATAAATCTTTATAAATGAGTGGCCGTTTTCGGCCGACCTACGCGTTATACAGGCCCGCCAACTCGTTGGCGTGTCTGGCCGGCTCGTCCGGCAATCACCTCCGCCTGCTGCACACGCGCGGATAACCTGAGAAGCGCCGCAGCACATCTCGACCACCTTCGGTGGGAGCGTACGACTCACGATCATGCTTGAGGTAGCACTCAAGTATGTGCAGGCGTGAACGCATCCGCTCGGATGCGAACAAGAAACCCTAGACAATTCTTTGTGACGTATAATTCAATAAACTTGCGATCTAACCAAAACATCAGGATCTGTCAAAACGAGTTCTGCGACCGCGGATTCAAGAGTCGTAGAGACGAGTTCCCGTTGATCCTGCGGGAGATTGCTGCTAGTAGGATTCGACTAAGCCATGCAAGTCAGGTAGCAATACCGGCGACATGCTCAGTAACACGTCGATAACATACCCTCCAGTCAGGGATAAGCTCGGGAAACTGAGTGTAATACCTGATAGGGGATCGGTACTGGAATGTCCGTTCCCTCAAACTCGCGCTGGAGGATTGGTCGGCGGCGGATTAGGTAGTTGGTGGGGTAACGGCCCACCA
>DASH01000013.1 GCA_002503705.1 Candidatus Woesearchaeota archaeon UBA153 | reverse complement strand
TCGCCGAGCATCGTGAAGATGAGCTCCAAATCGTTCATGTGGTCGCGCAGGTTCTCCTTCGACAACCCCTTGAGCTTGCGGTACTCTGCCGGCGTCAGGTCGAACGTCGCTTTGGAGATCTCCGCGGTGAGGATGGCAAACTCCTTCTCCGCTTTCACGCCGCGACGCTCCCACTCGCCCGTCAGCTCGTCGCGCACGGCGATGCCACGTACGCGCTTTTCGATCCACTCGTCCGAATACCCCTTCGCCTTGTACAGCTCGCGCATGCGCTTCTGCGCGAGCTCGGGATTCTCAATCTCCTGCACGCGCTCGTAGCCGACCTTGGCGAGCCACAGCTTGAACGGCTCCGCTTTCGACGACGGGATGGACTGGATGAGGCGGAACGCGCCCTCGGTGTTCGTACAGTTCATGCTCTGCGGCCCGCCAGGTGTTGGAACGGAAAGGGTATGTACAATTTGTACCCACCCTTTGGCGAGCTCTTCGTCACGCTGTTTCACCCTTTGGATGTACTGTTTCGGGTCGGTAGAATCCGTCAGCGCGGCGATGATGTCTTCGACGACGAACCACCACTCCTCTGCGTGCCAGACGCGTCTGATGTTCTTGTCCTGAAAAGCTATTAACGCGTTATGTTCATTCATGCGGCATCACCCGCCGCTGCAATTTGTCGTCGGTATTTAAGCGCTGCGCGCACGTGACCAGTGGAGTCGGAAGTCTTCCGGAACGTGCCGGAGGGTTTTCGGTTCCTTTGTCGATCCGGGCTCACGCTCGGTTCTGCGCGTGATGTTCGCTGGACGCAGTCCAGTCCCGTGCTGGCGCGGCAAAAGTCATGGTCGTCGTTCAGAGGCGTACGGACGTACTCGCGAGAACCTGAACGAGAAAATCCGGGCCGCGCCAGCGAATCACCCGACGCTCGTCCGGAGAGGTTCATCCGAGCATCACCAACGCTGTAATCTTTCCTGTGCCTGAATCTAAAGGTTCTAACGCCTTGCCGAGGATCGCGCCCGCGCACAAGCTCTTGTCGGCGCAGCGCATCGCCGTGCCCGGCACGTCGCTCGTCGTCAGCAAGTCGCCGCGCTTGATCGCGCCGTTGCTCGTCGTCACTTTCACGGGGACGCGGCCGGCGAGCGCTAATTTGACGTTGCCGTCGCCCGCGGCGAGGACGTGGCTTGGGTCGGTGGAGACGATACCTGCGACGAGGGAATCGTACGCTTTCGATGACTTCACGACCGCTTCGTCCTTGTTCTCATCAATCACGACGACGTCGCCAGGCTCGAGCGAAACCTCACCGTCAATCATCTCCGCGACGTCCGCGCCGTAACCGATGAGGTCGCCGCCGTACAATAAGTCGCCGCTCACGTTCACGTTCCCGTTCGTGCTGACATTGAAGAGCATCGTCGTTCCGTTCTTCAACGCGAAGATGTCGTGCACGTTGTTCCACCCGCTCGTGACTGCGAGTGACGCCTTGCCCGTGGCACTTGAAACGTCGACTATCATCCTCTCGTTCCCTCTATCTGAGAGACTGGTGCTGTAGGCGTACACATTGAATGTGTTCGCGCTCGTGGAATTCTGATGCGTCTCAACGGCGAGACTCGACGTATGAATGCCACCATCGCTTTGCATCACATTCAGGTCGACGTAGCTCGAATTCGTCCAGTCATCGTCCGCAGTCACGAGTGCCGCGAAACCCTGCGACCCGGAGCTGTCCGCATCATATTTCATCACGGTGAACGTGTCGCCGCCGCCCCAGACGTTCTCGTACGTCGTCCAGTTGCCGACATTGAAGATGAAATCATCCGCCGAGGACTTGCCGGCGACAGCGAGCACGTTCCCGTTCGGGTTTCTGAAGTCGAGGAAACTCTGGTCGAGGTCGTCCCCTACGAGTTGATGGTTCGGCCGGAGCGTCAACACGCCAGTCCCGTTCACGCTCGCGAGGACAGCACCCGAGCTGTTCCGCCACTCGGTGAGGTTCGCGGATTGGTCGGCGGCGCCTTGGATGATGGTGGCGGTGTCGGTGCTCGCTTGCGCTTTCACGTGGAGGGTGCCGAGCGCGGGGTTCGCGCCGTCGTAATGGCCGATGAGTGTGTAGTCGGTCGTCCTGTCGATGCTGTACGTGTATTTTCCAGTGATTGCGTTGTAGATGTAGAACTCGTTGTCGTAGTCGGCGGTGCCGACGAACCATGAGTAATCTTGGTCGCCTGCACCGTCCGTGCCGAGGAAGGCGAGGTAGCTGTTGTTCGCTCCCGCGTTGTTGTACAGGTTGAGTGACGGACCATCTTTCACGATCCAGACGTCCAGGCTCGTGTTCGTGTTCGCGCTGTCGTTCGTCCACCCGACGAGTGTTGTCGGTAGTCGTGCGCTGTTGAGCGTTCCGGCGGTGATGTTCGCCGCGTCGTGGTTGTGGCTGTTGTCCGCGACGACCATGGCGTTGTACGCGCCGCTCACGTCGCCGGCGTGGTTCGTCGTTAATTGGAGGTATCTCGCGTCGAGCCAGGTCGCGTTCACGCTCACCGTCGGCACTGGGCCGTTCGGGTCTGTCACGTTGATGCCGGTCCCGGCGGTCACGCCCGTCACGTCGCCGGTCGCCGCGACCGTGCACCCTTCTGCCGCGCCGCTCGCGTCGACGCCGGTCGCGTACGATCCAGCGTCGCAGTTCGCGCCGTTCGCGGCGAGCGCGGTCGCTTTCGCGGCTGTGCCGCCGATGTTGATGCCGGTGTTGTTCACCGCCGCGATAATCTGCGCAGTCGAGTTCCCCGAGCCGTCCGCGCACAAGCCGTTATCGGCAGTGCAGACTCTGTTGCCATTTTCGACGAAGAGGCTGCCGGAAGCGTTCAGGTATGCGAGGATTGCGCCGGCGCTGCTTTGCCATTCGGTCAGGTTGACTGCTGTTTGTCCGGCGACTCCTTTCACGAGGAGCGTCGCGCTCGTGTTGTCCCCCGTGATGTTCACGTGGCTGCTGCTCATGACGACGTTCAACGCGGTCGTCGTGGTCGTCGTCGTGTTCGTCCAACCACCCGCACTCGAGTAGTAACTCGAACTGTTCGCGCACAACCCGTTCGCCGCCGTGCAGACCGCGTCATTCCCGACGAAGAAACTGCCAGTCGCGTTCACGCTCGCGAGTTTCGCGCCCGCCGAAGACTGCCACTCCGTCAAGTTCGCAGACTGCGCTGCGGCGCCTTTCACGAGGAGTCCGGTCGTCGCGGCGGCAGAGCTATTTATCTCGAGCATCGCGCCGGGACTCGCGGTGTGAATGCCGACGAGACCGCTCCCCATCGTCAGGTTGCCGTCTGCAATCTTGACGCCGAGTCCCCCGGTGAAGTAGCCGGAGTAACCGGCAGCGCTTGCAGTGTATCCCTTGACGCCGTAGACTTCGCCGCTCGTCGCACTGGCGTTGCCGTAGACACCAGCACTCTCGGAAGTCGTGCCGCTGCTCAGACCATAGACGCCGTAGAGTTTCTTAGCGCCATTCTTTCCACTATCAGCGCCATATCCGTAAACGCCCGCGCTGTCAGGATTGGTGTCAGTCACCTGTCCATAGACTCCATAGACGAGTCCTTCTGATTGGCTATAACCGAAAACTCCCGCACTACCCGTGCTGGTCGCCGTTGTCTGTCCTTTCACACCATAATTCAAACTGCTCGTTCCCTCGATACCAATGGCTTGACTCGTGGCAGTTATACCGCCGGCGGTGCCCGGATCAGTGACTGTGAGGGCTACGCTGGGGGAGGATTGAGTGATTATGACGCCGTTACTGAACTTGGCTTCTCCACCATAAACGTGGAGCGTGTAGTTCGGCGCTGCCGTCCCGATGCCGACTTTTGCCGCGCTCGCGTTGACGAAGAGCTTGTTCCCGTCGATGTTCAAGTCTGAGCTGAGCGCCCATGCTCCTCCGGTGGGCATTCTGGCGACTGCGAGGTTTCCGGCCGTGATGTTCGCCGCGTCGTGTGCGTGGCTGTTGTCCGCGACGACCATCGCGTTGTACGCTCCGGAAACGTCGCCGGCGTGGTTGGTCGTCAATTGGAGGTATCTCGCGTCGAGCCACGTCGCGTTCACGCTGACCGTCGGCACTGGACCGGTGGCGCTCGTCACGTTGATGCCGGTCCCGGCGGTCACGCCGGTCACGTCGCCTGAACCCGTGCCCGTCGTGCTCAAGCATTTTCCGTCTTGTGTGCAGATGTCTTTCGTCGCGGCGACGTAGATGTCGCCCATGACGTATAAGCTCAAGTTCTGCGTCGCCGAACCAATCATGAACTGGTTGGTCGCGTTCGTGTTCGCGCCGTACCCGAGGGCGACGGCGTAGTTCTGGTCGGCGACGGCGCTCCGGCCGAGAGCAATAGCGTCTGTCGCGCTCGCTTTCGTGCTGTACCCTATTGCGGTCGCGTACGTCTGCGTCGCGTTCGTGTAGTAACCCGTGGCGATGGCGCCGGTGTTGCTTGCTGTCGCCACATACCCTATCGCGTTTCCATAATTCCCCGAAGCAGTAGCGCTTTTGCCGAGAGCGGTACTGCTCCCTCCGCTCGCCGTCGCCCCCCACCCGATGGCGACGCCGTTGGTGCCGCTCGCTGTTGAGGATTGTCCGATGGCGGTGGACGTCTCACCGCTGCTCGTTGCACTGTTGCCAATCGCGGTACCGTACCACGCGCTCGATTTGGCGTACTGTCCGATAGCAATCGCATTGCCGTCGGCCGCGCTCGCGTTCGCACCATCACCAATAGCTATCGAGTGAGAGTAGTTCGCTTTCGCTCCGGTGCCGATAGCGACGCTGTTCGTTCCTTTCGCGATGGCGCTATTCCCAATCCAGAACGTCGTCGGCATGCTCAAGTTCCCCGCGACGGTGACGGTGCTCCCGCTCTGGCTCAACAAGCTGTCCCCGAGTTCCGTGCCGCCGGCGTTGCTCCAGACGGGAATCTTGTTCTGCGTGCCGCTGCCCGTTACCGTGCCCGTCCCCGCGACCGTGCACCCTTCCGCCGCGCCGCTCGCGTCGACGCCGGTCGCGTACGATCCCGCGTCGCAGTTCGCGCCGTTCGCGGCGAGCGCAGTCGCCGTCGCCGCGTTGCCCGTGATGGAGATGCCGCTGTTGTTCACCGCCGCGATGATCTGCGCTGTCGAGTTGCCCGCGCCGTCAGCGCACAAGCCATTCGTCGCTGTGCAGACCTCATTGTTCTCAGAGTAGACCTTCCCTGTCGCGTTCACGGCACCGGTGATGTTCATGAACCCGCCGATGTAGACGTCTCGCGAGACGTTCAAGTCCACGCCTGACGTGCCGATGTACACCATCGTGCCTGAACCAGTTCCGAAGTAGAAGTTTCCTGGCGCGTTGAAGATTAACGCGGTGGACGCGTCGGCGTACACTTCCGCGCGCGAGTTTCCCGGTTGCGTCCCGTTGCCTTGGATGTCGAGGTACGTCGTGTAGAAGAGCTTGCCGACGCGCAGCCACTCGCTGATGTTCAACTTCCCTGTCAGGTTGCTATCCCCGACCTGTTCGATGTAGAGCGTGTCGTGGCCGGGGTTGTTCGCCGCCGCGACGAGCGGCAAGATGACGAGCGCGAGGACTATGAGGAGGAGCCACTCGCGTCCGACTCGTTCTCGTATGACATGCATAACTTCGTCTCACCCTTCTCACTCGATCGAGTCCCGGTTCGTGATGACGTTGCCGCGCACGTACAAGTCTCCCTGAGTCTTGTCCGCCCACGCGAGCGTGATGCCGCGTTTGTTGCGCAGCGCGAACGCTCCGGGCGCTGGCACGTTGTTCTCGTTCTCCTCGTACAAGCGGCCCTTCAAGTACACGTTGCCGGTCGCGGAGTCGAACCAGATCGTGACGACGTAGTTGCCGTACGCGTCCATGTACCCGATCGTGTAGTGGTCGGTGTTCGCGGCGAACGCCGCGTTCTCGACCACGTCGCCCCTGATCAACAGGTTGCCGATCGGCGTGAGCCGCGCGATGGGCACGCGGTTCGCGTCCGTCACGTACAACGCTTGCGCCTGGAAGTACGACGCGGGGTCCTCTTGCAGGCACTCGATCGGCCGCTTGTTCGGGTCGGGGTGCGAGCAGAGTCCTTGCGGCACGGTCGATTGTTCGGTGCCGTTCACGGACAAGTTTCCGACGCTCGCGTTCACCGTCGTATTCGTCCCGGTTCCGGTTCCCGTGTCGTTCATACTCGTATTCGTCCCGGTTCCCGTGCCGTTCGTTCCCGTCTCGTTCTCGTCCGGTATCGTCGCGGGCGTCACGCGCACGTTGAACTCCGAGCTTTCAATCAGCGAGAAGCCGTCCGTCACGTACAACCGCGTCTTCTTCACGCCGGGACTGTTCGCGGTGATCGTCAGCGAGCTGCCGGTGACGCTCATCGTCAAGCCCGGTGCGTTCATGAAGTCATAGATGAGCTCGTCCTCATCAGCGTCGATGAAGTACGGCGCGAGGTCAATCGTCGTCGACTCGCCTTCGCGCATTTCGACGTCCGGGATTGCTGCAATCTGTTCCGGCGGCGTGTTCTCGCGGCCAGTCGTCGTCGTGATGCGGGCGATCGTGAGCGTCGCCCCTTCCGTCAACTCGATGTCGAGCGCTAACGGCGCGTCGCCGGTATCCGTGATACTGCACGCCTCTCCACAGGCCTCGGTGAACGGAACGCGGGTGTTCTGCTCTCGTGCCACATCGTCGGCCGGCTCGTTGTCGTTCCGCACGGTGAACGAGACTGAGACTTTCTCAATGGTTCCTGAATCGTTCACGAGCGCGTCCAACGTATAGTCGCCCGCCTTCGACGTCGCGTAGTGCTCGTCAATGAGCGTCTTCTCCCCTTTCTCATCGGTGAGCCAGAGCGTGTACGACGCCGACTCGGGAGTCACGACCGCTCCTAACGCTTCGTCGCGAGCGTAACTCGTGAACGGCGTCCACAACGAGATGGCGGGCGTTGCCGCGCTCCCGTGGTAGACGAGGAATCGTTCCTCGCCCTTCACGAGCCAGACGTCCGCGGTCCCGTCGGCAAGCGTTCCCGTAATCGCGACCTTCGTCGTCCCGGTGACGTCCAACGGTATCGTCGAGCTCTCGGTGAGCGTGATCGACACGGGCGTCGTCACGTCTCGCGTCGCGTCATACGTCACGAACCCGGTGAAGCCGCCCGTCTGCGTGAACGCCCAGAGCGAGACGAACAGGATGCCCAAGAGGACGATTGTCGCGACGACCTTCGCGGCCGTCTTCCGCTTGTGCTCGTCGTGCGTCTCCGTGATCGCGTACGCGGTCGTCGCGTCGAGGATCTGCGCGCTCGACCCGAGCTCTTTCCCGACGAAGTACTCGTACTCGGTCTTGGTGATCTTGCCCGCTTTGAGCGCGGCTTCCGCTTTCGCCTTCACGTCGCGCTCGCGAGCGTTGTTCCCGACGAGGTGGTCCAAGCTCATGGCCGGCCACCTCCCTTGCGAGGCTTGGTATAGGAGACTCTCTTCCCGGCCAGCCCTTCCTCGAGGGCCAGGCCGAACTTTTCAGAAAGGGCGAGGAGTTGCGAGGCTTCGAGGATCTTCCGGTGCGCGTTCGTCTCGAACTTCGACACGGCCGCTTGAGAAATCGCGAGCGCGCGTGCTATCGCTTGCTGGCCTTCGCCGGCCGCGCGTCGTCGGAGCACTTCCAGTTCTTTCTCTGTCAACATTCTGCGCTGGCCGATTTATAAATGGAACCATTTATATAGTTTTTCATAGTGGTATAATGTATGAAATATGATATAGTGGTATGTTTTCTATAACGATTTAAGGTTATATCTTCTTTTTTCTCGTCTTAAGGGATACATTTTTATAGAAAGAAGCCTATAATATCAGGTAGTGGTGTACGGGTCACGTGTCACGCGCTCAGACTGACTTCTCGCAGCGCTGAAGAAGAGCAGTGACGCCCCCGAGACGGAGGCGAGACGCATGGAGACGCACGTCCAGATGAGCGGTGATTTCGACCAGCTCGACCCCGGGTCGAGGTTCGAAGTGCAGGAAGACCTGCTCGAGTACGTCGACCGCGAGAAGACGAGATTCCGGAACGTCTTCCTCAACGCCCACCTGAAACGGCTGCACGCCAGCCTCGGCAGCAAGCCGTTGCTCCAGTGCACCCTCCAACTCACGACAGACGTGGGACGGTTCAACGCGGTCGAGGAGGGCTTCGGCGGCGACGCCGCGATCAAGAGCGCCTTGCTCGCGCTCCGCTACCAAGTCGACAAGCGCCTCGACGTCCTCGCCGAGAACCGCGTGAAAGTCGAAGGGCGCAAGGCGCTCGGCGCGGAGAGCTGAGGATGAGGGGAAACTTTTTTAGATTCTTTTTCATTCTCGGAATCGCCGTCGTTGTTTTTCCGGTTTTGAAGGGATAGTTTTTTATAGATGACTTTCCTCCTCTCAGTTCGTAGGGTAACGTCCGGGTGGGCGTTGCTGCGCCTTGAGGCGTAGCGTCAAAGCCGTACCCGGTTCCTACTCGTTTTTTCTCGAGAATATCTTCTTCTCTGTGACGATTCTCTTCGAGATGATTGCCAACAGCAGTTCGTCACCGTGTTGGTATTTCCGGAACGCGGCTCCCGCAATCATATCTGCTGCCTGGAGCCCCCGCTCGTCGGTTGAGCGCTCGTGACGGATTCTCGCCGTGACGCGACCGTCACGTTCGGCAATCTTGTTCAGGATGTACATGCTCAAGTCCTCTCTCACCAGACGGTTCTTCGAGCGTTTGTCGAAGATGATTAAGACGTCGCGATCGCTGAACGACGCCTGATCGATAATGAGTCCGGCGAGATAATGGTAAAGGCGATCTTTCTTCTCATGCAGATACTCGGAGACGCTCTTCTTGTCCAGAATGAGGAGGTGGAGTTCGATGTCGAGCATCGCGAGCCGCCTGAGGAGACGGCTCCTGACGAGATCGCTTGAGGAATGCCAGTGGAGCTCTGCAGGTTTTCTTCGACTTTTAATTGTATCGCGGACCCTGCGGATTGTACGTTGGACGTGTTCAGGGTTCGACGTCGCGAGGAGCGCGATGATGAAATAACCAGACCCCTTGTCCGTGAATCCGAGGTCGCCGCTCTCATCGATGAAAATCGTAATCACGCGCCGCGCGATGCGGCGGTGGAATAAATACGTTCCCACGAGATTTTCGGAGATTTTGGAGGATGAACGAATGTTGTATGAAAACTAAAATATTCTCTCAGGGTTTATCGGAGATTGACGTACTGCCGTTCCGGCGTCTTGCGTGCATTCGTCAGCGCTCTCTTCACTCTCTCGTTGAGTTCCGGCCCTTTCTTCTTCCCGCACACCGTGCACTTCGGGTTCCGCTCAATCGTGAACGAGTGGTAGACGCCCGTCCACGCGTCGAACGAGACGAGGTTGCGCGACGGCGTCTCGCCGAGGAGGAGCTGCAGCGCCG
>DASH01000051.1 GCA_002503705.1 Candidatus Woesearchaeota archaeon UBA153 | reverse complement strand
TGGGCCCTGCCGGACTCGAACCGGCGACCTTCGCCGTGTGAAGGCGACATCATAGCCACTAGACTAAGGGCCCGATACGCGAAAGGGTTTCAAGAGCGGTTTTTAAGAGTTTTCCTCGCGCACGCGTCGTTGCATCCAGCGTTCTTCACGCCTCACGACTCGTCGTCTTTCTTGATGAGCGCTTGCAAGAGCGCGGCGTACGCGGGGCGCGCGAAGAGGACGCCCGCCGTGACGCCGACAATCGTGACGATGGCGAAGCCGCGGAGCATCCCCGCGCCGGCGAAGTACAACGGCGCCATCGCGGCGACGGTGGCGACGTACGCGGCGATGATGATGAAGAAGGCGCGGCCGAGGCGCTCTTTCCACGAGCGAGAACGCCCTTCCGATTTCTCTTTCTGCAACGTCTCGTCAGCGATGAGGATCTGGTCGTCCACGCCAGTGCCGATGGCGACGATGATGGCCGCGATGGCCGCCAAGTCGAGGTTCCAGCCCGTGACCGCGGCGAAGCCGAGGATGATGACGACCTCCGAGAGCATCGTGACGATCATCGGGAGGCTGACGCGCAGATCGCGATAGCGAAGGAAGACGATGAGGACGACGGTGAGGATGACGAGGAGTCCGACCACGACGGAGTTCTTGACGAACTCTTGGCCGAGCAACGGACTGATCGAGTCAGTCTTGACGATCTCGAGCTGGACCGGCAGGCTGCCGGTGATGAGAACCGTCTGGAGCTTCTTCATGTTGTTGAGCGAGTCCTGGACCGCCAACTGCTGGTTCGCGCCGACGCCGCCACCGCTAATCTCGATGTCCGTGACAGCGCGCCCCTTCAAGTCGGACGAGATGCGCAACGAGTCGACGAGCTGGTCGTCAAGGTAGAGGTCGAGCGGCTGGCTCAAGTAGCTCCCGCCAGTCTCGAACTGGGAGTCGAGCGTCTTCGTGACCGCCGCTTGGCGTTGCGCCGCGGCAGGGCTCAAGCTGATCGAGAAACGGAACCGGCACGACGCTCCCTCCGCGCTCGGAGTGCAACCGACGCGAGGGTCGATGCCGCTGCACTCAGGACTGCGGCAGACGTACGTGACATCTTTATCGCCGCCGCGGAAGACCGTCTCGTTCCCGATCCGCGCCTCGAACTTCCCCTGATTGGAGAGGAGCTCGCGCACGTCATCCTTGTTCGCGCCGGCGATCTCGACGATGATGAACTGGTCGCCGCTCAAGTCTTTCGCCGGGCGGACGATGATGTCGCTCAGCCCGAAGACGTTCAAGCGCTCCTTGATGTTCGAGAGAACGATGTCCAAGTCCTGCTGCGTGACCGCCTCCTTCGGCTTGAGGATGACGCGCGTCCCGCCGGAGAGGTCGAGGCCTTGCCGGATGTTCGTCGTGGGCGCGTCGTACACGTTCAACCCGATGTCCGCGACGCCGACGACGCGCTCGAGCGTCTTGTTGCGGAGCTCCTGCGTCGTCACGTTGGTCGTCGTGTTCGTCGTCTCGTTATAGACAAGCGTCGTCACGGTGACGAGCTCAGTCTCGTTCAGCACGACGACCTGCAGTTCCGGCTTGGTGCGAAGACTATACAAGTTCCGATCAGTCTTGACGGTGAACGTCTGGTTCACGCCGCGCGCCGTAATCTCGGAAACGAGACGATAATAGTCCGTCACGTCGGCGACAGGCTCGTTGTTGATGGCGATGACGCGCTCGCGCTGGACCGGCGACGTCTTCGTGAGCGGGCTCGCCAGGTTCGCGTCCGCCGCGGCGCTCGCTTTCATGACCGAGCGTATGGCGACGCCGTCATGCCACGGTCGAGGATTGATCGCCCAGATTGAGAGGACTAAGATGACGAGGAGGAGGAGGACCCGCCAATTGCCGAGGAGCTCTTTCGCGCGCACCATCGCTTCAGACCTCCCATCCGAGGCGCTTCTCGACGTACCAGCGGAGCAGGCCGACGTTCAAGCACCAGGTGAAGATGATGTCGAGGAGGAGTCCGATCGAGACGATGAGCATGATCTCGCGGACCGTGGCGGATTGGCTGACGAGGAAGCCGATGAACGCGGCCACCATGGAGGTGACGCTCATCGTCATCCCGGTGCGTAAGGAAGAGAGGATCCGCTCAAAGACAGTTCCCGTCTTATGCTTCAAGACTCGCGTGCTCAAGAGAATATCCGTGTCGACGCTGTAGCCGATCAGCATGAGGAAGGCGGCGATGCCGGCGGTGTTGACCTTGATGCCGAGGAGGTTGACGATGGCGAGCGTGCCGACGATGTCGGCGAACGCGCACAGGATGACCATCACGCTCGGCAGGCTGTGGCGGAAGTAGAGGGCCGCGAGGAGAACCCCGAGCGGGAGGGCGCAGAGCCAGAGGAGGGCGCCTTCCAAGTTGTAGATGAGGATGCTCTCCAAGACGGTGAGGACCGCGATGAGCGCCTTCAGCTTCCAACCGTTGGCGAAGTAGAAGAACAAGACCATGCCCATGAGGAAGAAGGCGATGGTGACCGCCGTCATGGTCTGCGTGAAGAACGTGTCGCCGAGAGCGGAACCGACGATCTCGACCGAGTAGTCGGCGGCGGCGTTCGGCAAGAGCGGGGTGAGCGCGGCGATGATGCTCTTCTCGAGCACGGGGACCGTCTCCGCATTGTCCTGCGCGACCTCGATCGTGAGGGCTTTCAGCGTGCCGAACTCGCTGATGCTCTGGACGCGAAGGTCTTCGTTCGAGAACTCTTTGACGAGGAGCGAGCGCACCTGGTCCGCGGTCACCGCTTCGCCCTCGACAGGGATGGTGATCGTGAAGCCGCCTTTCAGCGTGACGCCCTTATTGAGGAAGTCGCCGGTCTGGTAGGTCTGCACGCCGATCTGGACGATGGCCAAGAAGAGGATGAGGAGCGAGAACCAGAGCAAGAGTTTGTGATGGTCGTGGTAGAGCCGGTACAAGAAGCCGCCGCCAGCCTTGCCCGCGCGCTTCTCAACAGTCGCGGTCGACCGCGTTCCGCCCGCGGAAGCCTGTTCCCGCTTCCCCCCTTTGCGGAGCTGTTGCCGCTCCCTCCGGCTCGCCATGAGTCGAGGCGGGACCGAGGATGGTTTAAAAACTTTACGCCGGCATCGGCTCCGTCAAACAGGAGTTCGACGAGGGTGTTGCCTTGGAGCAGAGGCAGATTTCGGTCCGATTCATGCAGGACCGAAATCGCAATTGCCGCGAGGGACGAGCGGCAATGCTCCGCAACGCCCTCGAAAGTCGACAGTTCAGAGAATCCTGCTTCTCTTGCACCGTTCCGCACTATAAGAGTCTTCCAGCATCGCCTTCAAGAAGTCCGAGAACGTCCGGTACTTTCGTCGCACCTTCGCGTACCAGCGCCCGTCCTTCTCGAACGCGCCGGCGTGCTTGTCGCGGAACCGCAAGACGTCCTTCGCGGCTCTCGCGGGCGGGCCGGCGCGCTCTTCAAGCTCGGAGAGCGTCTCGACCTTGACGGCGAACCACGAGTACGCGACGCGAGCTTTCTTGTCGTACTCCCAACCCGCGTCGAGGATTGTGAAGCCGCGGCGCTTCGCGTTCGCGAGGATATAGTCGTGCGCTTTCCGTAGCTTCGTCGCGACGACGTCATCCTTCCCGTCGAACGGTTGTTGCTCAACGAGGAAGAGCCGCGTCCTGGTCGCGTACGGCGTCGTTTTCGACCGGCGTTCGTACTCGTCCGTGATCGTCTGTTTCGTCACGGGAAAGATGGTGAAGAATCGTTCGTCCGCGCTCGTCACGCCTTTCTTCGCGCTCTTCACCTCCACACTCTTCTCTGCAGCATATGCTTTCGCGGCGGCGGTGAACCGTTCGAGCATCTCTGCCGAGACCGCGGCGGCGGCGTTGCGCTCCGGCTGGATCGGGTCGACCAGCAAAAGAGGACCTTGCTGTTTCGACTTGTTGATCGCGAAGGCGGGACTCTTGTGGTGCTTCTCCAGGTCGATGATGACGGGCGGCGTCCACTTCGTCGCCGCCGAGAGGAGCTTGTCGAACGAGCCGTGCGCGATGAGGAGCAAGTCGATGACGTGGCCGCTGAAACCGTTAAGGTACGATTCCGCGCCGTAGCATTTCGCGGCCTTGCAGAACTGCTTCGCCAAGCGGATCTCGTCCTGGAGCGACGGTTTCGCCGTGATCTTCTTCAGGACGTAGCCGACGTGCAAGGGGCTCGCGTCCGTCACGTTCACCGCCTGGCCGGGCGCGGTGATGTTGAGGACTGGGACGACCTCGAAGAGGACGTCGCTGCCTTCGTAGTTTCTCGTGAATTGGTAGTAGTCGCGGCTCCCGTGGACTCGCACCGCGTCCTTCGGGACGATCTTGCCGAGGAGGTCTGCAAGCTCATCGCTCTTGGTTTTGTACTCCGCGTCGTCGAACCTGGCGAAGACGTCCACGTCGGCGTCGCCCTCGAGATTGGTGCCTTTCGCGACGCTCCCGCCGACGAAGAACGAGACGTTAAGGTGCCGCTTCTTCGCCTCAGCCTCGAGCTTCTGGGCAGTGTTAAGCGCAAATGGCCTGAAATCTACCGTCGGTTTTATTAATGATAAAATCTTTCCCTTCCGGCTCGAAGCAGGGGGTTTCGCCGTCGTTCCCATGCGGGGCGAAGGCGTTGGAATCATATATAAGCGTTGTGGGGAATGGGGGTTTGTAGAAAGTTTCCGTAAAA
>DASH01000030.1 GCA_002503705.1 Candidatus Woesearchaeota archaeon UBA153 | reverse complement strand
ACCATTCAGATGTCAGACATCAGTTCCACCTGACGATGATTGAAGACGCGTTCGACCTCTTCGCAGCGATTGAAGAACAAGTCAAGAAAGAGAAAGGCGAACACCCCGACGTGCGCGCGATGGGCGGCGGCCTCGTCTGGAACCCGCACGTCCTCGAACAGGTCGACCTGCTGTACCGTTTGAAGAGCGAGAACATCGTCAAGGGAGAGTTCATCCCCCCGCTCGAGTGGAACGGCAAGCCGAACTAGACACCCGCCACCAATTCTTGACACCATCGTCGCCGTCCTTAAGGGCGAGCGATCACGTGAAGAAAAACGTCGAATGCGGGAGGGGACGCTCCAGCCGGGAAGGACCTGCATCTCGGCTTCAACGAGAGAAGAGCGAGCTGGACGGCGACGATGAGGAGGACGAGGAATTCCGACTGAAACCCCACTGGTCAACCAAGGAGAACCTTTTTTAAGAGCGTCTTGCTTCAGCGAGACATGGTTTCTCAACCGCTCACGAGCACGGCGACTCCGAAAGGAGTTGCTCGCATCCAGAGCCCGAGCAGCATCAACCTGTGGCGGCAGTGCCCGCGCAAGTACTACTACCGGTACATCGGCAACCTCCCCTCGCTACCGAGCATCCATCTCGTGCGCGGCACCATCGTGCACGACGCGCTCGACAAGTTCTTCAACACGGACGTGACGCGAGTCCCCGAAACCGTCGACGGATTCTTCATGACGATGAAAGTCGTCCTGAACGAGGTGTTCAAGCGCTCGTGGAACGCCCACCAAGCGGAGCTCGAGAAGCTCGGCTTGACGCGAGAGGAGCTGCAAGGGTATTACGACGAGACCGGCCGCATGATTGGGAACTATTTCGACTACTTCACAAGCAAGATCAAATACTTCACCCGGTTCCTGCCGGTCAAGGAGGCGTGGACGGCGGTGACGCCGGCGCGCGAGGTCGAGTTCCTCTCGCGCGAGCACCACGTGCGCGGCTACATGGACGCGATTCACGACGAGGCCGGCAAGACGATCATCCTCGACTACAAGACGAGCCGGAAAGCGGAGATTACCGAGGAGTACGAAGTCCAACTCTCGATTTACGCGATGCTCTACCAGGAGAAGTTCAGGACGCCGGACTTGGTCGGCATCTTCTTCTTGAAAGACGGCGTCGAACGGCTCTTGGAAGTGACTCCGGCCATGGTGGAGAAGGCGAAGCGCGACGTGCAAGAAGTCCACCTCGGCACGAAGACCCGGGACGTGCGCGACTATCCCAAGAAGCCGGGGCCGTTGTGCAAGTGGAGCACGGGACAGTGCGACTACTACGAGTACTGCTACTTAGGCAAAGAACTGCCCGCGTCCGGCGGAACGAACACAGGGAACAACGGCAGACCTCAACGCCCAGAACCCGCGCCGCCGCCCCACGCGGTCGCGGAAGCCATGGAAGAGTTGTGAATTCTACCCTGTCTCTTTCAAGAGCTCGCTGATCGATTCGTCCCTGTTCAACCGGTCGATGGCTTTCGCGAAGTACTTCGTGATATCGACCGGGCAGAGCCAGTCGCGGTACTTGTCCCAGTCCCTCGATTTGAGCGTGACCGCGTTCGTCGCGAAGACGCGCGTCAAGAGGCCGCGCGCGTACGCGTCATCCAACCGTTCGAACGCGGGATAGGAGAAGACGGGGTGCGTCGTGACTGCCGTCACGCTGTGGACGCGCAACGAGCGCAAGTACTCCGCCGCCTGGATGAGCGTGCCGCCGCTATCGATCATGTCGTCGACAAGGATGACGTCCTTGCTCTCCAGCCCTTTCGGGTCGCCGGCGAAGCCGAACATGCCGTCGACGACATTCGCCTTGGACCGGTCGCGGCGCTTGTAGATATAGTTGACCGGGCAGCCGAGCTCTTCCGCGTACACCTTGTTCCGCTCGAGGGCGCCGCTGTCCGGCGCGACGAAGTAGAGGTTCTCCAACGGGTACCACTCCGGGTGCGCGCGGAGGACGCCGAGGAACGTGTACGTCGCAGTCATCTGGTCGACGAACATCGGCGCGTTCACGGCGGACTCCATCGCGGAAGGGTTATGCACGTCGAGCGTGAGGATGTGGTTGACGCCGCTCGCTTCCAAGAGCGTCGTCGCGAGCTTCGAGTCGAGGCTGTACCGGCCGCCGCGGCGGTCTTGCCGACTGTACGGGAAGAACGGCAAGACTGCGGTGATGCGCGTGCGTTCCTTCCCCGCGTTGCGCGCCGCCTCGATTGTCCGGAGGAGGTCCATGAAGTTCTGGTCGATGGGCAGCTTGGTCGATCGCGTCTCGAGCGAGGAGCCCTTGTTGTCCGTGACGCGGTACGCGTCCTTCCAGAGCGTGATGTCATGCCCGAGGTGGATGACGCGCTTGAAGTCGGGAACAATCGTGGCCTGACTCTGCACGTCGCCGACGACGTAGATGTCCGCGCCGCGCAGGTGGCGCTGCAGCTCGACGATGCGGCCCGTGTCGCCGAAGACGCGGAACCGCGTCGGCACCCACAGGTCAGCGTCGACGAGCGGAACGGGACGCTCGGGCAGGTATTTCGACTGCAAGAAGTGCTCGATGCCGCGCGCGATGTTGTAGCCGCTCGGCGTCGGTAAGATGAGCGGGACCGGCTGGTTGTTCATTGAGACTCCACCCCCTCGGAGCGTTCATTGCTGAACGGAAGAGAGGAATCTTGGACGGTTCTTAAAGTTATCCTCGTCGTGACTCTTCCAGAGTAGTCATAAAAGCGTTCTGCGACGCTACCGTCCAGCTCGCACGCTCGAGCAGGAGGGTTTGGCGACATTCCTCGACGTTTTCGCGCCGCCACCGTCCAGCTCGCTCAGCGATGAGAACGTGGAATGCGGTCCTCCCCGGATGGGGCACCCCCCACCGCAACCGCTTCTCCCCCTCACTTCTTTCGCTCGCCCTTAAGGACGGTGGCAGCGCTGATACTGACGAAGGCTTTCTCGTCTGAGAGTCCACCGGTACCTTTAAAAAAGGTTCCGCGTTCTCGCCTCGTACGACGCGGTTGGGAAGCGACGGTCTTTCAAGGCTTTCGCTCGCTTGGACGCGGAGACAAGGTTTCTCCCGTTCCTCACGTTCCGCAACAACACAGAGGGATAGCATGGCTCGTATGCATTCAAGGAAGAAAGGGAAGAGCGGCTCGAAAAAGCCGGCGAAACTGACGACGCCCACGTGGGTCTCGCTCAAGCCGAAAGAGGTCGAGATGCTCGTCTTCAAGTACGCGAAAGAGGGAAAGAGCCTGAGCAAGATCGGATTGTTCCTGCGCGACGAGTACGGCGTGCCGAGCGTGAAAGCGCTCACCGGGAAGACGGTCAAGCAACTCCTCGCCGAGAAGAAAATCCTCCCGGAAATTCCGGAAGACCTGATGGCGTTGATGCGCAAAGCGGTCCTCATCCGCAAGCACCAAGAAGAGAACCGGAAGGACCAGAGCGCGAAGCACGGCCTGCAACTCACCGAGAGCAAGATCAACCGGCTCGCGAAGTACTACAAGCGCACGGGCGCGATCCCGACGACGTGGAAGTACGACCCGGAGAAGATCAAGATCTACGTCGAGTAGACGAAACGTTTTTTAACAACACGTTTGTTGAGCATCCTCAGGTCGAAACGCCTGCGGAATGAACAGCGAGTCCGTCGCGGGGGGACGCCCCATCCGGGGACGCAGGACCCACGACGACAACATCCCGCGTTTCGAAGATGCTCAACAAACACAAACGTCTTTTATCAAGGGGCTGTAGTGTAGCTCGGCATCAGCGTCGCTACCCTGGGAAGCGGGGGTCTCCTCCCGCAAGTCGTCGAGCCCCCTAAAACACCTTCAACGGGGCTGTAGTGTAGCTTGGTATCACAGGCGGTTCGGGGCCGCCTAACCGGGGTTCAAATCCTCGCAGCCCCATTCCGCCGCAGGTAGTGTTCTTTCCGGTGGCAGTTCGCGCAGAGCGGCGTACAACGGACCACACCGTGATTCTTCCGATTTTCGAGGGCGAGCGCTTATATTCCCCCAGTCGTTCATCAAGTCTTGTGATAAGCTGTGGAGTTCGAGATTGACGTGAGTGGTGAGGACATCCTCAATCCGAACTATACGATTTGCGTGGCGAACCGGGACGGTTTGATACGCGGCTTCAAGATGACGACTGAGATGGTCCAAGTCATCAACGCACGTCACGACCAAGGACTCTATCGATACAAGAAATCGAGAAGCGGAAAAGCGACGCTCAAAGTCAGGCTCTACTGCGCCATCATCAGCGAGATCTTCAGGACTTTGAGACTCGGAGAGTCCGTCTCGCTGACGGTCTGCCGCGATTTCGACGGCAAAGAACAAGACATCAAGATCCAGCTCGCGCAACTGCTGAAGGACCGTCAAGGCTTGACGGTAGAGAGTGTCACGTTCGCCAAGCTTGACGCGCACTCGGGCGCGCACACGTACGCATATCTCATGCGGAAGGATACGAAGAACAAGCTCCCGACGTATGCGACGGTGACGCTGAACACGCTAGAGAACTACCTCTTCAAGAGATGAACTGTACCAAAGAACACCACGAAGGGTGTCGCGGCCCTAGATAGTCCCTCCGGACTCTCACCGGACGAACGCCCTAGCAGTTGGTACAGACGACAGCAAAGACGAACCAGTATAAAAAGATTCCCTTGAAAAAGACGGAAGATTACCGGGAAGAATGAAAACCGGTGATTTTCAGATAGTTTTGAAGAAGAATGAACTCCCCGTGATTCTTCCGATTTCCGAGGGCGAGCGCTTATATTTCCGGACAGCCTCGTGACGTCATGGACTATGTCGACTCGTGCGTCTTCCTCTCTATCGCGTTCGAGGAAGGCGACGCTCTCGCGTGCAAGACGTTCGTCAACACGAGAGGATACCGCCAGCATCCACGAGGCATCATCTCACATCTCGTCGTGAGCGAAATCTTCGTCGGCATACTCGAGAAAGTCCAGCTCCGAGACGCGCTCGAAGAGGAGCGAGTGCGGTTGCGCGCGATGCAACAACTCTCCTGGCTCTTCACCACGCTCCTCGAGGACGGAAGAATGCGTATCGCACGGTTCACGCGTCGCGCGCTCGATCTTGACCTGTTCGACCACCTCAAGGCTCTTGAGTACTCGTTGAGCGACGATGACGCGTTCCACCTCGTCGCCGCCGTCGCGGAAGGATGCGACCGTTTCGTCACGAAAGACCGGACGCTCGTGAAGAGCGAACGAGTACAGACGTTCTTGAAACGACACTACGGCCTCTCAATCATCGACGTCACGAGAACTTGAACTTACCGAGAATCCCCATTCGACGGAACTCTTCCCGCATCTCGTCGATTCCCCGCTCGAGCTCAGGATGCAACTCGAACAGCGTCTTATCCCTCCGAGAAGCCTTCGCCATGACGTTGAGCAAAGAGAGATTCCTATATAAAGATTCCCTTGAAAAAGACGGAAGATAAACGGAGACGGGGAGAATTTCTTACTTCTCCAACGCCTTATTGTGCGCTTGCACGTAGTAGTTGATGAACTGCTCCCAGTCGCACAGCGTCGTCAAGCGTTTCGCCGCGAGCTTGTTCTGGACGCGTTCGGCGTGGTGGAGCTTGACGAAGTCGTAGAGCATGCGCGCGTACTCGTCCACGACCGCTTCCGTCGGCTTGTTCAGGCGGTGGAGTATTCTGATGCCAGGATTCTGACGGTCGAGGTGTGGTTCGATGAACATGCCGAACCCTGAGAGGTCGGAGGTGAGCGAGGAGACTCCGAGCGCGGCGGTCTCGAGCGGCGTGTACCCCCATGGTTCGTAATAGCTCGGGAACAGGCCGAGATGCGTGCCCGCGATGGCGTCGTAATACGCCAAGTTCAAGAGTCCGTCGCTCCCGTCGAGATAGATCGGTTGGACGATGACTTTGACGCGCGTGGCGGGACTGTTGTCCAAACCGGCGTGGCGCAACGCCCTGAGGAGCTCGTTGTTCTCCTCGTCGTTCAGGTAGTTCGTGCAGAGCGGCGGGTACCCTTTCCGTTTGAACTGGAGCGAGTCTTGTTTCATCTCTTTGAGGAACTCTTTCGTGAAGAGCGTCTCGCCGGCCACGTTTCCTTGCGCGAGGAAGTCGTAGAGGACTTTCTTGAGGATGTTTTCGGAGTTGTACTGGAGATAGTTCTTGAGATGGTAGTAGTAGTTCTTGTTCTCGAGGAGCTCGACCTTGACGCCGCCGTGATCCATGGGAATCCAGAAGAAGACGGTGACGGTCCGCTTGTCGTCGTCCTGTTTCATCAGCTCGTTCAAGCGTCGCATCGCTTCGACGGTGATATCGAGTCCTTTGTTCTTGTACTCGTAGCGCGCCGTGACGAACATGAGGAGGTTGTGCTCCAAGGGGAAGACGTAGTGCGGGAAGAAGTAGTACGCGAGGAAGCCCCGGATCTTGTCGCGCGACGTGATATGCTTGATCGAGGTCTCTTCAACGGTGGGAAACCGGCCGATGTCCAGCCCGTTCAGGACGAGGACGTCAGGTTTTCGGCCGAGGAGCTTCTCCGCCTCCATCCCGGTGATCTCCGACACCGTCGTGAAGGCGTCGCAATGCTGCGCGCACGCGCGTTCCGTCAGGTGCTTCGCCTGGACCTGGCTCTTATACGCCTCGGCCACGTGGTCGATGTTCGGGAGCATCTCGTACAGGTTCCCCCCGCCGCCGCAGATTGCGCGGCCGAGCATGGTCGCGTGCGTCGTGAAGACGGTCTTGACCTTGCTCTGTTTCGTCTTCAGGAACAAGAGGGCCGCGCCGGTCATCCACTCATGGAAGTGCGCGACCATCTTCTGCAAGCCGAGGTGTTTCTCCAACGCGGAGAGGACTTCCGCGACGGCGGCGCTGAACACGATGGGCTCGTCATAATCCCATCCGGAATTGAGCGAGTCGATCTTGTACGCGTCCCACAGTTTCGTCTTCAGCGCGTCCTTGTGAGCGATGAGGCCGGAGAAGTCAATCAAAATTGTTTCCGGCTCTCCTTTGATCTGCCACGTGCCGTACTTGCACGTGATGCCGTTCGCCGCGAGTTCCGCGAGGGCGGCCTTGAGGGGCGGCGAGGGCTCGTGCTCTTCCAGCTCGAGTGCCGCGTTGCGTTCGAAGTACGGACCGATGAGGAGGTATCGCTGGTACCTGCTTCGCATGACTGCCGCTTTGCTCTTCAGGACCGTGTTGATACCGCCGACCTTGTTGCAGACCTCCCAAGAGACTTCGCAGAGGTACTCTGCTTGCGGGGTCGGCCGTTCCACGTCGTCGTTCTTCGATGCTTGACCGCTGTTCACGTCAGCTCACCGCGTTCTCCGCTGTCGCCTGTCGCTGAACCCTGGCGCTTCGCTCACGATTCGTCCCTCACACGCTCACCAGCCGTCCGAGGAAGAACCCGATGACGAGTCCCGCGAGCAATCCGTAGATGAACTGCTTCACGATGAACTTCATGTGCTCTTCAGCGGAGACGGGCTTGTCGACGCGCTCCGTGACCGGCGTGTGCCCAGGGGTGCGCGTGGTGACGGGCGCGCCCGGCATCCGGCCCGCGAACTCGACGTGCTCTCGCGGCGGCAGGACGACGTGCTCTCCCTCGTCCAAGAGTTCGCGCTCTTCGCGCCGTTCCGGGGTCTCCAAGTCGGGGAGTTCGTCGACCGCGTCTGTCGGGAGTTCCAGGTCGGCGAAGAGCTGCTCTTCAATCCGGCGCTGCAAGTCTTCCTCGCCCTCTTTGACGAGCGCCTCTTCGGCGATTCCCGTCTCTTGCGGGTAGAGCTCTTCATTCAGGAGCTCGACCGTCTCGACGATGCTCGTCACGGCTCGCAGTCGTTGCGCGAGGAGCTTGCGGCCGAGGACGTGCTCGACCCAGCTGGCGAAGTCGTTCTTCTCGCCATTCACGTGACGGTAGAACTCGTCGTACGAGACCGTCTCAATCTTCCGCTTCAGCTCGAGGAGGTTCGCCGCGCTCGAACCGTCATGGAAGTGGAACCGTTGCTCGTAGGGTATCTCCACGTTCCTCACCTCTCTCCGGTCTGTGACCGTTACACTCCAACTCGTGGAGCGGTCGTTGCGCGCCTATCGCTTCTTCAGCGCCTTGTCCGCGACATGCTTGTAGATCGTGAACTGGAGGTGCTTCGGGCTCGTCACGCCGAGGAGCTTCTCAGCGAGTTCCATGTCCTGGAAGACGCCGTTGACCCAGCTGTGGAAGTCGTTCTTGTCCATGGTCACGTGGTAGTCGAAGACTTCCTGCTCGATCTTGTCCATGACTTCGGCGAGCTCTTTCACGTTCTTGACGCGCACCCCGTTGACGAAGTAGAAGTGCTGGTGTTCGGGCACGTTCTGGACGTCGTACACGTCGAGCGTGACCTTCGCGGTCTTCGGCGCGGCTTTCACGAGGGCCTTGACGGGCTTCTTCACCGGCGCTTTCACCGCTTTCTTCACGATTTTCTTCGCCACGACTCTCTTCTTCGCGGCTTTTTTCTTGGCAGTCATTCTCTTTCACCTCTTTTCTTGCAACGTTTAACGTGCAATCTGTATTCTCCGTCTACCGCGGCGTGGTTGCCGTGGCGACGAGGAGCGTGCTGGGGCGTTCGCTGACGAGACAGCCCTTGGGGGCGCCGAGCGTCGCGTTCAACGACGGGGTTCCGAACGCCGGGTTCGAACCGAGTCCGGGGTTCTGGACGCGCAGCGCGGGACTGAGACCGGCTGCCGCGTTCCGGACCGGGCTGTACGCGCCGACGCCAGCGCTCTGCGCGGCTTTCACCCGCAGCGCGACGTCGTTCAGGACGTTCATGAAGGCGATGTACCCGTCGTACGGCGTGTCGTACGGGTTGAAGTACTTGTGCACGTCGCCGTCGCTGAACCACTTCGTGCACATGTAGTAGAAGTGGTCGCTCGTCGTCAGCTTGCGCCAATCGCCGATGAGCTTCTCGTCGCCAGACGCGAGCACCGCCTCCTTGATCGCGTACAATTCGCTGATTGCCGCGTGCTGCATCCGGTTGCCGAGCCACGCGCTCAGGTCGCGCTCGATGTCCGCCCACGACATGAAGTTGTGCACGTCGAGGACGCCGACGACGGGGTACGAGTCGGCGACTTCGCTCGGCGTCTTGAAATCATTGTCGGGATGCTTGAGGAATTCGGTGGGGAGGTGCTCCATGAACTGGAAGATTCCCGTGTCCTCCCATTGGTGCTCGCCGAACGTCTCGTAGTCCATGAACAGGTTGACCGTGTTCCCGTTTCCGTTCACCGCGTTCAGCCACTGGACGTACTTGTTGACGGTCAACGGGTGCTCGTTCCAACCCTTGTTGCTGAAGCGGAAGGCGACGTCGTCGCTCAACTTGTAGTTCTTGAGGAGGAGCTTGATGTTCGGCGCGGTCACCGCGCTGTACAGGAAGGAGGGGCTGCGCCAGCCGAGGACGTGGTCGGCGCCTTCCGCGAGGACGGCCTTGTAGCCTTTCTCCTGCATCCACCACGCGAGCTCGTTGTTGAAGATCAGCTCCGTGTTCCTGAAGACGCTCGGCGTCTGGCCGAAGAGCTCCTGGATGCGCTTCGTGTGCAACGCGACTTGCGTGTCGAACTCGTGCTTGTCGTAGACGAAGCTGAGGCTGTGGTAGTACGTCTCCGCGAGGAACTCGACGCAACCGGTGCGGGCGAGCGCCTTGAAGCTCTCGAGGACTTCGGGGGCGTACTGCTCGAACTGGTCGAGGGCGACACCCGAGATGGAGAAGGCGACTTTGAACTTGCCGTTGTTCCGGTGGATGAGCTTGAGGAGGAGCGAGTTCATGGGCAGGTAGCATTTTCGCGCGACCTTCTGCATGACTTCTCGGTTCTTCTGGTCGTCGAAGTACGCGTGGTTCTTCCCGATGTCGAAGACGCTGTACTGGCGCAGTCGCGCGGGCTGGTGGACTTGGAAGTAAAAGCAGACGCTGACCATGGTTGTTCACCCGACGAGCTCCTGGTAGAGCTGTTGTACCTCTCCGGCCGTGTTCTCCCAGTTGAAGCGGCGCACCTCGACGTTGCCGTGCTGTTTCAGTTCGCGGTGCATCGTCGCGTACGTGAGCGCCGCGAC
>DASH01000090.1 GCA_002503705.1 Candidatus Woesearchaeota archaeon UBA153 | reverse complement strand
GCAAGGAGAACGTCGGGGAGTGCTGCAAACGACCGACGCTCGTCGCGGGCCCGTTGTGGCTCGGCGAGTTGTGGGACGCGAAGCTGGCGCGCGCGATGGCGACGAAGAACTCGTCGTGGAAGCACGGCCAGCCGGAGAACCAGCGCTTCCTCGAGACGGTCGCGCGCGAGGCGGCGTTGACCGGCGTCCTCGGGTTCTACCCGTTCAACCTCGTCCGGCAGAAGCTCGGCAAGGCGCCGTTAGCGAAACTTGAGCTGTTGCAGCGTCGAGGCGTCGCGCCGACGCACTTCTTGAGCAACGCGGTCAAGGCGAAGAGCGTCAAACTGTTATTCTAGAGGTTCGCCGGACGTGAAGTCCAGTTCGGACTGGCGCGGCAGGAATTCAGAGTCGATGTCCGAATCGTACGGAACGACGCTGTTTCCGGACGAGGAAATCACGACGTACGGGATGAGAAATTCACGACGGTTGTTGACGGCGAGACGCGCGTGGACGAGAAACATCGAGCCGCGCCAGCAAACCCGCCCGAGGGCTGCAACGAACATGAATGAACGGAAAAGAAGAATGAGAAAAAGAGTTACGGGGAAATCCTACTGGCCAGTCTTCCCCGCGAGCTGCTCAGCCGCTTTCGCGTGCGTCTCGGACTGCTTCTTCGGCAGCTTGTGGTGATAGTCGAGGTAGAACATCATGCTGTTCACGACCTTCGTGGCGAGGTCCTGCTTGACGTTCTTCGCGATGAGCGCCTCCAGGATGTCCTGCGGTTCTCGGCCGCGCATCAGCTCTGAAGCCGCGTAGTTCTGGAGCTTCACGACCGTCGGAATCGTCTTCGCGAGGAAGAGCTCCGCTTCATCGGTCTCCAGAGTCTTCACGTCGCTCTCGAAACGTTTCACTTCCGCGTCCTCCGCGTCCTCGTACTTGCGGATCTCGAGCGTCGTCCCCTCGAGGACCTTGATGTGCCGGCCGACGTTGATAATCTGCCAAGCCATGAAGGCGATCGCGCCGATCATGACGACGATCAAGAAGACCATAACTTCCAAGACGGGCAAGTCCATGCCGAAAACGAATGCCATACTCGATTCACCTCGCTGAACACGATGTTGCTGTTCTCATTCGAAACGTTCGTTACTCTCCGCGACGAGCGCGCCGTCATCCAAGAGTTTCGCGTCGAAGAGAGTTCCCGCGATGGTACTCGCGGGGAAACGGTACTCGTGCGTGAAGACCGACTCTGCGCCGACGTTGAAACCGGAGAGGACTTTGAAGTACGCGGTCGACGACCCGCGGTTCACGTCAAGGTTCACCTGCAAGCCGTCCATCGTCCGGCCGCCGTCGTTGAACACGTACACGATGACTGGCACGACATCGCCGCTCGCGTACCCGCCAATGCTCGGCAACGCCTTGACGATGAAGCCGGGACGTTCAATCGCGACGAACGACTCCGCGCTCGCACTCTCACCGTCGCCGGAGAGCGAGACCGTGATGCGGCGCTCAGCGGCACTCTCGGCGGGGACGAGGATCTTGAACGTGACGCGCCGGTTCTCGCCGGCGGCGAGCGTGCCGAGCGAGACCGGCCCTTCATACTCCCACTCGCCAGGAAGGGAGAGCTTGAGGGTCGCGTCGCGCAAGGGCGCGTCGCCGTTCTCGATGTCGACGTCGAACTCGACGATGCTGAGGATGTCGGCGCGCCACTCCGCGTCGACGACGAGGAACGTCCCGCGCTCTCCCGGCGCGCAGCCTTCGTCAATCCTCCCGTCGCAATTATCATCCTTGCCGTTCCCGCAACGCTCGGTGGCGCCAGGGTGGATTCTCGAGTCGCGGTCGTTGCAATCGAGACGGTCCGCGCCGAACTCTTTCTGGCACTCGACAGTGTTCTTGTAATACCCGTCATTGTCAGCGTCGCAGAGCAAGTCGCCGCCGCCATCGCCGTCGCCGTCACCCGCGGGCTTGGGCGGAATGTAGCCACCACCGCCGCCACCGCCACCGCCGCCACCGCCACCGCAGTTGTTGACGGTGCACGAGGCGCTGCACGTTCGCGGGCACGCGCCATTGTTCGCGCCGTCATCGCAGGCCTCGTTGCCTTCCCTGATGCCGTTGCCGCAAGCAGGGGTTGCACGGCAGGCGGTCGTGTCGAACAGGCACGTCGCGGCGTCGCACGATAACGAACCACTGAGGAAAGTATCAAAGTTTCGGCAACCCGTGACCGGACCCCAAAGCACGCCTTCGCACTGCTCACCAGGTTGGATGATACCGTCCCCGCAGACCGGGTTCGAGGCGTTCGTGATGTTCTCGCCGGTGCAGACGGTCGTGTCGAAAAGGCACGTCTCCTCATCACACGTGAGCGTGCCGTTCGTGAAAGAGTCGAAGTCGACGCAACTCGTCACGGGGCCCCACGCGGCGCCATCGCACTGCTCACCCGGACTGATGACGCCGTCGCCGCAGTACGCGTCGCAATCCTCGACGTCCTCCGCGTCGATGAAACCATCGCAATCGTCATCCCAGCCGTTGGTACAGAGTTCAAGGCCGTGGACGGGAAGCGCGTAGCAGACTCCCGCATCAGAGTTCGAGATGGGAGCGCACGCATAGTCTTGGTTGCATCGCGCGTTCGCGAAGCCGAGGCACAACTCTTGCCGCTCATCTAACGTGATGCCGCGCAAGACGCAACGGTTTTCGAGCAAGCTCAACGAGTGGTTGTTGCACTCGTACCCTGCGGCGCAACCATCTGCGGGACAAGCGCCGTCGAGGATGATGGGCGCGGTGAACGGTTCCGTGCACGCGCAATTCAAGAGGCCGTCGTCGATGAGGCCGTCGCAGTCCTCGTCGACGTTGTCGCACGTCTCCGTCGCGCCAGGGTGGACGCCCGGGTCGGTGTCGTCGCAATCAATCAGCGTGCCACAACCACCCCCGTCGAAGAAGCCGTCGCCGTCAGCGTCAGTACAGAGCACGACCGGCGGTTCGCACGCGTCTCCGATGCCGTCGCCGTCAGCGTCCGCTTGGTCGGGGTTCGCGACGGCGACGCAGTTGTCGCAGTCGTCATGCAGGCCGTCGCCGTCAGTGTCGACGCTGTACACGCTCGGCATGTCATCGACGTTGTCCGCGCACTCGTCGCCGTCATAATCGGAAGTGTCATCTTCGTCCTCGTCGTCCGGCGCCGCGCACCCCTGGTCGAGGCCGTAATCGACGAAACCGTCAGCGTCATCATCTAAGGTGTTGTCGCAGTCAGGGAGACTGGTGCAGACGCCGGGAACGCCGCTCGTCGTGTCGCAATACTCTCCAGGCGGGCAGTCCGCAGCGTCTTCGCACTCGCCGCCGTGACAACCGTCGTTCAAGAGGCCGTTGCAATTCTCGTCGATCAAGTTCTCGCAGATCTCGTCAGCGCCAGGGTGGATTGCAGGGTTCGTGTCGTCGCAGTCGGCGCCACTGCA
>DASH01000045.1 GCA_002503705.1 Candidatus Woesearchaeota archaeon UBA153 | reverse complement strand
TGTTGGGAACGAGGTCGGAAGGTCAGTTCTCCGTCGTCGTGCCGGGCTTCTCGGCGTCTCGTAGTGTTCTCGCGGCAACGGGTCACCCCGTGAGGGACAACCCCCGACCCTCTCCGCATCTGTTAATCGTCACGCCTCGACCTTAAGCCCGGCACGACTCCCACTCCATGTTTCGTAAAACCGAAAGCTTATAATGGAAGTGGCTGTTTCAAGGAGGCATCGAGGTGTCTTTTTTTATGCCCCTCCTGACTGAAGAGATCGATGCTCTCCGGAAAGCGCTTGATGAGAGCGCTCGCCCGTTGTTCTTGTTCGACGATGACTGCGACGGCACGACCAGCTTCGTCCAGCTCTACCGTTATAAGAAAGAGGGCAAAGGGGTGCCGGTGAAGGCGTCGCCGATGGTTGACGGGAAGTACGTGCGCAAGGTGGAGGAGTACCAGCCCGACTTGGTCGTCATCCTCGACAAGCCAGTCGTGAACGCGGAGTTCTTCGAGAACGTGAAGACGCCGATTATCTGGTTGGACCACCACAAGCCGCAGGACGTCTCGAAGTGGTCGCACGTCCGCTACTTCAACCCGCGCGTGCATGACGACAAGGACAACTTGCCGACGACGTACTGGGCGTACAAGATTTCCGGCGGACCGTTGTGGCTCGCCGCGGTCGGCGCGGTCGCGGACTGGCACACGCCGGAGTACTTGAAAGATGTCGAAGAGCAGTATCCGGGACTCTTACCGCAATCGTGGTCGAAGGTTGAGGACTTGCTCTTCCACGCGGAGAGCCGTATCGGCAAGCTCGCGCGCATCATCAGCTTCAACCTGAAGGGGAGCGTGCAGGACACGATGAAGTCAGTCCTCGTGTTGACGCGTATCGAGAGCCCGTTCGAGGCGTTGAACCAGACGACGCCGCGCGGCAAGTTCCTGTACAAGAAGTACCAACGCCTGGCGAACAAGTACGACACGCTGCTCGAGCGTTGCAAACACGCGGTGCGCAAGCACAAGCCGATATTGCTGTACACGTACGAGGACGACTCGATGAGCTTGACGAGCGACGTGAGCAACGAGCTCTTGTACTTGTATCCTGACCTGCTCATCATGGTCGCGCGCAAGCACGCGGGCGAGTTCAAGTACAGCATCAGGAGCGCGGGCAAGTACGAGATCCCGCCGATGCTCGTGAAAGCGTTGGAAGGAGTCGACGGGTACGGCGGCGGGCACACGTTCGCGTGCGGCGCGGCCGTCGCCGAGAAGGACAACGAGAAGTTCGTCGCGGCGATCGAGCACCAGGTCCGCGCGAAGCTCGAGAAAGCACACCCGGACAAGTCGCGGCCGCACGGGTAACTTTAAAAAAGGGCTCGGGTTTTCGTTTCTCGCATCCGTCGAGGGGGTGCCGCAGTGGTCAACCGGGCTAGCCTCAGGAGCTAGTAGCTTAGTGCTTACGCGGGTTCGAATCCCGTCCCCCTCATCAAGACGAAAACTCCTCTCATCCACACTAACTTTTTCCTCGCGGTCGTGGTGCAATGGTTAACATTCGAGGTTCCCAACCTCGCGACCCGGGTTCGACTCCCGGCGACCGCATCAGCGGTTAGTTTTCTTTCTTCTTAGTTCAAAAATTATATTTTCCCTATAGAAAATATTATTCTCGACGAGAACATAATCACTCAACAGTAGTATCAAAACGAAAACTTTATATATTTCTTCCACTTTACAGAAGCCTAGGGGGTTTCGGTGGTTGTTGAACTCCACGTTCACGCTCTTCTACCACCTCACCACCCTTCGAGCGTATCGCCGAAGCCCCCGACCCACTCACCAAGTAGACAGCACCCGGAAAATTTCCGGCACGTGAATGCGAAGGCATATAAAACCTGAAACGAGTCCTGAACGATGATGGAGAAGAGCCCCTACGAAAGCCAGAAAGAGGCGAACGCGTTCTACAACATGCAGCTTAGCATCGGCTACGCGCTCCTGAACGTCGGCGAGACGAAAGCGTACGTTGCACCGTCGAACCCACTCTATAAAGGAACACCGAAAGCCAGCGTGAGCGAGAACTCGCTTTTCCGTTCCACGTCACGTCCTTTGACGAGCTACACGCAAACCTCAACGGAGAACGCGCGGTACGAACTCGAACGTGATGAAGAGATGCGAAACCAGAACCGCGACCCTCGGAGAAAACTCAGACCGATCGGGTTCCAATACCAGATTTAACGCAGCTTCATCTTCTTGCCTAAGCCGGGGACGCCTTGGCCTTTCTGCATCTTCTGCATCATCTTCTGCATGGACTTCTCGTCTTGAGCGCCCTTGAAGACCTTGACGAGCTTCTTGCTCTGCTTGTACTGTTTCAAGAGCGCGCGGACTTCACTGATGGACGAGCCGCTCCCGAGCGCGATGCGTTCGAGACGGCCGCCCGTGATGACGTCCGGGTCTTCCAGCTCCGCTTTCGTCATGCTGTCCATGAGGTGGCGCCACAGTTTCAGCTTCTCGTCTTGAACTTCTAAGGCTTCTTTAGGAATCTCCATGCCGCCCATGCCCGGCATCATCTTCATGACCTTGGACAACGGTCCCATCTTGCGCATCGCCTGCATCTGCTCGTACAGGTCGAGAAGGTTGAACTCTCCTTGCAGGAACTTCTGGCCCAAATCCTCAGCGCGGTCTTCGCTGATCGCCTCGCGCGCCTTCTCGAGCAACGCTTCCAAGTCGCCGAGGCCCAGCAAACGGCCGACGAACCCTTTCGGCTTGAACTCTTCAAACTCCTCAATCTTCTCGCCAGTACCGATGAACCGGACTGGCGCGTCGGTGACTGAGCACGCGGTGAGCGCGCCCCCGCCTTTCGCCGTCCCGTCGAGCTTGGTGATGATGACGCCGTTCACGTGCACAGTGTCGTGGAACGCTTTCGCTTGTTTTTCTGCGGATTGGCCGACGTCGGCGGCCATGACGAGCAAGGCCTCGTGCGGCCGGACGAGCTTGTTGATTCCATTCAACTCCTCGATGAGGTCGTCGCTGAGCGCGTCGCGACCCGCGGTGTCGACGATGACCAGGTCGTACTTGTCGAGTTCCGGCAGGACGGTCTTCCAGATCTTCTCCGGGTTCTTCTCGCCTTTCATGCCGTAGACAGGGAGTTCGACCTGCTTGCCGAGCTGCTGCAACTGGTCGTACGCGGCCGGCCGCCACGTATCTGTTTGGACGAGCGCGACCTTCAAGCCTCGTTTCTTATAGTACGAACCCAGTTTGCCCGCCGTCGTCGTCTTCCCGTTGCCGAACAACCCGACGAGCATCAACAGGAAGGGCTTCTTCTTCGGGTCGATGACGAGCGGTAACTTGTCGCCGCCCAAGAACTTGACGAGCTCTTCGTAGACGATGTTGACGACGAACTCCTTCCGGCCGAGCACGGTGGGCGCGCGTTCGGACAAGGCGCGCTCTTTGATGCGCTTCGTCACATCAAAGACTAACTGGACGTTCACGTCCGCCTGCAAGAGCGAGCGCTGGATCTCCTTGACGAGCTCATTGATAGCCTTCTCGTCGACCGCGGCCGCGCCCGTGATCTTGCGCAGGCTCGCCTTGAGCGCGTCGCCGAGTTTGTCGAGGACCATGACGAGGAGAAGCCCCGGTGGCTTTAAAAAGTTAACAGATAGAACTGCGTCGGCCGGGATTCGAACCCGGGTGACCAGCTTGGAAGGCTGGGATCCTAGCCACTAGACGACCGACGCGTCGAATGCTGCGGACGGCGACGGCGTTTTTAAACGTTATTGTTGCGACGACGATACCGTCCTGCTCACACTCTCGTGCTTGTTCGATTGGCGACATTCCCCGGCTGGGGCATCCCCCTTGTCGCCCAGAACGTCTCATCGACGGTGTTCGCCCGTAAGGACGGTATCGTCGACGATGCAGAAGCGGATGAAACCCTGAGAACCTTTTTAAAAACCCTCGCGCTTATTCACCGCACCATGGCGGTCATCGCGGTCTTCAGCCCGCACAACGACGACTTCGCCCTCGGCCTCGGCGGGACGATGGCGAAGCACTACAAGGCGGGCGATGACGTGCACGTCTTCATCGCGAGCTACGGCGAGTTGAGCCACCCGCACTACAAGCCCGAGATTATCCGGAAGACGCGGGTGAAAGAGGCGCAGAAGGCCGACCGCGTCTTGGGCGGGGACGGTCGCGTCCAGTTTTTAGGGCTTCGCGAGCTGAAGTTCCCGCAGGATTTCGAACGGAAACAGTACACGTCAAAACTCGCGACGATGCTGCGCAAGCTGAAGCCGAGCAAAGCCTACATTCCGGCGCCGAACGAGCTCCACCCGGACCACAAGGCGTTCGGCGCGCTCATCCTCGACGTGATCGAAGAGGCGGGTTTGAAGTGCGACGTGTACGCGTACTACGTCTACCCGAATCTGCACCGCCTCCGCGGCGCGCGCCTCATCGTGGACGTGAGCGGCGCGTACGGGACGAAGCTCGAGTCCATCCGCGCGTTCCGAAGCCAGATCCACTTCTTCACGTACGCGGTGACGAACAACTTCATCTTCCTCTACACGCTGTGCCGGAACTGGCTCGTCGGGTTCTTGCGCGGCGTGAGGTTCGCGGAGACGTTCCGCAAGGTGCGGTGAAAGCATGGTTGAGAACGCGCAGGAGAAACAGAAAGCGGCGGAGAAGGGGAGGCCGCGCCTCGTCATCGCGACGGATAACTTCCTGCCGCGCTGGGACGGGATCGCGCGATTCTTAGGCGAGATCATTCCTCGATTGCTCGAAGAGTACGACATCACCGTCGTCAGTCCAGATTACGGCATCACGCCGCTCGACATGAAAGTGCGCCGCGTACTCATCCCGACGTCTCGGAAAGTGTACGGCGACTATACGCCCGCGCAGTGGCGGCCGGAGATCGTGAAAGCTGCTGTCGCGGAAGCGGATATCGTCTTCTGCCAGACGATCGGCCCGGTCGGGTGGCTCGCTCACCGGTACGCGCGACGATTAGGAAAGCCGTTGGTCGCGTTCATCCACAGCATCGAGTGGGAGCTCGTTCCGAAAGCGGTCGACACGCCACTCTTGAAGAAGCTCGGCCAGACGATTATGAAACTCCTCACGCGGTACGTGTACAACCGGTGCGATTTACTGATACTGCCGAGCGAGAATATCGCGGAGATGTTCTCCTGGCAGCGCATCCGGACACGCAAGACGATTGCGCACCTCGGCGTGGACACGAAACGGTTCACGAAAGGCGACAAGGACGAGGCGAAAGCCAAACTGAAATTGCCGAAGGACTCTATTGTCGTCGGGTTCCACGGCCGGCTCGGGTACGAGAAGAACCTCTTGACGCTGAGTCGTGCGTACATCCGCGTCAAGAACGACAAGAAGCGCATCCTGCTGGTCGGCGACGGCGTTCCGGAACTGAAGTTGCGGCTGAAACGGTTGCCGGGCGCGGTCTTGCCAGGAGCGCAAGACGACATCGTGCCATACTTGCAAGCCATGGACGTCTACGTCATGCCCTCGTTCACGGAGACGACCTCGCTCGCGGTGCTCGAAGCGATGAGCTGCGAATTGCCAGTCATCAGCAGCCCGGTTGGTTTCATCCAACAGTACATCAAGCACGGCGAGAACGGGTTGTTCTACGAGACGAAGAACGCTTTTGAATTGGCGGGGAAGATCCAGCACCTCGCCGAGGACGAAACGATGCGCGCGAAGCTCGGCAAGGCGGCTCGGAAGACGGTGGTGGAGCAGTTCAGCTGGGACAAGGCAGCGGATGATATCGCCGCAGCGCTCCGCGGCTTGCTGAAAGAGAGAGCGAAGAAGTCTTGAGAGGCCGGGCACTGCCCGGTTCGTGCTGGCGCGGCACGGATTTTCTCGTACGTCGTGAGTTTCTCGTTCAGAAACGGTGTCGTTCCGTACGATTCGTACGTCGACTATGAATTCCTGCCGCGCCAGCCGTCATCGAACTACGCCCGCAACAGCCGTCGCACCTCTTCTATCGTCGAGAAGATTTCCGTGTTGAGTCTCGTTATCCGTTCTTCCGTGAGCGTCTTGCCGTAATAGTTGATCCCGTTCCGAACCTTCCGGTATGCGTCGAATCGTCGAGCGAGCTCTTCGTCCGCCACGACAGCGCTCAGGAACGCTGAGAAGCACTCGTGGTTGTAGATCTTGTAGCCGCGGTTCGTGACGAGGATCTCGAGCAGCATGCGCAAGGCATCGTAGAGGAGCGTGAACCTCGCGTGGCGGGTTTCCGGCGCAGCTTGCGCGGCAAGGACGAGTTTCTCTTCGACGTGCGCGTGGAGCTGCGCAGCCATCACCGGATCTGGGTCGACGCGTTTGACGAAGTCTCGTTGCCAGCACTCGTACCAGTCCACGCATACCAACCTCCGACGAGGAGGTGGCCGTGGTGGATGTTGTATAAGAGCCCTTCGCTCAAATTTTCGTCAAGTTTCCGGAAGTTGAAGACGTGTATCGGCCGGCCCAGAATTCTTCCGAACTTTGAGAGGTCGACGTCGTGCGTCGTTGAGGAGAAGATGGCGAGGTCGATGTCGGAGAACGGGCCGACTTCGGCTTTGCTGAGCGAACCGAAGAGTATTATCGTCGGTACGAAATACTCCTCCTCGAGGAATTTCAGCAAGCCGACGCGTTCGAACTCTTGGCGCCAGTAGCTGCGCGACAATTCGATGAAGAGGAAGCTGCGCTGGTTGGCGCGGTAGAATACGTAAATCCTCTCGCGCTCCTCGATGAGAAGACCTTGCTTCGCGAACGACTTGAGAGTTGTTGAGGCGGTAGGCGGACTGATCTTGAGCCGCCTCGCGTACTCGCGCACGTTGATGCGCTCTGCGCAGTTCTTGAAGAACGGCGACAAAGCGTTAAAAATATCTAACATGTGTTAAAGAATACTAACACCGACTTATAAAGATGACGGTTTTCAGAGGAGAGATCACACCAGGCATGGCCTGGTTCGTGCTGGCGCGGCACGGATTTTCTCGTACAAGTTCTCACGAGTACGTTCGTACCGTTCAGAACTACGACTATGAATTTTGCCGCGCCAGTAACGTACTGGGCTCCGCGCTCAGCGAACATCAAGAAACTCAGACTTTCAAGCTCGTCACTTTGCTCATGCCGTTCTCGTCCATGCTGATGCCGAACAAGGAGTCTGATTCGCTGATGACGGCGTCGTTGTGACTGATGATGACGTACTGGGCTTTCGCGCAGTACTGGCGGATGAGCTTGGCGAGCTTCTCGCTGTTGTGCTTGTCGAGCGCCGCGTCCACCTCGTCCATGATGTAGAAGCTCGCGGGCTCGTGCTCTTGCACGGCGAAGAGGAAGGCCAACGCCGTCATCGTCTTCTCGCCGCCCGATAATGAGCGGATGTCGAGGTGTTTCTTCCCGGTGAATTTGACTTTGATCGTCATGCCGCCGTTGAACGGGTCGTTCAGGTCTTCAAGTTCCAGCTTCGCTTCGCCCTTGCGGCTCAAGCGTTCGAAGAAGTGCTGGAAGTTCTTGTTCACGACGTCGAACGTCTTCAAGAACAATTCGCGCTTCTTCGCGTCGATCTCGTTGATCATCAAGAGGACGTCTTCGCGCTCAGCGCCCAGTTTTGTCTTCTTCTCGACGAGGAGTTCGTACTCGTGCGCGACCTGCTCGTAGATCTGGAGGGCTTTCATGTTCACCGCGCCGATGTTCTGCACCATGCGCTCGAACTCGCGCACCTCGACGAGGATGTCCTCCTCGGTCTTTTCTGACTTCGGGTACGGTTCGACGCCTTCGTACTGCTTCGCCTCTTCCTCGACACCAGCGAGTTCCGCCTTGATGCGCGCGGTTTCCAGACTGAGGCCGACGCTCTTGTTCCCGTGCTCGCGCTCTTTCTCGCCGAAGACTTTCAGGTCGCCTTCGCGCGCGTTGATCTCGTCGTTCAGCTTGTTCCGCTTGGCGAACAACTCCTTGAACTGGCTGAAGAACTTGTTCTCCGCCCGCTCTTTCTCGACGAGCTCCTTGCCGAGTTTTTTCAACGCGCCTTGCAGCATCGCCTGCTCTTCAAGGAAGCCCTTCTGCTCCTTTTCCTGGCGCTTGAAAATGTCCCTGATCTTCTCTGTTTCCGGGCCGAGGATGTTCTTCACTTCGGACTCCGCGGTTTTCAGCTCGCCGTGGAGTTCGGCGATCTCTTTCCTGAGCTCTTGGCGTTTCTCCTCGAACGTGTTCATCTCCGCGATCAACGCGGGGCTTCTCAACTCGCTGATCTTGTCGCGGAGTTGCTGTTTTCTCAAGCGGAGAGCGCCGAGTTTCGACGTCTCCTCCGTGACCTTCGTGATGGCCGCTTCTAAACGCTTCTCCGCGTCCGCGAGCGCGTCCTTCAAGCGCTTCTTCTCATCCTTCGACAATCCGGCATCGTCGCTGTCGAGGTGGAGCGATTTTTCCGTCTTGATGATCTCTCCCTCTAACGTCGCCTTGAGCTCTCTCAATCTCGCGATGAGCTCTTCGTTGTTGCTCCGCTTGTGCTCCAACGAGGAGAGCATCCCTTCCAAGTCGCCGACCTCATTCTGAAGCCCGTCGATCTTTTCTGTCGTCTCGTGCTCTTGGAACCCGACGCCTCGCCTGTCTCTCGAGCGGAAACCGCCCTGCATGGCGCCGCTGGTTTCTACGAGGTCGCCTTGGAGCGTGGCCATCCTCGCCTTGCCGACGCCTAACGCTCTCGCGGCGTCGATATCCGTGACGACGAGCGTGTTGCCGAAGACGTACCGGAAGACCTTGTCGAACTTCGGGTCGTGCTTGATGAGGTCGACGGCCAAGCCGACGATCTTGTCATTCTTCGCGATGTTCGCTTTCTCTTGGACTTGGAGCTTGTTGAGCGGCAAGAACGTGGCGAAGCCGAGCTTGTTCGTCCGCAAGTACTTGATGCATCTCGAGGCGACCTCGTCACTGTCGACGACGACGCTCGTCATCCTCGGACCGGCGGCGACCTCCAAGGCGAGCGCGTACGCTTGGTTGACCGTGCCTAACTCGCTGACGATGCCGTGGATGCCTTTAATCTCTCCGGACTTCTGGAGCTCCATGATTCTCGTGATTGCCGTGCCGCCCGCGATGCGTTCGGCGATGGCGGAGCGTTGCGCTTCAAGCTTGGCGAGCTCCTCTTTTCTGCTGAGGAGCTTTGAACGGGCTGTCTGGAGCTGGGCGGCGAGGCTGCTGTCTTCAGTGAGAGCGGTGGCGAGCTCTTTCGCCGCTTTCTTGAACTCCTCCTTCTTCTGCTTCAGGATTTCGAGCTCTTTCTTGCTCTCCTGTTCTACGGACAGGACCTTGGCGAGCTTCTGGTCTATTTGCTCGAGCTTGATCTCGACCTTGTCTTTCTCTCTGAAGAGGGATTGTTGTTCTTCTCGTAGTTTCGCGATGGACTCTTGGATTTTTTCCGCTTCCTTGTCGATCGTTTCTATTTCCTCGTCGATCTTCGCCGCGTCCTCCATGTTATGCTTCTTTCTGAATTCTGAGAGGCGCGTTTCGACCTTCTTGATCGCGTCCTCTTTCCCCGCGATCTGTTTTTCCAAGTCTTTTCGGCCGTGCTCGATGGACGCGATCTTACCAAGAATTTCTTTGTTGCTCGCTTCTAATTCATCCCTCCTGTCTTGGAGCTTGATGAGCTCGCCGCCGACGGTTTCGAGACGCTGTTTCTTGACCGCTAAATCGACTTTCAACCGTTCGACGTCCTTGTGGAGCTGGACTTGTTCCTTCTCGCCTCTGCGTTCGACTTCGTTGCTGATCTCTTCCAGGCCTTTCTTGCGCTCGTCGATCTCGGCGAGGAGTTTCGCGCGTTTCTCGTCAATCGTCTTCAGCTCCGCGTTGACTTTCGCGGCCTTGCCGTCGAGCTCCGCGAGCTCCTTCGTCTTTCTGCCGCGCTTGATGGCGACCAAGGTCGCTTTGTTTCTCTTAATCTTGTCGTCTAACTCTTTGAACTTCAACGCTTGGTTGCGCTCCCTCTTGAGACCGTGCAAGTACGTTTTTCGTTCCGCGAGGATGATGTCCGCGCTCGTCAGTTTTTCATTGACTCGCTCGAGCTCTCTGAGGGCTTTCTCCTTCTTGTCCTCGTAGATATTGATGCCCGCGATCTGCTCGATGATGCCTCTCCGTTCTAACGTGGACATCTCGATCAAGTGGTTGATGTCGCCTTGCAGGATGATATTGTAGCCGTCAGGGTCGATCTTGTCCTTGGTGAGGATGTCCAAGATCTCCTGCCGGCTGCTGCTCTTCCCATTGACCCGGTATTTTGATTGACCGGACGCTTGGACGATCCTCGTGATGGACAATTCCGGGAAGTCGCCGAAGATATTATTCTCGTTGCTGAAGACGATGCTGACCTCGCCTTCCTTAGCGGCATTTTTTGTTTTGCCGCCGTTATAGATGAGGTTCGCGCTCTTGTCCGCGCGCAAGCCCTTCGCGCTGGCTTTGCCAAGAACGAAGCAGATCGCGTCTAAGACGTTAGACTTTCCGGAGCCGTTCGGGCCGAGGACGCAGTTGAAGGCCGGTCCGAAGTCGATGACGGTCTTGTTCGCGAAGCTCTTGAACCCCTTCATCTCAAGACGCTTGATAAGAGTCACGACACAGCCACCTTCACGCTACAGGGCGAGCATCCTCAGAGCTGATGCTCACCACCCTCGACCATCAGACGACAACCGACCCACGAGGGTTTTTAAATGTTTCTCCCCAGACACCGACGGAAAAGCCTTCAGAAGCATCAAGAGTGACGTGAACCTACCATCTCACGCGGTCACCGCTCTACGGAGCCGCGCTTTGAGCTTGTCGCTCGCGTCCGATTTCTTCTTTAGAATCCGAGTCGCGCCATCTCGTCTTCGTAGTATTTGTGCTTGTCGAGGAAGAGCGCGAGGAAGTAACCGTCTTTCTTCTTGGTGAGGATGGCGCGGAGGTCGCTGCCGAATCGCTTGACGAAGCCGATCACCTCGCGGTCGCGCTTCGACTGTATCGGGTTGGCGCGGCGCTCGACGCAGTCGCGCAGCCACACGAACAATTCGTCTTGTTGCGTCTCCTTGAGATTGGCGAAGCACTTGTCGAAATGGCCGTCGATGCTGACCGCGCCCAAGAGTGCCGTGATCTGCTGTCGCGCGTCGTCAAGTCGCAAGCCGCATCGCCTCAGTGTAGGTCTCGAGATAGTGGCTCACGTTCTCGCCCGTGTACTCTCGCGCGAGCCCCTTATAATCCTTGATGAGCGACTCCAGCCGTTCTTTGAGTTCTTTCCGTCGGAAGCCGAGGATGAGCGTGTTGACGAGGAGGTCGTCGAGGAAGGGGAGGGTGTCGCACCGCCGGCACAAGGCGGCGAGCTGTTTCGGGTCGAGGATGACGCCCCGCGAGACGTACTCTGCCCGTAAGAGCAGGTCGCGCAGCTCCTGCTCGTGCTCGTCGCCGTTCAGCACGTGATTGACGAGCAGCTCGTACGCCCGCACTACGTCATCGAGCGAGACGTCAAAGCTCGTCGGGGGCGTCGTCGCGAAGTTCGCGACGCTGATGCTGGAGAGCGAGGCGACGAAGAGCGAGCTCAACGACTCGACGGGCAAGAAGGTCACGTGGACGTTCCGCGCGACATAGTCCTCTTTGCGATACTTCGTGAAGACGAAGAGATCGATATCGTGATACTCCTTGCTGAACAGGAAGGAGCCGGAGATGAGCATCCGCTGGCCGCGATGCTTCCGGCCGAAACGGCGCAGCAGCGCGGCCGCTTTCTCGGCGCGGCCCGGCACGATCAGACTCGCGCCTCGGACGAACGAGTCCTGCCCGAACAACGCCTGCAACGCCGCGAGACGAGGCTTGATGAACTTATAGTAATACGTCTTCTCCGTCGCCGTGAGGCTCGCGCCCGCGACTCGTTTCCACAGCACGGAGAGCTGGCGCGCGGTCAAGAAGTGCCGGAGCGCGGCCTCGTTCCGACGAACATCAAACAAGTACAAATCAACCATATAAGATGTATAATTATCAGTTATTTATATATATTTCGTTACTTTTTTAAGAAGAACGCTGCCGGAATCCGCAGGAGGAGAGACAAGAACGACTCACTCGCGCTTCGTGACGATCGACCGGCAGATACTCAGTTCTGAACGGTTACGACGATTCCTGAAAGAACGAGGCTTGAAGCTGACAGAGCCCTAGTCGAACTTGAACGTGCCGAGCAAACCAGCCTTGCGCAGCTTCTCATGGAACGCGTCCAAGTCACGCTTCAGCTCAGGGTGGAGCTCGAACAGCTTCTTATCCGGGTGCAACGACATAGACGACCGAGAAGACGAACGCCTATAAAAAACTATCCTCAAAGATGCCGGAAGACGTCCGAGACCGGAATGACGATCTCAATAAGACGCTCGCCGCTTCAACGCTTCTTCTGCGCGAGCCGCTTCTGCCGCTCCGTCGTGCCGAGAAAGTTCTCCTGCGAGACGACGCTCTTCCCGAGCCGGCCTTCAATATCCTTCCTCGCCGCTCCGGCGACGTCGCCGCCGTCTTTCGCGTCGCCCTTCAACTTCTCAAGCGCCTGTGAATCGCGCTCCCGAGTGAACCTCGTCGTGGTGGCTTCGCCGAGCATCGTGAGGATGGTCTCCATGTCATCCATGTGGTCGCGCAGGTTCTCTTTCTCAAGCCCCTTGAACCGTTTGTACTCGCTCGGCGTCATGCCGAACGTCGCTTGCGAGATCTCAGCCGTCAGGAGGGCGAACTCGCGGTCCGCCCGGACTCCGCGCCGCTTCCACTCGTCCGTGAGCTCGTCCCGTATCGCGATGCCGCGCACGCGCTTCTCGATCCACTCGTCAGAGTAGCCTTTCGCCGCGTAGAGCGCTTTCATGCGCTGCTGCGCGAGCTCGGGATTCTCGATCTCCTGGACTCGCTCATACCCGACCTTGGCGAGCCACAACTTGAACGGCTCAGCTTTCGGAGAGGGGATTGATTGGATGATGCGGAACGCTCCCTCGGCATTGACGCAGTTCGTCTCTCGTCTCTTGCCGTCCGGGGCGAGAATCTCAAGGGGGGTACAAATTGTACCCCACTTCGCATCCAAGGCCGGGTCGCGGCTTCGCATCTTCTTGACGTACTGTTTCGGGTCGGCGCTCTCCGTCAGCGCGGCGACGATATCGAACACTGAGAACCACCACTCGTTCCGATGCCAGACGCGCCTGATGTTCTTCCCTTGGAAGGCGCTGAGGCCGTGCTCGTTCTCCATTCATTTCGGGTTGACGCTCCGGTTTATATGCTTCACGGCCGCGTGTCCAGTGCCCGGCAATCTTCCGACGAGAACGGAGATTCTTGAAAGAACGAGGCTTGAAGCTCTCCGAACCCTAGAAGTCTATCTTGTCCATCAGTCCGGCGTCCCGCAGCTTCTGACGCAAAACGTCAAGGTCGCGCTTCAATTGCGGGTTCAGCTCGAACAACGTCTTATCCGGGTGCAACGACATAGCACGCCGAGAAGACGAACGCCTATAAAAAACTATCCTCAAAGACGCCGGAAGACGTCCGGGACTGTTGTTGATGATCTGTAGCCTTCCCCGGGCCTTCAGCACGCTCACTGAACACCTTCAGCGCTCGTTCCGTACGAGTCGACCCGGCCGCAACGCGCTCGAGCGTGTGTCGTCACCGTACTCGTCCAAGAACTCCTCATACGCCTCGAGCAGCAATCCGGGATATGCCGCGCCGAGCCGCTTCACGAGTCCGGCGAGCAGCGCGGTCTCCGACCGTTTCACGTTCGCACCTCCCACGTACCACCCTTGTCGGGGCCGACGCGCCGGAGGAGGCCTTTCTCCTGGAGCCTGGCGAGGTGGTACTTGACGCCGTCGGGCGTGATGCCGAGACGCGCGGCGAGCTCTTCTCTCGTCATCGCTGGCTGTTCGGCGAGAAGCGCGAGGATTTTCTGGGTAGTTTTCTGGGTAGTTTTCTGGGTAGTTCTGGGATTTTCTGGGACTTTCCGAGTCGTTTCCTCTCTCGTGAGCGTGGTCGGACGCCGGAACACCACCGTGAAGAACGGTCCGGTCTGGAACGTTGGCGGTGGCAATCCGGCGGAAGCCATGAGCCGTCGTATCTTCGCGATGCCGGTGCCGGCGCGTTCCGCCTTGCGCATGCGCGAGAAGAGGTCCGCGATGAGCTCGTTGCGCCGCACGCTCACCGCGCCGAGCCGGCCGGGCGGCGCCGTGCCAGGGTTCGTGATCTCGACGCGGTCGTCGAAGACGTGGACGGTCACGCTTGTCCCGCGGACGCTGTAGTCGCGGTGCATGAGCGCGTTCACCACCGCCTCGCGCAGCGCCTCTTCCGGGATCTCGAGGATGTCCTCGCGATCCACCCCTTTGATTTCGCTGCGCAGGTTCAGGTGTTTCGTGAGGAAGAGCATCGCTTCGTTGAACTGCGTGAGCAGGTCGTCGCGGACGTCGTGGCGGTCGTAGACGATCGCTTTCTCCTTCCCTTTGAAGGCGATGAGCTGCGCCTCGGCGGGCGCTGCGGTGAAGAAGAGGGCGCCAGCGTTCGTCAAGCGCCCGTCTACGAGGTTGAGGCTCGTGAGGAGCGCGCGTGTCGTGACGGGTCCGGGGATGCGGGCTTCCGTGAGGAATGCGCGCACCTTCGCATCGACGACGTCCTTCAAGGTGCAGTGTGAAGGCCGGGCCTCGTATGGAAGCGGGTTCGTCGCGTTGAAGAGGAGCCGGAGCTCGTCCGTGCGCATCTTCTGCGTCGCGCCGTCAAGGCGCCGATAGTATCCCGAAGCGCACCGGTACGGCTTCTCGCGCCCCTCCGGCACCTCGACCACGACGACGCCGTCGTGCGCGGCGATGGTGACGCCGATGCCCGGCTCGCAGTTCCGCGCGAGGCTCAGGATGCGCGCCTTGAGCTCGTTCGTGAGCGTGCAGCCGACGCTCCGCCGATCGTCGGAGACGCCGAGGAGGACGCGGCCGCCTTTCGTGTTCGCGAAGGCGACGATGTCCTCGTCGATTTTCGGACTGTAACGTTCTTTGAACTCGAGCGTGAGCCCTTCACCCTCCGCGACGAGAAGATTGACGTTCACCATTCACATCCTCGCTATCCGTCCCGCGTCGGTTAGTTTCACGCCTTCTGTCGTTTCGATCAAATCCAGCTCTTCGAGCTCTTGGATGGTTTTGTAGAGCATGGCGCGGCTGATGTCGATCGCGTCCGCGAGCTCGGTGATCGATTTCCCTTCCGCCGTCGCCAAGTAATCAAGCACTTTCTTCTGGCTGTTGTTCAGGTTGAACGACAACCGAGGAAGATACACCACAGCTTTCTTGTCTTCCTCAGGGTTGTACGCGATCTTCTTGACGCGTTCGCACCGCGCATAAGCCGCAAACAATAAACCAAGCGCCTGTGTCTTCCGCCCAGAAGTCACATTAACATAGATCGTCTCGTTGTTCGGTTGCGCGTCGATGAGCGCAACCACTTTCTCGGCGGTCTTGACGATGTCGTAGACGGAGACTTTCTGCGTCTTGATCTCCATCAGCAACCCGAGGCTTTCGCGGACCTTCTTGACGGCCGCCTCTTGCTCGTTGTTCGGCTCTTCATTAACAAGCAGAAACAGTCGGTTCGGGCTGAGACGGTGCGCGGCCACGAGGACCGCGTCGGCATTGTAGATC
>DASH01000020.1 GCA_002503705.1 Candidatus Woesearchaeota archaeon UBA153 | reverse complement strand
TGAGCGGAACACTCTTCCCCGCCCTTGCAGGATCTATATTTCCCTCGAAGATACTCCCCGCAGCCATTAGTTCATTCCCTGATTTGCTACAATGGTGGATGTGGGGAATCCTAATCGTTGCAGTAGCTGTAATGTTAGATTATTTCAAGAAGCTAGACATTCCTCAGGACGTTAAGAAATGGATTTTTCGAATATACAGTTCGAAAACAGTTCTTGGTGTTTTGCTGGCCACTGCATTTAATGTTATCACTCTTTGGTTCCTATTTGTGATTGGTATATGGATTTTTGCTTGCTATAAAATGCAACACGAATTTTAACGTACTTTACACTTTTTTATTGTATGTCCTTGCGTCATACGCGCCTCCCTGCGGGTCGGCGGCCTACGGCCATTTGGGCCTCCGGCTCGTTGAACAGGCATTATACGCAACCATTCCTTCCAGTTTTCTCGTTTGTTTTTCGTTCGTCTCGGGTTCTTTGCAGGTCTCGGCGGTCGCGAGAACGGCTCACTTCCTCTCCAGCACGTCCTTCCCTAAGACCATCGCGATGTCGTCGTATTGGTCGGCGTAGAGGTGCGCGCTCAACGAGATCGTCGTCACGCTGCCGGGGACGATGCTGAGGGCGCGCGCGACGTATTCTTGCAGGCGCGCGACCTGGTAGACGTTCGCGGGCCAGCCGGTGAAGAAGCCGGAAGTGCGAATCAGCGCGGTCACGCAGAGCTTCTTCTCGATGATGCGGAAGCTGATGAGGATGATGCCGGGCGTGTTCGACGCTCCGGAACGCAAGTCTTCGACGGGGTTCAACAATGAGACGAACGCTCGACGAGNNGCAAGGAGGGGATGACGTGCTCGTCCACTTGGTTCAACACGCCTTCGTACGCGAAGATGCGTTGCCCGTAGAGATAGTCGTAGATCGGGCTCGATTCTTTGTTCAGCATGATGTTCGCGAGCTCATCTTCCGAAGGGTAGATCCACTTGCGCGTCGAGCGCATCGCCCTAATGGCTTCACCGATCGTCGCCGGTTGTTCGACGGTCACGGCGAGGTTCAAGAGTTCGCGGCACTCTCGTTTCTCGTCATCGAGGGAGACGTGCCCGTGGGAAGCGATCGCGTGCACGGCGCGCTTCCACGCGTCCATCATCGTCGTGGCGGTTATCTCCATCGCGGTTCACTCCTCCAGGAAGCTCGTCAGCTTCATCTCGCCGGTCTTCCCGCCGAAGTCGAGCGTGAACGTCGGGTAGTCGTACGCTCGCAACAAGTACCGCGCGATCTGCAGGACCTCTTCGACGGGCGTCGCGCGCGCGATGAAGAAGCGCAACCGGTCCGCGCCGCCGAAGACTTTGAACAAGCGTTCGCGGATGCGCAAGTACTCTTTCATCTCTTTCGTCTGCAAGTCTTTCAACGAGCCGACGACGGTCTTCTTGTACCGTCGTTCGCTGAAGAAGTCTTGGTCGAACGCGGCGAAGCTCGTGCTCAAGTCGACGCTGAAGCGAATCGGCAATCCGCAGCTGCTGAAGATCGTCTCCTGCGCTTTCGAGAAGCGCAACACCTCGTCGCGCGCGCTCGACAACAAATCGATAATCAGGTATTGCTCGGTCTCCGACCAGTCGTAGTTCCAGAAGCGGAGGTAGTGCTTGACGACTTTGAAGAACTCTTTCGTGCCGTGGCGGGGCGCGTAGTCGCCGATGGAAGTGGCGAAGTACTTTCGTTTCCGCTCGTCCACTTCGAAGTAGCCGTGCGCGATGCGCAGGAGCATCTCGCGGAACGCCGTCGCGGAGTTGTGCTCGTCGAAGAACCGGTTGATGTCCACGGCGGTGCTGATGCCGCCGATGATGCACCCGTCAGCGTTCCCTTTGATGTGCTCCTTGTAGTACGCCCACTCTTCATTCGTCAGCGCGTACGCGCCTGCGCGGCCGTAGAGGATGGGCGCCGTCGTGAGCGTCGCGTTCTTCAACGTCAACTTGACCTTGCGCTCCATGAAGAGCGTGCACAGTTCCCTGAAGAAGGATTCCCGGTGCGTGAGGACGCGCGGGTTCACGGTGACGACGAAGTTGCACCACCGGTCGTCGTTGTTCACGAGTCGTCGGAGCACGGTGAAGAGTTTCTCCTCGTGTTCGGGCGCGGGGAAGCTGAACAGGAGGGAGACGTCCACGTCGTAGTCGTGCGCGTCCAGCTTGAGGTAGTGGAGGAACGTCTCCAGGGCTTCCGGCGAGGCTCGTTCGACGAGGCTTTCGAAGTGGTGGAGCGCGATCACGTCGTTCGTCGCGGGGAAGACTCGCTGCAAGCGTTCTTGCAACGCCGCCGGGTCGAGGAAGGCGTCGCAGTCGAGGAGGATGCTGTGCTCCTTGTTCAGCCACGATTCGGGATGGAATTTCCGGACGAGTCCTCGTTGTTCGTACCCGTCGATGTGCGTGATGATGCTCGCGGGCTTCGCGATGATGATCTTCTTCTCGCCGCCTTTGACGACCAACTCGCCCTCTTCCATGGCGAGCTTGAAGCGTTTCTCGCCTTTGCCTTGCAAGCCTTCCAGGACGAGGACGCCGTCATCGACGAGCTTGTTGACGTGGTAGAGGAGCTTGCGGTGGAGTTTCGCCTTGACGGCGTAACCGTCTCTGACGTCTCGTTTCTCGCCGGAGTGGATTTGCTGGTTGACGCCGGCGTACTCGGTCGTGAAGATCTCGTGCACGAGCTCTGTCGTGCTGTACGTCGTGCCGGGGTTGCGCTTGAAGACGTGCAGGATGCTGGATTCGAGCTGGTGCATCGCGTTTCAGGAAGGCTCTGAAGGTTAAATAGTTTGCCTAGGAAACGGCTTAAAAAGGCTTTTTCGGGTTTTCAGGCGGGAAAACACGTCGGAGAGCAACCGAGAGAGGTGGAAGAATCGCGAACGGCACAGTCGTTCTCCGTCGAAACCGGAAATCGTCTCCTCAATGGTGTGAAAAAGCGGGTGAAAGACCGCTTCGCTTCAGAAATGGCCCTCAGACGGCCGGAAAGGTTTCGGCAAGCCACATTTCTTTATAAAGAACCGTTTTCGCTTCAGAAAAATCCTGAAGCGGCGGCTGTCGCTGACGCCGGGAAGGTTTATGCAACAGACCAGCCTGCGGTTCTTCCGTGCCGGTCGGAAAATCGGCGCGGAGGGGGTCGTTGTGGAACTCAGCGGTAAGGAACTCGTCCTGTTAAGCCATTTCCGGCGCAACGCGCGAGAATCACTCACGAAGATCAGCCGCGTGACGCGCGTGCCCGTCAGCACGATCTACGACAAGCTGAAACACTACGAGATGGACTTCGTCCGCAAGCACACGACGCTTATCGACTTCACCAAGCTCGGCTTCATGACGCGCGCGAACGTCATGCTCAAAGTGTCGATGGACGACCGGAACGCTCTCAGAGACTACCTGCTCAAGCACGAGCACGTCAACAGTCTCTTCAAGGTGAACAACGGCTACGACTACTTGGCGGAGCTCGTCTTCAAGCACATCAAAGACTTGGAGGATTTCCTCGAAACCGTCGAGATGAAATACAGCATCGGCGCCAAGATGGTCTTCTACGTCATCGAAGACCTGTGCCGCGAAGAGTTCATGGCGAAACCGGAACTGGTGAAGATGGAAGTGCTTGCTGAAGAGAAGATGCTGTGAGCGAAAGACTTAAATATATGGTTTCAGACCATAATATTATGGTCCAAAATGGCTAATGAACGACTCAACATCCTCAAATTCCTCATCGAGAACCAAGAGAAGGCCTACAGCATGCGCCAGATCGCCCTCGAACGGAAGATCAACTACAAGACCGCGTACCTCAATCTCAAAGCCCTGGCTGACGAGGGAGCGGTGGAACTCGTCGAGCACGGCAACACGACGCTCTGCTCGTTCAACCGCCGCTGGAACGGGACGGTGTACGCCGTCGAACACCAACGACGAGACGACCTTCTGAAGAACAAAGATTTTCTTGCGCTCTCCAACCGCCTCGCGAGCCTCAACAGCCAATTCATCCTCCTCCTCTTCGGATCGCACGCGAAACGCCAATCGACAGTACACTCGGACATCGACCTGCTCCTCATCACGGACGAACCAAAACCCATCGAGACGCAGCTCAATCTCCTGCCGCTCAAACTCCACGTCACGACGGTGCGCTACGACGAGTTCATCGCGATGCTGCGCTCGCGAGAGTTCACCGTCGGCTCGGAAGCGGTAAAGAACAACATCATCCTCTTCGGAATCGAAGATTATTACCGGCTGGTCAACAATGCTCGATGAACGACGCGTCAAGGAAGCGGAATTGAACGTCAAGCACTACCTCGCCGAAGGGCTGCTCAAGCGGCAGCCGTTCCAGAAAGAGGTCCACGACATCCTCTCCAAGAACGCCCAGGAGAGTCTGGAACTCTCCGGTTTCCTCCTCTCGAACGGTCGGTCGGACCTCTGGATCATCGTCACCGCCTACTACGCCATGTACTACAAAGCGAACGCGGTCCTCCTCACTCGCGGCTACAAGGTCGGCGACCGAATCGCGCACAAGGTGACCGCAGACGCACTCATCGTTTTCGCTCGGAACGACCTCAAGGCGGCGCTGCTCGAAGCGTACGAGGAGACGCAGGACCAGGCGCTCGCGGCCATGAAAGCGGACGACCTCCTCGAAGACTTCGACCGCGAGCGACGGAAGCGCAACGCCGTCCAGTACGAGATCAAAGAGCCTGAGAAGCACGCGAAAGCGACGACATCGCTCGAACGCGCCAAACGATTCCTCTTCGAGCTGGAGAAGCTGGACGGGAAGAAGAAAGGGTGACGGCGTCGAGCGAGAAATTCGAAAAACGAAAACTATTCCTGCTTCAAGTCCAGGATTGCTTGAGCCAAGTCGCCGTTCGCGGCTTCCAACGCCGCTTGCGCCTCGTCCAAGGAGACGCCGGCCTGTTCCGCCACCGTCGTCACGTCCTCCTCGCTAATCTCGACCGCGGTATCGAGGCTCTCTTCGCGGGACTCACCGGAGACTTGCCAAGACTCCTGACCCATCATGTTCACCTTAGAAACAGAAGCAGGCTCGATGATGACTTTCTTGTCAGCACAGATGATCTCGACACGCTCCACGTTGTCAAGCTCGACCTGCTGGATGCCCATCTGACGCATCATCTGCTGCATCTGACGAGGATTCACGCGAGGAACCACTGAGAAACCACACTCCTAAGCGATGCCGAACAAGCCCTTCCCGTACGCCTGCAGGAGGAGCTCGAGCGCGATAATCAAAATGGCGAGGACGATGACGTACTCTGGACGCAGCTCGACGCGAGTCTTGACGTCATCCCAATACTGCGTGATACCGGCCGTCGAGGCGGGCATGCGCATCTTCTCATCGCGAGCCATAACCATCTGAGAACGCGAGATGATTTAAAAAGATGACGGCGGGGTTTGTTTGAAGACGGTGAACATCTTCACACCACCTGCTTTTTAAATCAGGGCTCNNGATTCTTTTTTATAGCGATGATGGGCGCGATGGTTCCTCGCTTTGTCAAGTGGGCGGGCGGTAAAAATCAGCTCATAGAACAGTTCAAGCCTTTCTTTCCGACGAAGATCGAACGTTACATCGAGCCTTTCGTTGGAAGTGGCGCCGTGTTCTTCTACGTGGTCCAGACGTACGAGCCGAAATACGTACTTTTAGCCGATATCAATGAGGAACTCATCAACGCGTATGTTGTGATCAGAGATGCTGTTGAGAAACTCATCACTTTATTGAAGCAACACAAGCGAGAGCACGAGAAAGACCCGAAGAAGCACTATTATGCGATGCGTGCTATCAAACCGGTCAAACTCGATCGCGTCAAGAGAGCAGCACGGTTCATCTATCTCAATCGAACCTGTTTTAACGGACTGTATCGTGTCAATTCTGAAAATCAATTCAACGTTCCGATGGGGAGCTACAAGAACCCCGATGTCGTTCAGGAGGAGAAACTACGCCGGATCTCTGCGTTGCTCCGGGGCGTCGAACTCAAAGTCATGTCCTTTGAGAAGGTCCTGAACTATGCAAAGAAAGGAGACTTCATCTATCTCGACCCTCCTTATTACCCTCTCAAGAACGGACTGAGCTTCACTTCCTACACGAAAGATGCTTTCCTCGGCGAAGAACAGAAACAATTGAAAAAGGTCTTCTCCGTTCTCAGCAGGAAGGGTTGTTTGTGCATGGAGAGCAACAGCGACACCGACTTTATCAAGAAATTATTCTCCGATTTCAAGATTCACCACGTCTCGGCGAGGCGTTTAATTAATTCTAAAAAAGAAGGTCGAGGTGCGATCAGCGAGGTCGTGATTACCAACTATTGAGGTTTCGGCAGACCGAGAAATTCTATCGGGAGAATGTTGAAGAAGTATTTGCATCCCACATTCTCGATATACTCGCGCACATCTTTATACTCGTCTTTCTTGAACCAATCACTCAAAACATAGATATACTTCACGTCCGCTCCGATCTTCTTGAGAAGTTTGTGATATTGTTTGTTCTTGAAATCGCACGTCTGAAGTTTCTCATCAACGGAACCGGGAGTTTCTTGAAACTTCAACTCCACAATAAAAAGGGTTTTGTGGGCATAGACATAGACTGCATTATCGGGTAATAGTTTCTTGGAGAGGATCTTTTTTGAATCCACGCCTCGTGGTTCAAGAAACTGCTTGTAGAGCTTGTTTTTTGGATAGAGCGAAGCGACCTTCTTACCCCTGAAGAAGAGATCGTTCCCCGTTATTGAATAACCTGGAATTGTTAGGAAGACTGCTGCGAGGTCGGACCTTTTCTCGAAATGAAGACCGGTAATGGTTCTTCCTCCTCCCCGGCCGCCTTTGATCATACAAAGCGGTAAATTCACGGTACTAATATAAATATCTAGTTAAAATTCGGAGGATTTCCGGTCTCCTTCGGAGACTCACTGGACAACCACACAAAGGATTAATATAGAAGTGAATCTAACGTCGCGTGATGAAAGAGAAAGTGTACTTCCAGCGTCCAGGATTCCTGCTTTTGAAAGGGGATTCGCTCGAGCTTCTCCCGAGGATAAAGAAAGAGTCTGTGACGACTATCTTCGCCGACCCCCCTTACAATCTCTCCAACGGCGGAATCAGTTGCCGAGCCGGCAAGATGGTTTGTGTCGACAAGGGCGACTGGGACAAATCGAAGGGTTTCGAGAAGGACTACGAATTCACCTACAATTGGATCAAACTGTGCCGAAACGCTCTGAAACCGAACGGGACAATCTGGATTACGGGAACTCCCCACAACATCTATCAGGTCGGCCACGCGCTCCAATCGCTCGGTTTTCACATCTTGAACGAGATAACGTGGTACAAACCGAACGCGCCGCCAAACCTCGCTTGCCGTTGTTTCGCGCACGCGCACGAAACGGTCATCTGGGCGAAAAAGAGCAAAGACGCCCGTCACATCTTTAATTACGAGGAGATGAAAGCCTGGAATGACGCGATCAGCCCATCGGGAAAGCAGATGCGGAGCGTCTGGCACATTCCTTTAACTTCTCAGGATGAGAAGCGACAAGGCAAACACCCGACGCAAAAACCCCTCGAACTCCTAAAGCGTATCGTTGTCGCCAGTTCGAACCCGGGAGACATAATACTCGATCCTTTCAGCGGTTCGGCGACGACCGGCCTCGCGGCTCATTCTCTCGGAAGAAAATATGTTGGAATTGAAAAAGAAGAGAATTTTCTCAAGCTTTCTGTTAATCGTTTCGCAACGTTGTAGAATCTTTAGATGAAGAAGTCTCACACGCCTAGATCCAACCTTTCCGTCGGAAGAAGGAGAGCATGCCGAGCGCCACCGCGAGCATGAGTCCGAGGACGATGAAGTAGCCGTAGCGCCACGTGAGTTCGGGAAGGTAGTGGAAGTTCATCCCGTACACGCCCGCGATGAACGTCAGAGGAATGAAGATCGTCGAGATGATCGTCAAGACTTTCATGATCTCGTTCATCTTCTGGCTGATGCTGGAGAGATAGATGTCGAGCATGCTCGAGAGCGATTCGCGGTACGACTCGATCGTATCCATGACTTGCACGAGGTGGTCTTGGACGTCGCGCAAGTAGAATCGCGTGCTCTCTTGCACGAACCCGGACTCGCCTCTGCTGAGCGCGTGGATGGTTTCGCGCAACCGCCAGACGGACTTCCGGATCTGGATCGTCTCGCGCTTCAAGTTGTTCATCTTCGAGAGCGCGGCGGGCGTCGGGCTCTTCAATATCTCTTCCTTCAACGCCTCCAGGTCGTCGCCCATCCGGTCGAGGACTGTGAAGTAATGGTCGACGACCAAGTCGATGATCGAGTACGCCAAGTGGTCGTTCCCGTACTTGCGCACGCGCCCTTTGCCTTTCCGGATGCGCTCGCGCAACGGCTCGAACAAGTCGCCGTCGAGCGGGTTGACCCCGTCGACGACCGCTTCTTGGAAGCAGAGGACGAAGTTCGCGCAGACGATGATGCTCACCTGCTCCACCACCAACTCCTCCTTCTCGTACGAGAACGTGTTCAGCACCAAGAAGAGGTACTCGTCCATGTCCTCCATCTTCGGCTGCTGGCCGACGGTGACGATGTCCTCCATGATGAGCGGGTGGACGTCGAAGCAGGCGCAGAGGTCCTCGACGAGCTTCGTGTCATGCAGTCCGGCCACGTGCACCCACGTGACGCTCCCCGTCCCCTTGAACGGGAAGCACTCTGCCGCTTCGCGCACCTCTTTCTCCTCGACGCGCTGCTCGTCGTAGTCCATCACCGTGACGCGGACGCGGCCTTTCTTCTCGCCGAAGTACTTGACGGTGCCGGGCGGCAAGCCTTCCTTGACTGCTCGCTTGACGCGTTTCCCGACAGGCCGGCGACCAACGTTCGTAAAAAGGTCCCAACCCGCGTTCCAAGCCTTAGAAATAGTTGCTGTCGTCGCGTTTCACCATTTCGTCGTTCGCCACGCCGAACAGTTTTTGCACGTGGTGGAGGAACTCGCGCTGGAACAGATAGTAGTTCGTGATGATGTCGATGTTCACGATCTCCTCGCGCCCCTCGATGATCGTCTTCATCGTGACGTGCCGCCGGTACTCGTTCTCGCGCTCCACGTTCTTCGCGTGCAGCAGTTTGCGCAGCAAGAGGTAGAGCTCGACATTGTCTTGGAGGAGGGGGTCGTCCTTGTACAGCCGCTTGACGAGTTCGGCCTTCTCGAGCGCGCTCGACGGCGCCTCCCCGGCCCAGCGCTTCTCCTGTTCAGCGTGCTTGAGGAGCGCGTCGATCAGGTACGCGTACCCGTCCACCATCCGGTTCAGGATGTTCTGGATCACGTCGACGGTCCGCGTGTACTTCAAGCTGACGTAGATCAAGTGGTCGACCCGCTTGACCTCTTCGACCGCTTCATGCAGCGATTGGAGCATCATGCATCACCGTTCCCCCGCACTTTCTCCTCGAGCAGGGCGACGAACGCTTTCGCGCGCACCACCTGCCGTCGCAAGTGTCCTTGCGTGAGCGTCCGCACCTTGCCGTAGTCGCCGTCGCAGATGACGAGTCGTTCCTTCCGGACGAACTCGACGCTGCTCTCCTTGTGCTCTTTGACCGTCTCGCGCAGCTCGCTCACGAACGTGACGAACTCTTTCGGGATGCGCGCGGCCGGGACGACGTGGCGTTCGAAGTTCGCGAGCCGCGCCGCGGAGTCGTCGCCCACCGTGTCGAGCCGTTTCGCCTCGTGTTCATGCCGAAGGAGGGCTTCGATGCCCGCGTCCACCGCCTCGCTCACGTTCTGCAACGCCGACGCGAGGAGTTTCGGATCCTTCACGAGCGGGAAGGTCTGCGTGACGAGGTGGTCGGCGACCCCCACTTTTCGGCGTGCCACTTCGAGGGCGGCGATGGCGGAGTCCATCAGAACAGACTCTGAGAGGGGGTCCTATATAATGATTCTGGTGCGTTACTGACGAGAAAACGAAGGGTGGACAAAACGGGCAATTATTTAAATCTCTGTCGGGAGGCTTGAGAAGGTGCTGAGCGGCTTGGGAAGGTCTTGAGCGGATGGAGGGTCTTGAAAGGCCGGAAGGCCTTGAGAGGCTGCAGACCGCGGAGAGCGGCGGAAAAGGGAGAAAAGAAGGGGGGAAAAGAAGAGAGAAAAGGAGAGAAGAGGAGAGAGGAGGAAGAGAGAAGAAGAGGAAGAGAGAAGAAGAAAAAGAGGGGGACAGAAGAGAGGTGAGCGCGCGTGGATGAGTATACCGGCTCGAAGATCAACGAGCTTCTCATCGTCTTTCTCATCGTCCTCCAAGTGCTCGATTTCTTCCGCCTCCTCACGCCCGTCTTCGAGTACGTCGAGAAAGTGATCAGCTGGGCGCTCATCGCGTACCTGTTCTACTTGGTCAGTCCGAGCACGCTTTTCTTCGGCGAACGACGGCGAGGGTGGGATGCGAGCGTCATCATCGCGTACTTCCTCATGACGCTGAAGAACGTGCTCAATTTCGCCATCGTCGCGCGTGACGCGATGCTCGAGGAGATCTCGAAGTACGCCCTCTTCCTGCCGGGCGAGGGTGCGGCGGCGGGCGTGGTGACGATTCCTCTCGAGGAGGGAGCGTACAACGCGTTCGTCCTCTTCGGCATCCCGTTCGAGAACGCCGCCGCGTACGCGAAGCCGTTCGCGACACAACTCACCATGAACGCTCCGACGCTGCCGTTCACCGTCCAAGCGGGCAACCAGACGGCGGCAGCGGTCCTCCAGCCCGTCGGCGCTGACGGGGCGATCTTGCAAGTGTACAATACGCTCGCCCAGCACGCCTTCACGATAGAACGCCTCGGCTTCATCATCGGCGCGCTCCTCCTTCTCGGCTTGGGCGTGTACGCGGCGTACCAGTACCACGTCCGCGACAAGTCAGTCTTGAAAGTCTTGCATGAGACTGGTCCGGTCAAGGGCGCGTTCCACGCGCTCGCGCGCGTCCTCGCAGTCTGGTTCGTCATGACGGCGTTCTTCATCATCTTCTTCAACCTGCTCGTCGAGTGGCTCGTCATCGCGGTCGATTCCGCGCTCACGATGGCGGGCATCGCCGTGTACGCGTGGATCGTCATCCGGTTCAGCCGGCGGACGCGGCAGGAGGTGGACGAGGAGGACCTCCTCAGCAGGGTTGGTAGTTTCGGCACGGACTTCCTCGGCGATTTCGCCGCGCTCTTCTGCGAGTGGAAGACCGTGCTCCTCGGGCTGTCCGGACTCTTGGTCTTGCACCTCATCACGGACGCGGGCGTCTTCCTCATCCCGTACCTGACGGGGTTGGAAGACCAAGTCTACCTGGCGCGCCTCGGCCCAGGCCATGACGTCCTCTGGACGGTCTTCGCGAACAGCGCCGCGACGGCGAGCCTCGCCGTGAAAGGCGCTCTGCTCGCGCTGTACGCGCTCAACGTCGTCGGCCTCCTCGCCCTCCTCGTCTTGCCCGCGTACATCTGGTACAAGGCGTTCCGGATCCGAACGAGAGCGGCGCACGAGGACGAGACGGCGCACCATCCGCAACTCTCACGGTGGCTGACGAGTCTCGGAATCGCGGGCATCGTCGCGTTCCTCGTCGTCCCCGCGTTCCGGGTGGCGAGCGCCGCGTCCCGGTCGATTGTCGGCGTGGACGTGCAGACGCGCGCGATCACGACGGCGCAGCCGTTCCTCGTCCTCTCGATTCTCGCCGCGGTGTTCCTCGTCACGTTCGTCGTCGCTTCCGTGCGGCGGTTCCACCACTATTGCATGGCGGCTCTCTTTCTCGGGCCGATCGTCTTCTTCGGCGTGTACACGTACAAGTACTTCTTCTCCGCCGTCACGCACTACCTCAACGAGAGTTTCCTCTTGTTCGGCGAGGGGACGTTCGCAGCAGGCTTCCTCGGCACGTGGCTCCTCCTCTACCTCGTCGTGAGCCTGCTCTTCTACGCGTTCGGCTACTGCAGTTACGTGTACGAAGCGGTGCGAGACTGAGCGTGCGGGACTGAGCATGCGAGACTGAGCGGGACTCAGCGCAGGACTCAGCGGGGCTGATCCGAGAATCACGAAAGATGAAGCCTGCGTGGAGCGCCGGCATCCGCGCGCGTCTCCGCACTCTTTACTACGTCCGCACTGGTCACGCGCAAGAACCGCTCGTAATGGTCGGAGAGGTACTCGATCGCGGCGTGCAGCGTCATCTCGAACGAGGTGTCCGCGGTGCTTCTCGCCGAAGCGAGGTACTGCTCGAAAAGGATGGCGCCGACGTCAAGATAGAGATCTTCCCTGAACGCGTCGAATAAGGAGTCGCTATCGAGCGGTTTCCGTTCGTGCGCGAGCGCGTCGAGGGATTTGCGGCGATAGACTCCGAAGGAGGCGTCGAGCAGCGCGCCGGACTGGCCGCGAACGACGTTCAGCGCGGTTCGCTTGTCGAGACACGGACAGTGCGTCTGCATCCAGCCAAGCACGACCGCCCCAACGTCCGGTTCGAGGCCGTCGAAATGCAACTCCCCCATGCGACCCGAGTTTCACCTCACATTTATATGTTTTCCGCATCCGAGAGTGGTACTCAGGGGGGGTGCTCGCGAGCGGACCTTTGGCCGTGAAGAGGCCGCTCACGCCCTTCCAGAGCCGCTAAACATTTAAATCATAGACCCGAGACCTTGACCAGGGGTTTTGGCACAGTGGCGAAACGGTTCATCTTCGACATCAGGGACGTGAGCAAGTCGTTCAAGCAGAACAAGGTCTTGCAAGGCGTCACGTTCCGTATCGAACAAGGGGAGATTCTCGGCCTGATCGGCGCGTCCGGAAGCGGGAAGACGACGCTGCTGAACATCATCGTCGGATTCTTGCGCCCGGATCGGGGAGCGGTCACGTTCACCCTCTACGGCGCGCGAGGCGAAGGCAGGGCGTTCAACGTGCTCGACAAGCCGCTCCTCCTCAGCCAACAGTACGGTTTCGCGTCACAACACCCGAGCTTTTACGAGAAGCTCACGGTGCGCGAGAACATGGAGTACTTCGCGCGCATGTACGACCTCAAGCCGAAAGCGATCAGGACGAACGTGGACATCCTCGTCCGCCTCATGGGCTTGAAAGCGAGCCAGCACGTCCTCTCGAAAGACTTGAGCGGCGGCATGAAACGGCGCTTGGACATCGCGTGCGCGATGGTGCACAATCCTCCCGTGCTCATCCTGGACGAGCCGACGGCAGACCTCGACCCGGTGCTGCGCATGCAGATCTGGGAGGTCGTCAAGCGTATCAACCTGCGCGGCACGACGGTCATCCTGAGCAGCCATCACTTGAACGAGCTCGACACGCTGTGCAACCGGATCGGCATCTTGAAGGATGGCGTGCTCTCCGACCTGGACACGCCGGATAAGCTCAAGCTGAAGTACACGAAGGAGCAAGAGCTGATGGTCGAGTCCTACCCGGGAGCGTACGACGCGCTCATCCCGAAGCTGAAGCGGGCGAACGCGACGAAGATCGCGCGGCAAGGGACGTACCTCGTCATCAGGACGGAAGAGCCGCAACGCGTCATCAAGGACGTCCTCGCCCTCTTGGAGCGGCAGGGCGAGCAGTTGCTCGACATCCGGCTGAACAAGCCGAACTTGGACAACGTCTTCGTCACGATTTTCGCGCAACGAGAACAAGAGCACGATCGCCGAGAGCCCGGCGTCCTCGGGGCGCCAGAGCGGCAGGAGCGGGGTGACGGCTCGTGAAAGCGTGGAGCGTCGTCGCGAAGAACCTCAAGCTGCTCTTCCGGTCGAAAGAGACCGCGTTCACGATCGTCTTCGGCCCGCTCCTCATCATCCTCCTCGTCAGCGCGGCGTACACGGGCGGGGGGGACGCGAAAGTCCACGTGGGCGTCTACGCGCCCGAGTACACGCCGCTCGCCGACCAGTTGATTGACGCGCTGAAGGAGAAAGGGTATCTCGTCAGCGTCTTCGCGAACGAGACGAACTGCCTCGGCCGGATCGAGACCGGGGGCTTGCACACCTGCATCCTCTTCCCTGAAGATTTCCGCGTGAAGGAGAACGGGTCGAACACCGTCACGTTCGTCGTGGACTATTCACGCGTCAACCTCGTCCATGAGATCATCAGCGGCCTGAGCGCCGAGTTCAACGTGCAGAAGAGCGAATTGAGCGCGGGGCTCGCGACGACCGTGCTGGAACGCGTCGCGGTCGCGCAACGCGAAGTGCGCGAAGGGATCGCTCTCGGCAACGCGCTCGACAATGACGTCGCGATGATGAGCGAACAGCTCGTCGCGGGACGCTCGAGCATCAACGCGGTGGACGTGAACGTCTCGTTCAACGACTTGAAGGAGATCCGCGGCCGCGTCACCGGGCTCGCCGGCCTCGTCACGGAGATGAAGACGGAAAGCCTGGAGGGGCTCGAGGCGGCGCGCGAAGCCTTGCAAGAGGTAAAGGACGTCGTTGACGACAATGAGACGGAAGAGCTCATCCGGGAGACGCTCGTGCTGTTGGAGAACGCGACGAGCGAAATCCAGGAGATCGCCAAGCGGGCGCCGGAATCGGTCACGCTCGTGAATTATGTCATCGACGACGCGGCGGCGGCGATGGACGCGGTGAAGACGCGGTTCGGCCTGCTCGTCAACGCGTCGCGGAACGCGGACGAACGGATCGCCGCGAGCCAAGCCCGGCTCGAGCAAGCCGCTCGCTCGTTGACGACGCTGCGCGGCAAGCTCGCGCACGCCGACGCGGTCTTGCAGGAGACGCTCGGGATGAGCGCGACCGGCTTGGCGTCGCCGATCGAGACGCGCATCCAAGCGGTGAACGCCGAGCAGGACAACGTCTCGTTCACCTACCCGTACATCCTCCTCCTCGTCATCATGTTCCTCGGCCTGATGCTGAACAGCACGCTCATCGTGATGGACAAGACGAGCACTGCGGCGTTCCGCAACTTCACGACGGCGACGCGCGACGAGTATCACATCCTGCTCAGCTTCGTCACGACGTTCCTCATCCTTCTCGTCCAGTGCCTCGCCATCCTCTGCATCAGCGCGTTCTTCCTCGGAGCGCCGCTGTTCACGAATTTCGGCGTGAGCCTCATCATCATCATCATCGCCATCACGCTCTTCAGCTTCCTCGGCATGATCATCGGCTACCTGAGCGGGACGCAGGAAGGGGCGATGATCGCGTCGCTCAGCCTCGGCAGCGTCCTCCTCTTCATCAGCAACCTCGTCCTCCCGCTGGAAGCGATGAACTGGGTCGTCGGCATCGTCAGCCCGTACAACCCGTACGTCGTCCTGAGCGAGCTGCTCAAGCAATCCATGCTCTTCGAGCTCGGGTTCGCGTACGTGCCCGGCAAGGTCGGCCTGCTCGTCCTCGCCACGCTCGTCCTCTTCCTCCTCATCCTCGCCATCCAGAAGAGTTTCAAGGCGAGCTATTTCCAGCGCCGGTCGAAAGACTTGGCGGCTGAGGCGTTCACGCCGGGCGCGGCGCGGAACAGCAAGCCGCTCCTGCTCGGGGGCCGCGAGGTGAAGGACTTGTTCGACCTGCTCGAGGTGTTGGACGCGATGACGCGCGCCGACTTCGAGGCGGTCGTGACGGGCGCGGAGAACCCGATCGCGACGTGGGTGAAGCGCGAGCTACGCGAGAAGCGGCTCGGCCGCAAGCTCTCGACGCGCTCGAAGGAGGTCATGATTCTCGCGCTCGACAAGCACTTGAAGACGGTGACGAAGAAGCTCGCGAAGCGGTGAATGTCTGGTGATTCTGGCCGCCGCCGGGCGGGTACTGCCGGCTGGCGCGGCAAAAGTTCTCGTCAGAGTGCGAAGACGTGCCGTACGGAGACGCGCGAGAACGAGAACTTCCGGGGCGCGCCAGCACGGACCGGGCAGTGCCCGGCGTGACCTCGTCGACACATTTCTTTTCGTTGGAGAGAACGTATAGATTGCGAGACAACAATCTTTATAAAACCACTCGGGGGCCAGTAAACCGCACATCTCGTGTGCCGAGACAGCGACAACCACAACATCTTGTGGTCTCGGGGGTTTTCCGTGATGAGGGGAAAAGGGCTTGCGGTTCGGCGGTTGTTCACGAAGCCGGGCGTGAGCGCGGACAGCATGTTCTCGTACGACCGCCGCGACTCCGTCATCAAGAACCCTGACGGCCGTATCGTCTTCGAAATCAAAGGCGTCGAGGTGCCGAGCCAGTGGAGCCAGCTCGCGACGGACATCCTCGCGCAGAAGTACATCCGCAAGGCGGGCGTGCCGCAGGTCGACGCGAACGGGAAGCCGAAGCTCGACCGTGACGGCAAGCAACGCTTCGGGCCGGAGACGAGCGTCCGGCAAGTCGTCAAGCGTCTCGTCGGCTGCTGGCGCCATTGGGGCGAAGAGCACGGCTACTTCTCCTCCAAAGAGGACGCGGAGGCGTTCGAAGAGGAGCTCGCGTACCTGCATCTCAACCAGATGGTCGCGCCGAACTCGCCGCAATGGTTCAACACCGGACTCGCGTGGGCGTACAAGATCATGGGAAGCCCGCAAGGGCATTATTACGCCGACGCGGAGAGTGGCGAGATCAAGCAGAGCGAAGACGCGTACACGCGACCACAACCGCACGCGTGTTTCATCCAAAGCGTTCGCGACGACCTCGTCAACCCCGGCGGCATCTTCGACCTGGTCGTGCGCGAGGCGCGCATCTTCAAGTACGGCTCGGGGACGGGGAGCAATTTCTCAGCCCTCCGCGGGCGCGGCGAGCCGTTGAGCGGCGGCGGCACCTCGTCAGGATTGATGAGTTTCCTCAAAGTGTTCGACGCGGGGGCGGGCGCCATCAAGAGCGGCGGCACCACGCGAAGAGCGGCGAAGATGGTCTGCTTGGACATGGACCATCCGGAGATCGAGACGTTCATCATGCTCAAGTATCGGGAAGAGCAGAAAGTGGCGGACCTCGTCTCGGGGAGCAAGGTGTGCAAGATGTTCCTCCAACGGATCGCTGACAGCGCGAAGAAGAGCGGAAGCGACTGGAAGAAGAACGGCGAGCTGCGCGCGACCATCCGGGACGCCAAACGTCTCGGCGTGCCGATGAACTACATCCTGCGCGTCTTGCAGCTCGCGGACCAGGGCGCGTACGATGTCGACTTCCGAGAGTACGACACGCACTACGAGAGCGATGCCTATCAGACGGTCACCGGACAGAACGCGAACAACTCAGTCCGCGTTCCGAACGCGTTCCTCGACGCTGTCGAGCACGACAAGTCGTGGGACTTGCTCAAGCGCACCGACGGCCAGGTGTGGCGCACCCTGCAAGCGCGCGAGCTGTGGCAGAAAATCTGCCTTGCCGCATGGCACAGCGCGGACCCGGGACTCCAGTACGATTCCACCATCAATGAATGGCACACGTGTCCGGCGGACGGGAAAATCAAAGCGTCGAACCCGTGCGTCACGGGCGACACGAAAGTGTTGACTGAGGAAGGTCGCTGGCTCCGAATTGATGCGATGCTCCACGAGCCGCGGACGATTCTCGCCAACACAGGACGCATCATGCCCGTCGACATCGATGGTTCGTTCAAAACCGGACGCAAGCCCGTCTATCAGCTCACCACGAAAGCCGGTTACGAACTGAAACTCACGGCGGACCACAAGGTCTTCACCGTGAACCGCGGTTTCATTCCCGCCTGCGAACTCACAAAGGACGATCACCTCCTCCTCCCGGGCGAGCCAGTCGCGCCGCTGCAGGACAGCGCAGACGCGGTCTTCTATCAGATGCTCGGCGTCTATCTCGGTGACGGTTGCGGAAGTCCGGATCCGCAACGGGGCATCCAGCTCACCATGAACAAAGAGACGGAACGGCCGGTGCTCACGACGTTCGCTGAGTACGTCAGCACCTACGAGCGAACGACCCATCGGCAATCTCCTGCGACAGTGCAGCTCACCGCGACGTCGGCGAAATTCACCATTACGAACTCCCGCGTCATCAGCCGTTTCGCGCAGTTCCTCGACCTCTCGCTCCTCTCACATGAGAAGAGACTCTCGGATGCGCTCTTCGCCCTCCCGCTCTCGGCACAGAAGTGCCTACTTCAAGGCCTGTTCACCGCCGACGGCACGGTCGCGGATTACGGCGAGAAGTCGCAGTACGTCGCGCTCGATTCCACAAGCTCGCAACTCCTCAAAGACGTCCAGCTCCTCCTCCTCGGATTCGGCATCAAGAGCAAGCTCTACACGAACCGGCGTGCGGGAAAGGAAGTCGCGCTTCTCCCTGATGGGAAAGGAGGTCTTCGGGAGTACCCTGTTCGGGAGATGCACTCGCTCCGGCTCTCGCGAACGAGCAGGCTCCGTTTCGAGGAGCTCATCGGCTTCATGACGCAGAGCCCGAAGAATGCCCATCTCCGCGCGCTGAACGCGAGGGTTTCGTGCTATGATGAACGTCCGACGGATACGGTCGAGACTCTCGAGTATCTTGGTGAAGAGGACGTCTATGACCTCACGGAACCGTTGACCGCGAGCTTCGTCGCGAACGGCCTCACCGTCCATAATTGCAGCGAGTACATGTTCCTCGACGACACCGCGTGCAACCTCGCGAGCCTGAACGTCGTCAAGTTCCTCGACGAGAAGGGCGAGCTCGACGTCGCCGCGTTCACGCACGCGACGCGCCTCATGACGATCGTCCTCGAGATCAGCGTCCTCATGGCGCAGTTCCCGAGCGCGGAGATGGCCCGGTTGAGCTACAAGTTCCGCAGCCTCGGCCTCGGGTACGCGAACGTCGGCAGCGCGTTGATGCGCCGCGGCGTCCCGTACGACAGCGACGAAGCGCGGGCGTTCATCGGCGGCGTGAGCGCGTTGATGACGGGGGTGTCGTACGCGGTGAGCGCGGAGATGGCCGCCGCGCACGGCCCGTTCGACGGGTACGCGAAGAACAAGGAGCACATGTTGCGCGTCATCAGGAACCATCGTCGCGCGGCGTACGACGCCGAGAAGAGCGAGTATGAAGGCCTCACGGTGACGCCGGTCGGCATCGACCCGAAACACTGCCCTCCCGCGTTGCTCGCGTCGGCGCGGAAGGCGTGGGATGACGCGTTGGCGAACGGCGAACAGCACGGGTACCGGAACGCGCAAGTCACCGTGATCGCGCCGACCGGGACGATCGGCTTGTTGATGGATTGCGACACGACGGGCATCGAGCCGGATTTCGCCCTCGTCAAGTTCAAGAAGCTCGCCGGCGGCGGGTACTTCAAGATTATCAATCAGGGCGTGCCGGCGGCGCTCGCCAAGCTCGGCTACACGCCGACGCAGATCGACGCGATCATCAAGCACGCGGTCGGCCACGGCACGCTGCAAGGCGCGAAAGCGGTGACGCACGAGCAACTGCTCGAGAAAGGGTTCACGAAGGAGCTGCTCGCGGCCGCGGAGAAGCAATTACCGTCAGCGTTCGACATCCAGTTCGTCTTCAACCGCCACACGCTCGGCGACGAGGCGATGCGCACGCTCGGGTTCGAGAAAGAACGGTATGAAGACGCGGGGTTCAATCTCTTGCAAGGCCTGGGCTTCTCCAAGGAGGAGATCGAGGCGGCGAACGAGCACGTCTGCGGCACGATGACGCTCGAAGGCGCTCCCGGCTTGAAAGGGGAGCACTTGCCCGTGTTCGACTGCGCGAGCAAGTGCGGCCGGAAAGGGCGACGATACTTGTCGTACCAGTCGCACATCAAGGCGATGGCGGCGGCGCAACCGTTCATCAGCGGAGCGATCAGCAAGACGGTCAACATGCCCAACCACGCGACGATCGCCGAGATCAGCGACGCGTACCTGTCGAGCTGGAAGCTGATGTTGAAGGCGAACGCGCTCTACCGTGACGGCTCGAAACTCAGCCAGCCGTTGAACACGATCTCTGAAGACTTGAGCGCGTTCGACGAGGATGACGTGGACGAGGCGAGCGTGACGCCGGAAGCGGTGCAGCGCGGGATTGCCGCGCGCCACGCGGGCACGCCGGAATGGGAGGGCGTCGCTCGCTCGGGAACGATCGTCGACAAGAACGTTCGCGTCGTGACGCGCGAGTACGAGGACGGCAGTCTCGGCACGGTCTCGATGACGCTGGATGGCGAGACGCCGGAGTATCAGGGCTTGCTCGCCGCGTACTCCGACCTCGTCAGCTTCGCCGTCCAGCACGGCATCCCGCTCTCCGAACTCGTCGACTCGTTCACGTTCACGGACTTCCCGCCCGGCGGGCCGGTCTACGAGGATATCGCGATCAAGAACGCGACGTCGCCCGTCGACTATCTTTTCAGGGTCTTGGGCCACGAATATCTCGGACGACAAGACCTCGTGCATCTCAAGGACGTCAAACCGTTGCGGAATGAGAGGAGTACGACGAGTACTGGTTCGAGTAGTTCCGTCAAGCGCGAGAAGATCTCTGAACAAGAGCGCAAGGTCCTCGAGGCGCGCGCGAAAGGCTACACTGGCGACAAGTGCCCGGGCTGCGGCTCGCTACGGCTCAAGCGGAACGGGACGTGCGCGCTCTGCGAAGATTGCGGAGCGACGACCGGCTGTAGTTGAACCGCGAACGAGGAACGAAGCGACGGGAATCGCGGCGCGACGACGGAGTGCGGCGAAAAGTTCTTGAACTGATGTCTGACATTTAGGCG
>DASH01000035.1 GCA_002503705.1 Candidatus Woesearchaeota archaeon UBA153 | reverse complement strand
CGCCTAAATGTCAGACATCAGTCATGAGTCCACCATCGCTCAACCAGCGCGTCCACACGCTCTACCATCTCATCAACGACCGCGGCCTCTACGTGAACACGAACGCCGACGTCTTCCTCGGGCCGCACGAGACGTTCCCGGCAGGCGCGGAGAACTACGCCTTCCGGCTCCTCCAGCCGGGCGGACAGGCATACGCCAGCCCTCTCCTCTTCGCAACGCTCACTTCGTTGCTCAAGCACGGCACCATGCTTCTTACGGGAGCGCCGGGCATCGGCAAGACGACGGGCGCGGAGTTCGCCGGCCACTTCTTCACCGGACAGCCGCTCGAGGAGATCCTGCAGTCCACGATTCAAGGCCATCCGCAACAGACGATGGAGCAGATGGTGGCCCGCTACCACACTGGCAAGCTCATCAAGGAGGGAGTCGAAGAGGTCTTGCCCCGTAAGTTCCTCACCTCTCGCGTCAAGATCATCGACGAGATCAACCGCCTCGACGCGGACAAGCTCAGCATCATCCTCCGGCTCATCGACAACGGCGTCGCCGTCTACGGTGACACGCTGCTCCGCTCGACCGACGGACCGTTGTTCGCCACCGCGAACTACACCGACGCCGGCACGTTCGAGTTGCCGCCGCCCGCTAAGGACCGCTTCGACGCCGCGGTCGTCGTGACGAGCCCGCAGCCGTGGGACTTGGAGCGCATCTACAGCCGCGGCGACGAGAAGCTGAACGGCGACCTCGCCAAGCTGCTCGAGATCCCGAACGAGACGAACATCGCGCCCGCAGAGTACGACTCCATCCGGAAGGAGATTCTCGCGGTCCCTCTCGAGGATGGCGTTCGCGAGTACCTCCAGTTCGCCATCGCCGCGCTGCGCTTCTCCGAATCCTCCAGCAAGGAGGTCGCACGCATGACGAAAGGGAACGCGTGGGCCGAAGAGGAGGCGCCGGGCGCGCACTTCGACGCGTTCGCGCACACGCTCACGCGCAACGAACTCAGCGTCCGCACGGCGAAGGCGCTGACGCGCTACGCCGCAGCACTCTCCTGGTTCACCGGCAAACAAACCGTCGACCTGGAGAGCGTGCGCGCCGTCTGGCCGTACTGCACGTGGCACAAGCTCACTCCGAGCGAGAAACTCCTGCAGCAGCACAAGGTCTATGCGAACGACCGGATCGGTTTCGCCCAGCACACGCTCGAGCAAGTGGACCTCGACTATGCCGCCGTGGCGGGCGCTCCTGCGCTCCTCGACTACGCGGTCGCGATGGAGGCGATCGGCGACGACGCGCAGGCCGGGAAGCGCCGCGACATCACGGCGAACGCCATCAGTTCGCTCTGCTCGTGGCAGCACCCGTACGGCATCACCCTCGCCAAGCACCTCGAGACCGAGTACAATGAAAAGATGAGGCTGCAACATTGAAGCCGCTCATCCGCGTCTCGATGACGTCCGGGGAGAAAGAGGAACGCCTGCGTGCGCTGCTCGCGCCGCGGCAAGCGCCTCCGGGAGCGAGCGGCGCCGCGTTCGCGGACTACAAGGGTTTGCAGATCGAGCACCCAGTCCCGTATAACAATACTGAGAAGACGTTGTTCCATTATGAGACGAGTCTCGAACGGCTGAAGAGCGCTGGCTTTCAGCGTCACTTGCGGCCGGCGGAGATCTTCAGCATTCTCGTCGACAATCTTGAAGGGAAGCTTTCCGGCCGTGACGCGGAAGTCGCGAAGAATATGCTGGAGAGCTACGGCGAGTGGACGAGCATGGCCATCAAGGTCGAGGGAGAGGTCATCCGTACGTATCAGGACCCTGAAGAGTTATTCTGGAACGGCAATGATTATGGCGTCACGACGCTGCGTTCCAGTGAGGAGAAGGGCTTTCTGCGAACCGCGACGGTGCCGCAGAAGAGGGTCCTGACCAAGACGCGACGCGTCGCGCTCAAGCCGGACTCGTATCACGCTCTTCCGGTGCTTCATCAGGTCGCGCCCGCGCTCGTCGAGTACTTGTGGAGCAAGCCCTACGATCAGCTTCCTCAAGAGATTCAGAAGAATGGCGGACTCTACTTGCCGCCCGAGGGAATCATCCGGCCTGTGGGCCGCGGCTACCGCGCCGCTACAGGTACCTCCTGGGCGGCGACGGCGTCTGGGCGTCGCGCGGGGCAAAAAAATAGTTCCATAAGAAACGAAGGTTAGGTGAAAATTCGTGAAGCCACTCATTCATGTTTCATTGACTCCGGAGGAGCGTGCGGAGCGTCTCGCGCGGCTCCTCGAGCCGCGACCGGCGAACCCGAGTCCGCCTGGCGTCCCTTCTGCTGTTTCGTATCAGCGCCTCATCATCGAGCCGTCCGCTCCACGCACCGGCGGCAGCGAGAAGGACTTGCTCACGTATGATGCGAGCGAGGCGCGGCTCGTGCAGGCGGGGTATCTGCGTCATTTGTTCGCTTCGGAGGCATTCGGCCTCCTCATCGACTCTCTCGAATCGAAGCTCTCCGGACCGGTCGCCGCCATCGCGCAGGACATGGTTTCGAGCTACGGCGAATGGTTGAGCCTCGCTTGGAAGAAGCAAGGGACGAACCTTCTCGTGTACGAGTATCCGGTCGTCTCTTGGGACGGCAGTGCGTACGCCTTGGCGCGTCCGGTCGCACCGACGCTCACGCTCGACATCGGCTCGCAGCCGAGCACGCAGTGGATTGACTTGCAAGCGCTCCCGGACTCGTTCACGCAGTATCATTATGGGCGGTCGTTCGCGCAACTCCCCCAAGAGATGAAAGCGGGAGGGAAACGAGCGCAAGTCTATTTCCACAACGACGGCACGTTCTGGCCTGTGGGCCGCGGCGGCCGCGGCTGGTGCTACCGGGGCGGCGGCAGCGGCGGCAGGGCGTCGCGCGGGGCAAAAAAATAGTTCCATAAGAAATGAAGGTCGGGTGAAAACACGATGAAGCCGCTTATCACTATCCACATGACGCCCGAGGAGCGGGCGGAGCGCCGTCACGCGCTCCTCCAACCGCGACCGGTCAGCCAGCAACCTCCCGACGGCGCGGCGAACTACCATGCGTTGCGCATCGAGCACCCGATACCGTGTGATGGTGGCGGGAGTAAAGAGCTTTTCCATTACGAGAAGAGCCTCGAACGGCTCAAGCAAGCCGGATACGAACGCCATCTGCGCCCCGCGGAAGCGTTCGGTCTCATCATCGATTCCCTTGAAGGAAAACTCTCCGGCCAGCCCGCGGTTGTCGCGCAGAACATGCTTGAAAGCTATGGTGAGTGGATGAGTATGGCGGTCAAGATTGAGAATCGCGTCATCCACCTCTATCGCGACCCTGTCGGCCTCGTGTGGAACGGGAGCGACTACGCTGTCAACGGCACGCTCGCCAGCACGGAAGAGCGGACGTTCCCCCTCGCCAAGACCGTGCCGACGAAAGGGCGCTTCAAGAAGACGAAGGCACTCGCGCTCAAGGCGGAAGAGTACAATCCTCTCAGTGAAATCTCCAAGATCGCGCCGGACTTCATCGAGTACCTCTGGAGCAAGCCCTATGCCCAGCTCCCGAGCGACATACAGAAGAATGGGGGATTCTACTTGCCGCCCGAGGGAATCATCCGGCCTGTGGGCCGCGGCCTCCTCGACAGCTGGTCCAACCTGTTCGGCTACTACGTCATCAGGGCGTCGCGCGGGGCAAAAAAATAGTTCCACAGGAAACGAAGGTTGTATGAAATGACGAGCACGCCGAAACGACTGGCAGAGTACACGCCCGAAGAACTCGGCACGCTCCTCCGCGAGGTGGAGCGCGACGCGCGCATCGCCTGGGGCCAGCCGCGCATCCCCACCATCAAGGCCGCGCGCACCCTCGAAGAGATTGCGGCGTTCGGCGGCGACGCGAGCAAAGCGCTCCCGAGCCAACTCGCCTTCATGAAATTCCCTGAGTTCCAAGTCTACGCGAACCTTCCTGAAATAGACCGGCAAGCGTCGGACTTCGCCAAGACCTGCCGTTTCATCGCCAAGCACGAGATAGGCTACTACCTCTGCCCGTACGACGCGACGACGCTCCTCCTGCTTCAGCACGCCATCGCCGAGGCGTTGCCCAAGAAGGAAGGGCTCGCCCACCCCATCATGAATCTTTACACCGATACTATCATCAACACGCAACTCGCGCGCACCGGCCACGACGAGATCAATTACTTCTACCGGGAAGTCTCCACGCCGCAGAAAGCGGAGAGCGCGCTGTGGCGCGTCTACATGCGCAGCTGCGAACGCCTCTGGAACTCCAAGCTCCTCTCGGACGAGACCAAGATTGCGGGCAAGGAGGAAAAGGCGGCCGAACAGATTGCTGCCATGCTCAAAGAGCGAGTCCTCATCAACAAGCGAACGTGGCAGGAGACCATCAGCGAGTACGCGCGCCTCATCGCGCCCTTCATGGAGCAGGACAAGAAAGACGGCAAGGGCGGCGAGAGCAGCGAGTCCGGCGGGAACGGCGGCGTCGACACGACCGCGAGCGAGAACACGCCAGACCTCGGCAAGATGACGCCGGAGGAGCGCGAGCGTGCCCTGGGAGAGCTCGCCCGCGAGATCAGCAAGCCCGGCACCGACGGGCTCCCCACGAATAAGAGCGCGGTCAAAGAGTATCGCGGCCTCCTCGCGGGCATCGGCATCGGCGACCCGGTCCAGGCGAGCATCAGCTTCTACGAGCGGCTCGCCAGCAAGTACAACGTCAAGTTCGCGACCAAGCCCTTCGGCCGACCGCGCACCAGCCCGTTCAGCGTCATCCCCTGGACTCCCAGCGAACCCGTCAGCAATCTGGACGTGCAGCACACCCTGATGACGAGCGGCGCAGTCCTGCCCGGCGTGACGACGAAGCAATGGCGCTCGCGCACGACGACCGTGCGGGGCGGCGAGCAGGAAGTCATCCCGACGCTCGACCTCTACCTCGACAGCAGCGGCAGCATGCCCAATCCCGTTGAGGAGACAAGCTTGCCCGTGCTCGCTGGGTTCGTCGCGGCGCGACGCGCGATAGCGCGCGGCGTGCGCAGCATCAACTACTCCGGCAAGGCCTTCACACAGGCGCGCACCGCCGACCTCCACCTCATCTACAAGAACCTCGTCGTCTACCAGAACGGCGACACGACCTTCCCCATCAAGGAGTTCCTCGACACGCCGGCGGACGATCCACGACTCTCCCTCATCATCACCGACACGTTCCTCGCGAACGAGCAGGAGGCGGTCAACGCCATCAGGACGTTCCGCGGCCGCAACGCGCAGAACCGCGTGACGATCTACGCGATTACGAGCATCTCGAACGCGGAACACCTCCGGCAGGCCGGCGCGGAAGTCATCCACGGCACGACGCCGAACATCTTCAAGCACGTCCTCGGCAAGACCGAGAAAGCGTACCTCCGGTGAAAACGCAATGAAACCGCTCATCACTATCCACATGACGCCCGAGGAGCGGGCGGAGCGCCGCCACGCTCTCCTCCAGCCGCGACCGCCATCTCCGCCGCAGCCCGGCGACACCGCGGCGAGCTATAAAGGTCTCACTATCGAGCACCCCCTCGTCTCTGAGAACAACCAGAAGAAGATCTTCTACTATCCTGACAGCCTGCAACGGCTCCGTCAGGCAGGCTATGACCGTCACCTGCTACCAGCAGAGATCTTCAGCCTGCTCAGCGACGGCCTCGAGAGCAAGCTTTCCGGCGTGAACGCTGACGTCGCGAAGAACATGGTGGAGAGCTACGGCGAGTGGACGAGCATGGCGTGGGAGCGCAAAGGATCGGTCCTCGTCGCGTACCGCGATCCCGAGAATCTCGTCTGGAACGGCAGCGACTACGGCGTCAACGGCACGCTCAAGCACACGGAACGGAAAGAGTTCGCCATCGGGAACGCACAGTCGACGTCGTGGCTCGACTTGAACATGTTCTCCCCGGAGTTCATCTTATACCACTACGGACGTTCGTTCGCGCAGCTCCCGCAAGAGATGCAAGCAGGCAATCGACGGGCTCAGATATACCTCCCGCCCGAAGGTATCATTAGGCCTGTGGGCCGCGGCGGCCTCGGCTGGGCGTCGCGCGGGGCAAAAAAATAGTTCCACAGGAAACGAAGGTTAGGTGAAAACATCACATCTCTCATAGTCCCCGTTCAAGACTGCCGCATGGCGAAGACCTCGCCTCGGCAGGGGGCTACACGTCCCGCCATCAGGGCAACAACGTACTGCAGAGAGTTGCCATGAAATACAGCTGCGACAACCAACCAGCGAGTTGCTGAAGCAGCGGTGAAGGACAAACGGTGGCGGGGCTACTGCGGGGCCTGTGGGCCGCGGCAACCACGACAACAGGTACAACCTGAACGGCAACAACGACAACAGGGCGTCGCGCGAATAGCACCGACGGGGACTTTCATGCTCGCTCTCTACGAACGGTTCTGCGGCAAGGAGAACCTCCAGCTCGCGTACGAGAAGGCGCGACGCGGCAAGACGAACAACCCGCGTGTCAAAGAGTTCTCGGAGCACTGGCGGCACAACCTCGCGCTCCTCCGATGGGAACTCCAGACCTGGGCGTACCGTCCGCGCCCGCTGCGGCGGTTCGTCCTGCGAGACCCGAAGACGCGGCTCATCAGCGTGAGCGACTTCCGCGACCGCGTCGTCCACCACGCCCTCGTCAACATCCTCCAGCCGATCTTCGAGCCGCGGTTCATCAGCGACAGCTACGCGAGCCGGAAAGGCAAGGGCGCACTCACGGCGGTCCTGCGCTTCGAGCGCTTCCAGCGCGAAGCATCGCGGAACAACACGTGGCGGTGCTTCGTCCTCAAGGCAGACATCAGGCATTACTTCGACACGGTCGACCACGACGTCCTCATCGCCCTCCTGCGGCGACGAGTCGATGACGAGCGAGTTCTCAGCCTCGCTCATCTCATCCTCGACAACCACCCGACAGAGAAAGCAGGGAAAGGGATGCCGCTCGGCAATTGGACGAGCCAGTTCTTCGCGAACGTCTACCTCGACGAGCTTGACCAGTACGTCAAGCACACGCTCAAGGCGAAACACTACCTCCGGTACGTCGACGACTTTGTCATCATCCACAACAACAAGAGTGTCCTCGCCGACCACCAGAAACGGATCGGCGAATTCCTCGAGGAGCGCCTCAAGCTCGCGCTCCATCCCGACAAGTGCCGCATCATTCCCGCCGCGAGCGGCGTCCCGCTCCTCGGCTATCGCGTCTATCCGCGCCACCGACTCCTTCGAACGAAGAACATCCGCAGCATCACGCGAAAGCTCGGGATGATGGTGGAAGCACGCGCAATAGGCGAGACGACCATCGGCGAGATACTCGACACGTTTCAAGGATGGAGTTCGTACGCCAAGCACGCGAACACCTACCGCTTGAGAGAACGACTTGCGAAAAGCCTCGAAAAAGCTGAAGAACCAAGCTGACGATGACGAAAGAGTCCCTCACGCCACCGCTGCTAACAGTTCGCTCTGGCCGTCCGCTGCGGGTATCGTGAGCTTCTCTTTGAGCTGGCGCGCGCCGCGCAGCTCCGGCTCGATGACGAAGTAGTGGCGCCACTTCGTGAACGCGACGCTGACTTCAGAGAGCGCTTGCAGGTCTTTCTTCGTCACGCCGCCGCTGCCCAACGCCTTGAAGAGGCGCGACGCGTCGAAGAGTTCCAGGCCGACGACCTTGCCGGCCTTGTCGAGGTCGAGGATGACGCCGTCGCGCAGCTCGACGCTCTCGTTCGACCGGCCGAGAGAGAGGAACAGGCCGTCCTCCGCGTCATCATACTCCCACGTGCAACGCATCATTCTCTCTCACCGCCGGTAGATCCGGTCGTGATGGTCGAAGTCCTCGAGGATGACGCGCTTGCGCTCCTCGTCGACCGAGAACGTGAGGACGAAGCTCGCGTCGATATGGATGCGTTTCAGGTGGTTGAGCGGCGCGCGCAGGTTCTTGTAATGCTGCGGGTTCAGCGCGATTTCCCCCGCTTTCTTCAGCACGAGCTCGAACCGTCTCGGCTCCTGCCGCGAGAGGCGGCGCAGCTTCCGGTCGAGTGACGGCCTGACGTCGAGCGCGTACATCACGCGTACCTCGCGCGCAGCGCGGCCGCGCTCCCGACGCGGACGGGTTTCTCAGTCCCTATCTTCACGGCGCGTTTGACGTACGCCGGTCGGAGTTCGGGCTCGAGGACGAGCTCTTCGTACTGCTGCGCCATCAAATCGATTGCCGCAGACTTGTCCTTGAGGGCGTATTTCGCCTTGATGACGTTCAGCACGTTGTTTGACTCGTCTGAAATGCTGATGATCGCCTGTACCATGGTTTGCACCTTCACATCGTATTAATACGGTAGTAATACGGTATTAATATATAAGTTTTTCGTTCCTTCTGGTTGAGCATTCCTCTCGACCGCCGCCACCTTTTTATAACCCCCTCCCTTTCTCAAGGCCATGAAGGGGTTTATCGTCGACGCGACGTATCGTCTCATTGATGGCAAGGCGTACGTCTACCTGTTCGGACGGCTCGCGAACGGCGAGTCCTTCTTGACGATTAACAACTTCAAACCGTATTTCTACATCCGCGAAAAGGATGCGGCGAAGGCGCAGAAGATCGCCGCGTTCGACCTCGTCCACCCCGAACAAAAGATCGCGTCCATGGATGGCCACGAGGTCGTCAAAGCGGTCTTCACGCTGCCGAAAGACGTTCCTATGGCGCGTCAAGCGTTCGAGTCGAGCGGCATCATCTGCTATGAAGCGGACATCCGGTTCACGATGCGCTTCCTGATGGACCACGGCATCCTCGCCACGCTGGACATCCACGGCGACCACAAACAAGGACGCTACGTCAGCCGCATCTACGAAGAGCCGGTCTTGACGCCGGTCGATTACACGCCGCAACTCGTCACGCTCAGCCTCGACATCGAGACGAGCCTTGACGGCGAACAGTTGTACGCGTTGAGCCTCGCGACGAACGACAAGCACGTCACGCTGCTCATGAAGAGCGCGTCGTGGAAGCACGCGCCGAAACTCGCGCAGGTCGAGATCTACGACGACGAGAAGGCCTTGCTCGAGCGTTTCAGCGCTCTGCTGCAGTCGTGGGACCCGGACATCGTCACGGGCTGGAACGTCATCGACTTCGACTTCGCCTTCCTGAAAGAGCGCTTCGACAAGCACAAGGTCCCGTTCATCCTCGGCCGCGCGGAATGGCCCTCAACGCTCAGAATCGAGAAGGAGTTCTTGCGAGACTCGACGGCTGAGTTCGCGGGCCGCGCGGTCCTCGACGGCATCCACCTCCTCAGAAGCAGCTTCATCCGCCTGGACGACTACAAGCTCGAGACTGCCGCGCAAGAGTTCCTCGGTGAGGGTAAATTGCTGAAGGGCGACGACCGTCATCGAGAGATTGAACGGTTGTACCTTGAAGACCCCGGCCATCTCGTCGCGTACAATCTCGAAGACGCGAGGCTCGTCCTGAAAATCTTGGCGAAGGCGCAGCTCGTCGAGCTCACCGTCAAACGCTCCATGCTCACCGGCTTGACGATGGACCGCGTCCGCGCCTCAATCGCGAGCTTCGACAGTGTCTACTTGCGAGCGTTGCACGCGAAAGGCCTGGTAGGGCCGTCTGGACAGTTCGTCGAGAGCGACGAGCGCATCACCGGCGGCTTCGTCCGCGAGTCCAAGCCAGGTATCTATGACCACATCCTCGTTCTCGACTTCAAGTCGATGTACCCGAGTATTATCCGCACGTTCAACATCGATCCCGCGTCGCGGGTCGAGAAGCGCCTCGCCGAGAATCGTCCCGGGCACTCGACGAAAGACGTCGTCGTCGCGCCGAACGGCGCGGCGTTCAAGAACGACGAGGGCATCCTCCCCGCGATTATCGAGAAGCTCTGGCGCGAGCGCGATGCCGCGAAGCGGCGCAAGGACGCGGTCGCCTCGCTCGCGTTGAAGACGTTGATGAACAGTTTCTTCGGCGTCCTCGCCAGCCCGAACTGCAGGTTCTACTCGCTCGACACCGGGAACGCGATCACGAGCTACGCGCGCCAATTCATCAAGCTCGCCGCCGAACGCATCGAAGGGATGGGGTATGAAGTGATTTACGGAGACACGGACAGCGTTTTCGTCAAGACGAACGCTACCGACGTGAAAGACGCGAGGGCCATCGGCACGCGCATCCAGGACGCTATCAATTCATTCTACAAAGAGTCCGTGTGGAAAGAGTACCATCGCGAGAACTTCATGGAGATACAGGCGGAGAAAGTCTACCGGAAGTTCCTGATGCCGAAACTGCGCGGCAAGGAGGAGGGCGCGAAGAAACGATACGCCGGCTTGCTCGTCAAGGAGCACGGCGAGGAGTTGGATTTCACCGGCCTCGAGTTCGTGCGCCGCGACTGGACCGAGCTCGCGAAGCAGTTCCAGATGGAACTCTTGAACCGCATCTTCCACGAGGAGGAGGTTGCTGGGTACGTCAAGAAGTTCGTCGCCGATGTGAAGGCGGGCAAGCACGACGACCTGCTCGTCTACCGCAAGTCGATCCGGAAGGAGCTTGCCGAGTACGAGAAGACGACGCCGCCGCACGTCAAGGCCGCGCGCATCCTGGAAGAGAAAGAGGGCAAGATCGAGAGCCCGGTCATCGAGTACGTCATGACGCTGAACGGTCCCGAGCCGTTGAAGTACGTGACCGCGGCGATCGACTACGACCACTACCTCGAGAAGCAAGTCAAACCGCTCGCCGACTCAGTCCTCGGGTTCTACGACACGAGCTTCGACGACCTCGTCGCGGGGAGCAGCCAGAAGAAGCTGTTCGGGTATTAGTCAGAGAGTATTTTCCATCGTGAAAGTTATCAAGTTCCATCGTAAAAGTTATTAAGCGCTTCTCATTCACGACACGCATCCCGAGGTTGATGCTCATGCCCGTGAAGACTGACGAAAAGAAGTCCGTGAAGAGCAAGACGATGAAAAACGAGAAGAGCCCTTCTAAGCCGACGACCGACGTCCCGCCGAAGCGAATCATCAAGACGCTCGGCCGCCTCGGGAACGAGTACGCGTGGCTCGACAAGGTCTTGATGGACTGGGGTGACGGCAAGGCTCGCGAGACGTTCATCGCCGGCGTCCCGGACGGCGCGTTCGCCCTGCCCCTCCTCGACAACGGGAACGTCGTTTTGGTCCACTCGTTCCGGCCGTTCAACCACGGGTGGGTGTACGAGCTCCCCGGCGGGATTATCGACGCGGGCGAATGCGAAGAGGACGCCGCGCTGCGCGAGTGCGAAGAGGAAGCGGGGTATAAGGCGAAAGAGTTACGCAAGATTGCCGAGTACGTCTTGGCGCCCGCGATGAGGTGCACGATCCATCTCTTCGTCGCGACGAAACTCGTGAAGACGAAGCAGCGCTTGGATGATGCCGAGCGCGGCATGACTGCGCACGAGTTCACGCCGACGCAAGTGTACGAGATGGTGCTTGACGGGACGATCAAGGATTCCCAGACGATTATCGCGGTCTTGACGGCGAAAGAGCTCGGCCTGCTGAAAGTGGACCCGAAAGAGTTCACGAAAGGGCATCCGTTTTAGGAATTCCTCGTTCGCAACACCGTCCTGCTCGCTCTCTTCACCGTCAAAGAATTTATAAACATTCGTTCCCTCTTCCTCGGCACGATGAGTCGAGTGACGTATCCGTCAGCCGAGAGGGTTATCGAGTTCAACATTCTCGCCATCACGCTCATAAGTGCGAAGAAAGCGGACAAGGCGGTTGTGCTCAGCCGCGCAAAGCTTGAAGCGGTGCTCACCTTGTGTCGGGAACGGGAGGGTGACATCCACGACAAGGCGGTCGTCCTCCTCCAAGGGCTCGTCAAGCAGCACGTCTTCGCGAGCGGAAATCGACGCACGGCCTTCCTCGTCACGAAGGAATTCCTGCTCGTCAACAAGGGAAAGTTCGGAATTCCGGACGATCCCGCGCAGGTCACGAACGCCCTCCGAGGAATACGGGAAAACTTTTATACGCACGAAGAAATCAAGGAGTGGATTAAAGATGGCAAAATCAGACCATTCAGACGATGAATCGCGGCTCGAAGTCGTCAAGGACGAACTTGAGAAGTTCAGCCAGATCGTCAAGGGGCACCGGAAGTCCTTAGACGCGATAGGGAAGATGTAAGACGATATAGTTTGTCTCTCCTCTGAACAATCTCTCGGATTTTCTCGTTCGCAACGACATTCGGCCATAGGCCGACACTAGCTGGCGCGGCACGGTTTTCCTCGTCACAGTACGTCGTGAGTTCCTCGCACGTCGTGAGTTTCTCGTGAGTACGTACCGACGATACGGAACCCGGACTATGAATTCCTGCCGCGCCAGCACGGGACTGGGCTGACGCCCAGCGAAATCGTTCGAGAAAAGATATCTGTCCTACAGCAACATCATGATGCCGTGGTCGACCTTCTTCAGGTAACCGTCGGATTCCAGGCTGTCGAGGAGGCGTTCCACCTCGTCTTCCGTGAAACCCTGCTGGCGGCCTTCGACGACGATCTGCTCGGTCAAGATGCGGCCGCGCTTGTCAGGATTGAGACCTTGGATGAGGCTGAGCATCTTCACCTTCTGGTCGACTTCGTTCTCCTGCCGGAGCCTGCCGGCCATGGTGCGCTGGACGCGCATCAAATCGTCGAAGTCGTCAGACATGAATGGCATGCTCGGTACGCCCGCTCGCCAGGTATAGTTTCCCCCCTGGTGTGGTTCTGTGAACCCCCACGTATAAAAATATTTCGCCAGTAGTATACGTTATCGTATATCCGTTCATTCTTCTCAAGCATATAAAACCTTAAATAGTTCTGACCGGAGTTTTCCGTTCGGGTGTAAAGGGTGTTTCACAGCGTTTCAAGTACTGACATAACCGGCGGCAGGATCCTCACGTTCGTCACGGTCAGCAATGACTGGATGCTCCAACGCCAAGTCGTCAAGCACGACGACGGCAGAGTCTACATGCGCGCGAAACGACGGCTGTTGACGCCGTAGAATATCAAATTCTCGAACTCACTCTTCCTTCCGCTCTCGCTCCTGCTTCGAGCGTTCTTTCACTTCGCGCGCGACCTCGCGGATCATCGTGAGCTTGCGCTTCGTCGCTTTCACCGCGCGCCCGGCCTTCTTGACGACTTTCTCGTGCACGGCGCGTTTCGCTCCTTCGTACCACGCGCGCGTCCGCGTCTTGACGCGGTGGAATGGCTTCGCCCTCTTCTCCGCGCGCGGCTCGTCGTCAGCGTCGCGCCCTTTCAGTTCGAAGTCAAGCCCGTTCGCTTGTTGTTCTTGGTGGAAGTCGATGGTCTTCAGGAAGTTCTCGATCTCTTTGATGGCGCCGTAGATTTGGTGCTGCTTGCTCAACTCCAACGAGTCCTTGTTCTTCTGGAGCGTCTCGATGAGGACGTTCCGGCGCTCTTCGAAATCGCGCTTGAGCTTGTGCAGTGCCATGCTTTCTTTCACCTTCTCTTTCCTTTAAAAATTCTCCTTTTCACGGCCGCGTTGAAAGTCTCGCTTCGCGGCGACCCTGCGGCGGCCATCGTATCCTCGTCCGGCTGCGCAATCCGCTTGGCGCAAGCCGGCAGGACACCAGTTTCGAGAGGCCGCCAAGGCAGGGTCGCACGACTTTTTCAACGCGGCCCCTTTTCATCGGTGTTGCTGCTTCGGCTTCGCCAGCTTCGTCACGAAGTACTCGAGGCAATCCTCGCCGTCGAACGAGGCGCGGTGCCGCAGCCCTTTCGGGCCGAAGTAGAGCGTCAACGCCGTCTCCGGGTCGATGGGCGTGTTGCACACCGGGCAGACGCGGTGCGGGTTCTCGAACTGCGCGATCCGCTCCTCGACGAGCCGGAGCATGTTCCCTTCGTTGATGTCCTTGCGCAGCTTCAGCAAGTCCTCGTACTCGGCCTCTTTCACCAGTTTCGCGAGCTTGTTCACCATACCACCTGACGATGCTCTACCACCTCTCTTTCCGCTCACCGCTTTCGACGTTGATCGTTCTCTCGGCCATTGGCCGACGTTCGCTGGCGCGGCCCGGATTTTCTCGTCCGGGTTCTTGCGAGTACGTCCGTACGCCTCTGAACGACGACTCCGAATTTTGCCGCGCCAGCGTTGTACCGAGCTCCGCGCTCGGCGTTCATTCGCCTCCTCGGCGGGCGTTCATCAGCAGTTGCGGCACTACCGTTTCCCTTTGACTTCATCAAGGAATGTTCGGAGCAGGTCTTCCCGGTCCACGATGATTGCCGGCTTGGTGAGTAGCTTCTTGAAGTACTCCTCGCCGCGCGACAGCCCTTCGCGCAGCTCTTCGAACGAGTGCGTCCACGAGATGACGCGCTTCTCGTTCCCGTCGGCGGGCTTGATGATGATCTTGCTGTACGCCTTGCGCAGTTTGTCCAGCCGTTCTTCCGGCGCGACGACGAGGAGGTGGATCTCCTCCGGCGTCGAGTCGACGACGGCGATCGCGACGCTCTCCGCGACGAGTCCCTCTTGCTGCCAGTACAGCCGTTCGAGGTACGCGTGGTCTTTCTCCAACGCCCAGATCGCGAGGATGACTTTCTGGTGCGGGTCGAGCTTCAGCGTCCGCTTCGCCGCGAGGCCGCGCTTGACGAGGGCGAGGAAGGCGACCTCTTTGGCGAGCGCGAACGCTTGGCGCGGCTTGCCAGCGCCGCGCTTCTCCCCTTCGACGTGCTCGGTGTTGACGCGTTTGACGAGGCCGTGCGCTTCGAGCAGCTTGAGCTGTTGGCTGATGTTCGCCAGGCTCGCGCCGGTCTCTTCGGCGATTTCGCTCGCGGATTTCTCCCGTTCGGCGAGGCGTTCCAATATTTGCCAGCGCGCGGTCGTCGTGAAGCTTTCGAACTCCATCTCGTTCGTTCTTTTTCCGTCGGAGATTTATAAATATTTCGTTTTTATCATAGTTATTTACTAATTTAGTATTTGAGTTTCGAATGGAGGGACTGTTGAATGAAAACTCCTCGCCGACGGTTCGCGTGACGACAAAAGAAGAAGATTTATAAACCCTCCTTGACCGGAATGCGTCGGGAAGTGGTGACGTCGTACCGATGACGAGCTCATGACGAGCCCGCGGTACGACGAATCTCCTGAGAAAAAAGAGGGCTTCCGTCAGGGAAGAAGGGGTGAGGTCGTGAAGGTGCTGATGTTAGGGTGGGAGTTCCCGCCCTACTTCGCTGGGGGGGTCGGCGTCGTCTGCTACGAACTGACGAAAGCGCTCGCCCAGCGAGGCGTCAGCGTCACCTACCTCATGCCCTCGGGCCCGCGAGCGGTGCACGCTGATTTCGTCAACCTTCTCGTCGCGGACAACCTGGTCGCGGACAGCAAGATCACCCTCGCGAGAGTGCCCAGCCTCATGACCCCGTACGGCAGCATGGACAGCTACCGCGCAGACTACCAGCGCCTCCTCGGCCAGACGCACGGCTCTTCCGGAAAACTCTACGGCCACAACCTCCTCGCGGAGATCGAACGCTTCGCGGAGAAAGCGGAACTCCTGCTCCCGTTCCTCGGCGACTTCGACGTCATCCACGCGCACGACTGGACGACGTTCCCCGCCGCGATGCGCCTGAAGAAGCTCACGGGCAAGCCGCTCATCGTCCACGTCCACATCACCGAGTTCGACAAGACCGGCGGCCACCACGCCGACTCGCGCGTCTACGCGATCGAGAAGGCCGGCATGGACGCGGCGGACATCGTCATCACCGTCAGCAATCTCGTCCGGCAACGCTGCATCAACCAGTACTACACCGACGCCCGGAAAACACGGGTCATCTACAACGCCGTCTCCGCCGTCGAGCCGAGTTTCGAGCAACGCTTCAAAATCAGCCCGGACGACAAGATCGTCCTCTTCCTCGGCAGGGTGACGTTGCAGAAAGGCCCCGACTACTTCATCGAGGCGGCCAGGAAAGTCCTCGAGGTCGACCCGAACGTCAAGTTCATCCTCGCCGGCACCGGCGACATGCTCCCTCGGATGATCGAGCGCGCCGCGGACCTGGGCATCGGCAACAAAGTCCTCTTCCCCGGCTTCGTCAACCAAGCGCAAGGCGCGCAACTGTACAAGATGGCCGACGTCTTCGTCATGCCGAGCGTGAGCGA
>DASH01000042.1:103263-104447 GCA_002503705.1 Candidatus Woesearchaeota archaeon UBA153 | reverse complement strand
CGACCACGGCAAGACGACGCTGACTGAGCGGTTGAGCGGCAAGTGGACGGACACGCACTCTGAAGAGGTCAAGCGCGGCATCACCATCAGACTGGGATATGCGGATGTCGTCTTCCGCAAGTGCCCCGCGTGCGAGGGCGTCGCCGCGTACACGACGAAGAAGGTCTGCCCAGAACACCAGATCACGACCGAGCCGTTGCTCAAGATCAGCCTGGTCGACGCTCCGGGCCACGAGAGCCTCATGGCGACGATGCTCTCCGGCGCGACCATCATGGACGGCGCCTTACTGTTGGTCGCGGCGAACGAGACGTGCCCGCAACCGCAGACGCGCGAACACTTGATGGCGTTGGAGATCAGCGGCATCGAGAAGGTCGTCGTCGTCCAGAACAAGGTGGACTTGGTCCCGAAGGAGCGCGCGGTGCGCAACTACCAGCAAATCAAGGAGTTCCTCAAAGGCACGAAGTTCGCGGACGCTCCGATCGTGCCTATGAGCGCGCAGCGCGGCGTGAACGTGGACGCGCTCATCAAAGTCCTGCTCGACGCGTTCACCGTGCCGATCCGAGACGCGAACGCGGACCCGTTCATGGTCGTCGCCAGGAGTTTTGACGTGAACAAGCCGGGAACCAACCCTGCCAAGCTGCAAGGCGGCGTGCTCGGCGGCGCGTTGAAGAGCGGCGCGCTCGTCAAGGGAACGCGCGTCGAGATCCGGCCGGGTCGCATCGTCGAAGAGGCGAACAAGATCAAGGCGCGGCCGTTATTCACGACCATCACCGGCTTGGTGACTGGCGGCGTGACCGTCGACAAAGTCGTCCCGGGCGGTTCCATCGCCGTGATGACGTCGCTCGACCACAGCGTGGTGCGCGCAGATTCTCTGACTGGCAGCGTTGTTGGCATCCCGGGGAGATTGCCGCCCATCTGGGAGCACCTCGTGCTCGCGCCGCATCTTCTCGACAGGGTCGTCGGCAGCGCCGAGGACTTGAAAGTCAACCCAATCCTGCCGAACGAATTGCTCATGCTGAACGTGAACTCTGCCGCGACCGTCGGCATCGTCAGCGACTTGTCGAAAGGGCGCGTCGCGTGCCGGCTCAAGAAGCCCATCTGCGCCGCCGTCGGGTCTCGCGTCACGATTTCTCGACGCGTCGGCACCCGGTTCCGCTTGATCGGGTACGGGATGATTTTAGAGA